>CAZYEL010000009.1:0-39436 GCA_964646415.1 uncultured Candidatus Saccharibacteria bacterium
AGGGGTACATGCTTCTCATGGTAACGAAGCTGTACCAACAGACTTAGATTACCCCGCGGAAATATATTGCAGAAAGCCCTTTTTTGTGGTATTCATAAAAGCAGAAAGGTCGGCGTGGAACCCTTAATTTGGGGATGGTTCTCGTCTATACCACATGTAAAAACACGGAGGAAGCGGTGAAACTCGGGAAGCTTATTCTTGACCACAAACTTGCCTCATGCGTGAATATTTGGCCCATCCAAAGTATGTATTACTGGAAGGATGAGCTTAAAAATCATCTTGAGACCGGAATGTATATCAAAACGCTCGAGCATCACATTGCGGAAATCGAGGAGTTGATTGAAAAAAATCATTCTTCTTTGATTCCTTTCGTCGGCGCAGTCGATGTCCGGCGATTCAACCGCAAATATCGTGAGTGGATGGGAACGGTAATGAAGCAATAACCGTTCCGCCGCCTGCGGCCACTGCCGCCTCTAAGACGAGGAAGGTTCTGTTTATTTTTATGCAAATCAACGTTTCAAAAAAGATTCCGGGAGATGCAGTATCGGTCTGCCTTATCAAAGAAGACGGAAATGTCCGCCTTCACCCCTTTTTCGCGCTTCTTGACGGAAGCGATAAAGATTATTTCAATGCGACACTAAACTCCTTCCCGAAAAGCGGAGAGTGCACGCGTGCGCTCCTGCTTCCCAGCGGGAAAATAGTTTTGCTTTTAGGTGTCGCGCCGAAAGCGAAATTCACCAACCGAAAAGCGATTCTCGCGGCGCGGCGCGTGATTGTCGTTGCACGAAAAGAAAAATTCAAGAAAATAGCGGCCGCACTCGATGATTTCCGTGTCCGCGGAACCCCCCAAGAAACAGGGCTTCTTGCCGCAATGCAATTTGAAATCGCAAATTTCGAGTTCGTGAAGTACAAGACTCCGCCCAAGGAAGGGTGGGCTTTCGTTGAGAGCATCACTCTTTTCTCCAAATCACAATCTGCAACGCTCACCCGCGCGGTTCAGGAGGGAAAAATTATCGGCGAAGAGATGAACGAGACGCGTATTCTTTCGAACACGCCCGGAGGGGATATGACGCCCAGTCACCTCGCCGAAGCGGCTACGGAGGCGGGCAAGCGTGCCGGTTTTAAGGTTTCCATTCTGGACGAGAAAGAAATCGCAAAACTTGGGATGGGCGGGATACTTGGAGTATCCAAAGGTTCATCGGAGAAGCCGCGGTTTATAGTGATGGAATACCTAAAAGGCAGGAAAGGTGAGCAACCAACGGTACTTGTCGGAAAAGGAGTAACGTTTGATACCGGGGGACTTAACCTCAAGCCCGAGCAAGGGATTTACGAGATGCATATGGATATGTCGGGCGGCGCGGCGGTGATTCACACGATTGCGGCGCTCGCGAGAATCAAGGCAAAGAAAAACGTTATCGGTATCATCCCGGCGGTTGAAAACATGCCGTCGGGCTCCAGCTACCGGCCCGGCGATGTTTTGAAGAGTATGTCCGGGAAGACAATTGAAGTATTAAATACCGACGCGGAAGGACGCATCATTCTTGCGGACGCGCTCGAATATGCAAAGCGGTTTTCGCCACGCCTTGTGGTGGATATCGCGACACTTACGGGTGCTGCGGTAGTCGCCCTGGGGCAACGTGCCACGGCACTTTTTTCGACAAACGAACAAACCGCAAAGGCATTTCGCATCGCAGGTGAAGCAACAGGAGACTTTGTCTGGCCGCTCCCGCTTTGGGAAGAATATGAAGATGATGTTCGTGGAACGTTTGGCGACGTATCGAACACCGGGAAAAACCGCTACGGTGGGGCAATTAATGGCGCGGTATTCCTCCGGCAATTCATACGGAATGCGGACGGGAGAGATGCCTACTCGTGGGTACACCTTGATATCGCCCCGCGGATGACGACGATTGAGGGGGAGTTTCTCGCGAAAGGAGCCGCCGGAGCTTCGGTGGCATTGCTTACCCATTTCCTCCGAAAGTTTTAGGATTAGGAAATGAGGAGTACGAATTAAGGTGAATTGCCCCTTATTCCATACTCCATTATCCTTATTCCTATGAGCCTGGAAAATCACTCCTGTCGCAATTGCCGAGCCCAATTCGAGATAGACGCCTCCGACCGGAGTTTCTATGAAAAAATGGGAGTGCCCGTACCCGCGCTTTGCCCCGCGTGCCGTTTCCGGCGCCGCGCGGTGTTTCGAAACGAGCGCACACTCTACAAGAGCACGTGTAAACTTTGCGGAAAGTCGGTGGTCACGATGTACCATCCCAAGTCCGCCCACGTTGTCTATTGCAACGATTGTTGGTGGTCGGACAAGTGGGACGCGCGCGAGTACGCGCAAGAGTATGATGAAAGCAGACTTTTTTTGGAACAGTTGAACGAACTCGCGTGGAAGGTCCCCAAGGTGGCGACCTACTCCACGGCGTCTACGGGGCCGAATATCAACAGCGAGTACTGCAATTTTGCAGGAGGCAATAAGGACTGCTATTTGTGCTTTAACTCCGGCCCAAGAAACGAGAACTGCGCGTACTCGCGGGGACTCATGCAGTGCCGGGACACATTCGATACCTACTTCGCGGAGGACTCCGAACGGATATACGAAGGAGTGAATGTGCAAAAGAGCACAGGGGTTGCATGGGGGCAAAATTCACTCGAATGCCTTGATTCATGGTTCGTGCTGAATTGCGCGGGCGTTCAAAGTTGCTTTGGTTGCGTAAACCTTCGGCATAAGTCATTCCATTTTTTGAATGAGCCACTCGAGAAAGAGGAGTGGAGAAAGAAAGTGAACGAGATTGTGGGCAGCTATTCGGCGATTGAGAAGTTCAAGAAGATATTTGAGGAACACACAAAGAAGTTCCCGCGTCGCGAGAACGACAACTTGAAGTCGGTGGGTTGCACCGGGAACTACATCTTCGAGTCAAAAAACTGCAGAGATTCTTTTGAGGTGGGGAAGGGAGAGGACCTCCGATATGCGTTCTCCGTAAAGACCCCCAAAGACAGTTATGACCTTATCGGGCACGGCAGGAGTTCAGAACTTTTGCTTGAAGGGGTCGGCGTAGGAGTTTCCCAGAGAATCAAAGTCGGATGGTTTGTGGAAAATTCGCACGACGTTGAATATTGCCTCGGTGTCCGCGGAAGCGAAGATTGTTTCGGTTGTGTGGGTTTGAAGAACGGGAAGTTTGCGGTACTCAATGCGCAGTATTCCGAAGGAGAGTATAAAAAACTCCGTGAAGGCATTATCAAAGAGTTAACGACGGAAGGGGAGTATGGGCTCTTCTTTCCGCCTTCCATGGCGTTTTTTGCTTACAATGAGACCATCGGACAAGACAATATGCCGCTTACAAAGGAAGAAGCCCAGAAGCAGGGATTCCGCTGGGAAGAAGAAATTCCCGCAACCAAGGGAAAGGAAACGTTGAAGCCGGAGCAGATTCCCGACCATATTAAAGACGCAACCGACGATATTCTCAAAGAAACGCTTGCGTGCATCTTATGCGGGAGGAATTACCGGATTATCAAACCGGAACTCGAAATGTACCGCCGGGCGCTGATTCCTATTCCGCGAAAATGTTTTAGCTGCCGGCATCTTGAGCGCCTTGTTCGCCGCGGGCCGTTTACGCTTTTCGAACGCACATGCGCGAAGTGCGGAAAGGGGATTAAAACGAACTATTCGCCGGAACGACCAGAGGTTGTGTTTTGTGAGAGTTGTTACCAATCTGAAGTAATATGACGAATAAAGGACCGGCATTAGCTGTTGATTGCGTGGTAGTCGCTTCAAGCGGAGTGGTTTTGATTAAGCGCGGACATGACCCTTTCAAAGGGTGCTATGCGCTTCCCGGTGGTTTCGTCGAGGTTGGAGAAACAGTGGAGGAAGCGTGCAAGAAAGAAACATTCGAGGAAACGGGACTTGTGCTTACAAAGCTCAAGCTTATAGGCGTTTATTCGGAGCCGAGCCGCGATTCCAGGAGGCATATCGTTTCCGTTGCTTTTCTTGGGGAAGCTGACATCTCCACGTTGTGCGCGGGTGACGACGCAAGCCATGCCGAGATTGTCCGCGATTGGAGAAATAATACTCTTGCTTTCGATCACAAAAAGATAATTAGCGATGCGCATAAATTGAACAATGGATAGCCTTACTGCGTCCTGCAAATCTTGCAAAACTCAATTTACCATCGAGCCGGATGACTTCGCGTTCTATGAAACTATCCACGTGCCGCCGCCGACTTGGTGCCCCAAATGCCGCCTTATGCGGCGGCTTGCGTGGTACGGTTACCGCATTCTTTATAAGCGGAAATGCGATTTCACCGGGGAGGGCATCATCACTATTTATCACCCCGACTTGCCATATAAGGTGTACAAACAAGATGTCTGGTGGTCGGACCAATGGGACCCGAAGAGTTACGGACGCGACTTCGACTTTTCACGTTCTTTCTTTGAGCAGTTCAAAGAATTGATGGATGCGGTGCCCAAGGCGGCACTTCACACCGAGTACACCACAATGGTGAACAGCGAGTACTGCAATGCGTCGAGTTTCCAAAAAAATTGCTATCTCTGCTTCAAACATATCACCGGAGAGGACACCGGCTATACCAATGTCGCGCTTCGGACAAAAAATTCCTTTGATGTCGCGTATTCTTCCGACCCGGAACTTTGCTACGAAGTCGTGAATGTCCATCGCTGCTACCAGACGTTTTTCTCGGAAGATTGCGAAGATTGCCACAGTGTTTACTTCTCACGAGACCTTAGAGGGTGCGACGATTGTATCGGATGCAGCAACCTCCGCAAGAAAAGCTATTGTATTTTCAATGAACAATTCACAAAGGAAGAATTTCAGAAGAAGCTCCGGGAGTTTGACTTCGGTTCTTGGAAGAACAGAGAGGGGTTGCGGATACGCGCACAGGAATTTTCCCTGCAATTCCCGCGGCGCGCGATCCACGGGAGGAATAACAGCAACGTTTCGGGAGAATACGTCTACAACTCCAAAAATGCGCACGAGGTCTATTTCGTTTCCGATTCGGAGAACGTGAAGTACGCCCAGCTTTTCCTTAAAGGAGGCACAAAAAACAGTTATGACTTCACCGCATTCGGCTCAAGCTCCGAGTGGGTCTACGACGCGACATGGACCGGTTTGAATACCAATAACGTCAGATTCAGCGTATGGAATTACCGGAGCCATGACACCGAATACACGTTCGGCTGCCACGGATGCGGGAATGTGTTCGGCTGCGCGGGACTCAAGAATGCGGAGTACTGTGTTTTCAATAAGCAATATTCGAAGGATGAATACTTTCCACTAGTTGACCGCATTAAGAAGCAAATGGCAGTGGCGCCGTTCACCGACCGCCTGGGACGCGAGCATGGCTATGGAGGACAGATTCCGGCCGACCTTTCTCCTTGGGCGTACAACGAAACCACCGCGTACGAATTTTTCCCGACTACTAAAGAAGAAGCGCTCAAACAGGGTTTCACCTGGCGCGACCCGGATGCGCGCGAATACCGCGACGCGACCACAACCGTTCCCGACCACATCAAAGACGTTCCCGACACCGTCACGAAAGAGATTTTGAAGTGTGATGCATGCGGCAAGAATTACCAGATTATTCCTATGGAATTGCAGTTTCTCCGCCATTCCAATTTTCCTATCCCGCGTCAGTGCCCGCTCTGCCGCGACCGCGCGCGCATCCGGCGACTAAACCCAATGCAGATGTATTCCCGTACTTGTGCGAAGTGTGAAGCAGCAATCCGGACTTCCTACGCACCGGAGCGGCCGGAAATAGTGTATTGTGAAAGTTGTTACCAGGCGGAAATTGCATAACATCAGAAAATAGAAAGTAGAAATATAGAAAATAGAATGAACTCGGAAACAAGGAATTGCCTATCATGCAAAAAATTGTTCGTCATCGAGCCCGATGACTTTTCGTTCTACGAGAAAGTGGGTTTCCCCGCGCCGAAGGATTGCCCGGTGTGCCGCCAGCGGCGGAGAATGATATTCCGAAATTTCAAGACGCTCTACAAGAAAAAATCGGACTTGTCGGGAGCTTCGATGATATCGATGTATTCTCCTCAATCGCCCTATAAGGTTTATGCGCATGACGAGTGGTGGGCGGACAGTTGGGACCCGGCGGAATATGGACGGGATTTCGCCTTCGGCAGGCCGTTCTTCGAACAATTCAAGGAACTTTTGCTCGCTGTCCCGCGGTTTAACCTGATGCGCAATCAGAGTGTTGGCTCCGAATACGTGAATTTTGGTTTTGGCAGCAAGAATTGCTATATGACATTCGGTTCCGTGGAAAACGAGGAGTGCCTGTATGGGCATATTGTGTGGGAATCAAAGGACTCGGTGGACACGCTCTATCTTCATAAATCCGAACTTTGCTATGAATGCATTGACTGCATCGGTTCATATCGAGTGCTGTACAGTCAGGAATGTGAGAGCTGTGCGGATAGCATCGGACTTTTCGATTGCCGGAGCTGTACGAATTGCATCGGATGCGTAGGGCTGAAGCAGAAATCCTATTGTATTTTCAACGAGCAGAAGACGAAGGAAGAATATGAAGCGTTTCTTTGCACACATCCGCTCACGGATCCCGCGGCAACAGAGCTTATTTTGGGGAAGCAGCGTGAACTTCGAAGAACCCTGCCTCAACGGCACTTGTTCGGTTCGCATAACAATGCCGTTTCCGGAAACCATATCTATAACGGGAAAAATATCCAGGATTCTTTCGATGTGAAGGGAGGGGAAAACTCGCGTTTCATCTACACCTCACGCAACGCAAGAGACTCGTACGACATTGCGTTCAGTCCGGACATCGAACTTTCGTATTATTCCCTCACGACGCTGAAATGCAATCGCGTCTACTTCTGCCATGTGGGGCAAAGTTGCGCCAACATGTATTACTCGGATTTCTGCTTCAACGCGCGAAATGTGTTCGGGTGCGCGGGGCTCAAGAGCGGCGAATATTGCATTCTCAACAAGCAATACACAAAGGACGAGTATGAGAAGCTGAAGACAAGGATTATCGAGCACATGAAGAAGACGGGGGAGTGGGGGGAGTTTTTTCCCGCTTCGCTCTCGCCCTTCGCATACAACGAATCCATTGCGCAGGAATATTTCCCGATGCAGAAGGAAGAGGCGCTCGCGGCGGGATTCCGTTGGGAAGAAAATATCCCGCGCACTTCCGGACAAGAAACGGTCAAAAATGATGAGCTTCCCAGGAATCCCGCGCTCTACAGCGCCGATATGCTCGGGAAGCAAATTCTGCGATGCGATGCATGCGGTTACAATTACCGGCTCACCGCGCAGGAAATTTCTTTCTATACGCGTCTCGCGCTGCCTCTCCCGCGCGAGTGCTTCAACTGCCGGCACGAACGCCGTATGAAACAACGCAATATCCGGAAACTGTGGGATGGGAAGTGTGCAAAATGTGGTGTGGGATTCAAAACTTCGTATTCGCCGGAACAGCAGAAGGAGTATAGAATTTACTGCGAGCAATGCTACCAAAGCGAAGTAGGATGACTAGATTCGCGTTATTCGCGATTACTCCTATGAAATTTTCCGTATATAGCGTCACTGATAACCTTAATACCGTCATGCGGCGGATTGGATATCATCCCATCGCCCATTCCGATAGGGGAGAGTTGAACTGCGTCCGTCCGCTTGAGGGGCAAAATTACCCCCGTTTCCATGCATACGTAAAAGAAGAGAAAGATAAGATTCTCTTTAGTCTCCACCTCGACCAAAAGCGCCCCTCGTATGGGCATGAAACGGCGCACAGCGGAGACTATGAAGGCGAGGTGGTGCAAAAGGAAGCGTATCGCATACAGGAAGTGTTGATACTTTCACGCGAGCGCGAGTGAATAGAAAATGGAAAATAGAATGACCGCAGAAACGAAGGAGTGTCAGAATTGTAAGGGTGAATTCACGATTGAACCCGAGGATTTTGATTTCTATAAAAAAATCCAGGTTCCGCCGCCCACGTGGTGCCCGCCGTGCCGCAACATGCGGCGGATGGCGTGGCGGGAAGAGCGGTCGCTCTACAAGAGCGTGTGCAAACTTTGCGGGAAAGCAATCGTGACTATCCATGCGCCGGACGGGCCTTTCACTATCTACTGCCGTGAATGTTTCCGGTCGGATAAATGGGACCCGATGAGCTATGGACAGGAATACAATTTTAGCAAACCGTTCTTCAAGCAATACCGGGAACTTATGGAAGCGGTGCCCCGTCCTGCACTCACGGGGGCGAACATTGTGAATAGTCCTTTCTCGCATGCTTCCGAAAGCGTGAAAAATTGCTATTTGACGTTTTGGAGCTATTTTTCGGAGGATTCCCAATATTGCTACGCACTGCTCCTCTCGCGAAACGCGTTCGATTGCTATGTTGCTGATAATTCGGACCATGTATACGAATCGTTGCATTCCAACCGTCTCTATAGAATCCGATTTGGCTATTTTTCCGATGATTGCCTTGAATCATCCTTCCTCTTCAATTGCGTAGGGTGCTCCGACTGTTTCGGGTGCGTGAACCTCCGCAAGCAGAAGTATTGTTTGTGGAATAAGCAACTCTCCAAGGAGGAATATCAAAAACAGGTGGAGTATTGGGATTTGGGAAGCCATGCTCGGCTTGAGGAAGCGAAGGAAAAACTTAGAGAGTTCTATCTCTCCACGCCGCACCGGTACGCTCATATGGTAAACGCCTTCAATGTTACAGGAGATATCATCAGGGACACAAAGAACTGCAAAATATGTTTTTCTGCGCTTGATGGCGTGGAAAACTGCAAATACCTCTATTTCGGGGGATTGGGTCTGAAAGACAGTTTTGACGTAAGCGGCGGGGGGGACACCTCGGAACTGCTGTACGAAATCTTTGGGGTTACCGGAAACGCCCAGCGGTGTTTCTTCTCTGCGGGAGGGAGCAATTCACGCGACACTTTTTATTGCGATTGGGCGGAAAACTCATCCAATCTCTTCGGGTGCATTTCGCTTCGCCATAAGCAGCATTGCATTTTAAACAAGCAGTATTCGAAAGATGAATACCAAAAGCTAAAGGAGAAAATAATCGCGCACATGAATGCGATGCCGTATCTCGATAAAAAAGGGAGAGTGTATAGATTTGGCGAGTTTTTTCCCACGGAGATTTCCGCATACGCGTATAATGAAGTGTTCGGATTTCCATGGTATCCGAAAACGAAAGAAGAAGTGCTTGCGGAAGGATGGCAGTGGCGGGAACCGCAGGAGCGCGCGTATACGATTACGTTGCGGCCGGATAATATGCCCGATCATATCCGTGACGCGAAGGATTCTATTCTTAACGAAACGATTGGTTGCGCTCACGCGGGTTTATGTAGTGAGCAATGCTCGACTGCATTCCGCATTACGCGCGAGGAACTTCAATTTTATCGCGAGATGCAGATTGCGTTGCCGCGATTATGCCCAAGCTGCCGGTACGCCGAGCGATTGCGGTGGCGGAACGGATACAGTCTTTTCCAGCGGAAATGCATGTGCGATGGAACAAGGAGCAAAGGGCAAATAGCATATAGTAATACCGCAACTCATTCCCATGGTAGCGAGTCATGCCCGAATGGATTTGAGACCACATTCGCACCGGAAAAACCGGAAATAGTATATTGTGATGCCTGCTATAAGTCTGAATTTCTATGAGAAATTTTTTCTGGCGGCTTAAAAAATATCAATATGTGTTTCGGTTGCTTCTGCAACAGGCAACGTTTCGGATTAAGATATTCCTCCGTAAGCTGAAATAGCGAGGAAGCACGAATTATGGCATAATTTGTGCAATGGACTTTGACCCTGCGAAAGACGTTGTTTACTTCGGACGCACTGATTTCCGGAACACCAACCGGCTTTTCGGCGTCAAGCGTACCGACCGGCGGCAGCATATGTACGTGGTGGGGAAAACCGGCACCGGAAAAAGCGCGCTTCTGAACAATATGATTGTGCAAGATATCTCGAACGGCGAGGGAGTATGCGTCGTGGACCCGCACGGAGAATTGGTGGAGGGAATCCTCGAGAAGGTTCCGGAGAAGCGGCTCAATGATGTGATTTACGTCAATCCTGCGGACACGGAATACCACATCGGTTTTAATGTGCTCGAGCTTCCCGACCCGAAGTACAAGCACCTTGTGGCGTCGGGACTTATGGGCATTTTCACCAAAATCTGGGCGAACGTATGGTCCGCGCGTATGGAGTACATCATGAATAACGCTATCCTGGCGCTTCTCGATACGCCCGGTTCGACGCTCCTCGGCGTCATCCGGATTCTCGTGGACAAAGATTACCGGCAGCAGATTATCGCGAACGTGCAGGACCCGGTGGTGAAGGCCTTTTGGGTGCACGAGTTCGAAGCGTGGCGCGACCAATTCAGGAACGAAGCCATCGCGCCGATTCAAAACAAGGTGGGGCAATTTCTTTCGACTTCCATCATCCGGAATATCGTGGGGCAGTCGCGGAGCACGATTGACATTTTCCAGCTGATGAACGAGGGGAAAATTCTTCTTATCAATGTATCGAAGGGGCGCATCGGTGAAGACAATTCCGCGCTTTTGGGCGCAATGTTTATCACCAAAATCCAGCTCGCGGCGATGGAGCGCATCCGCGTGCCGGAGGACGAGCGCGTGGATTTTTATCTTTATGTAGACGAGTTCCAGAACTTTGCGACTGATTCCTTCGCGGGAATTCTTTCCGAATCCCGGAAATACCGCCTTGACCTCATTCTCGCCCACCAATATATCGGGCAGCTCGTGACGGATGTGTCGACCAAAGTCCGCGACGCGATTTTCGGAAACGTAGGCACGATGATTATCTTCCGCGTAGGCGCGACTGATGCGGAATTTTTAGAATCCGAATTCGAGCCGGAGTTCATGCCGCAGGACATCGTGAATCTCCCAAACTATGCCGTGTATCTGAAACTCATGGTGGACGGGGTAACTTCCCGGCCGTTTTCTGCCGCGACTTTGCCGCCGTTCAAGATGACGGTCGCGGAAACCACCAAGGAAACCATTATCCGGAATTCCCAGAAACGCTATGCGCGCCCTGCGGCCGTTGTGGAAGACGAAATCAACCGCTGGAGCGGCGTGATGGCCAGTGCGGAGGGCGCGGCACCGTCGGCGGGCCTCTCGGGCAGGGACGGCACGTATATCGCTACCTGTTCGTCATGCGGCAAAACAACGACGGTCCCTTTCGCGCCAGACCCATCGCGGCCCATCTACTGCAAAGATTGCCTTAACCGCGTAAAAGCGGGAGAGATTTTGCCGGTGAAACTTCCCCGTGTTCAGAAGAAAATCCGGGATTCTTCAAAAGACGCGCTTGCGGCAGTGGGCATCGAATTCGAAATGCAGCCAAAGGGAAAAGAAGAAATTGAGGAGCCGGAAGTGGAAGCGGCGGTAATAGAAGAAAGGGAAGAAGCCAAACCTCCGATGCAGCCGCCCGCCGAAGCAGCCCCGCCGCCAACACTTGCAGTCCAGGAGATGCCTGTTCCCGAAACTCCGAAAACAGATGTGCCTGCGGCGGTTCTTCCCGAGGCAAAGCCGGAAGCGGCACCCGCGCCGACGGGGATGTCGCTTGCCGACTTGAAGCCCCCAAAAAAAACTCACCACATCATCAAAGAGCGGAGCACTCCGCAAGTGGACGTGGATGAATTGCGCAAATCGATTTCCGCATCCCTGGACCAAATCCTTAACCAGGAGAAAAAAGAAGAGTAGAAGAGTAATCGCTACTACCGCGAATTGAGGCAAATAACGCAAAAATGAGGTTTGATATTCTCACCATTTTTCCGAAAGTTATCGAGCCGTATTTTATGGAATCTCTTTTCGCCCGCGCGCAAAAGAAGGGGATTCTTACGGTGCGGGCACATGATCTGCGCGCGTTCACAAAAAGCCGGCACAAGAAGGTGGATGACCGCCCCTTTGGCGGAGGACCGGGGATGGTTCTACAAATTGAACCGATATACCGCGCGGTTCAATTTGTAGAATCAAAAATAAAAAATAAAAAAGCAAAAATAAGGACGATTCTTTTTTCTACACGAGGGAAAAAACTTGATGCAAAAACCGCCAAACGGCTTGCGAAATACGACCAAATTATCCTCATTTGCGGACGATACGAAGGCGTTGACGAGCGCGTCGCGGCACACATTGCCGACGAAGAAATTTCAATAGGGGAATATGTGCTTTCGGGGGGCGAACTCCCCGCGCTTGTGCTCGCGGAAGCAGTGAGCCGCTTCATCCCCGGTTTCCTGGGTACGCACGAATCGCTTGAGGAAATAAAAGGTTTTTATCCCGTGTACACCCGCCCCGCTTCACTCCGCCTTGGGAAAAAAACCCGCCCGTTGAATGTGCCGCCCGCGCTTCTCTCGGGCAATCACCGTCTTATCGAGATATGGCGCCGAACACACGGCGCGTTGCATAAGAAATGATTGCGGCCGCTGCGCTCGAGACACTTCTTGCATTCGTTCTCGGCATTGCTGCAGCATCATTCAACGTCTCACTCATAATCGTGCTCGCTGTGGGTTACGGTGCAGTCATCGGACTCCGCCATATGCAAGCGACGGGTTGGGCGGGTCTTTTTTGCGTTTTCGCGGCACTGCTTTTCGGATTCGTGTACTTCTTTCTCTATCGCAATGTGCATACCGCATACACCATTTTGCCGCAGGGGAATAACGTCTCCTTCACGGGAATTGTTACCGATGAACCCCGCACCACGGAACGCTCGTTGAGGTTTTCGCTCGCACTGCAATCTCCGCACCGCGGCATCCTCACCGTTATTCTCCCGCCGAATAGGGACCTGCGCTACGGGGATGAACTTGCACTCCGCGGAAAAGTTATCGCCGAAGAGGGGAAGTATGTGGTCCTGTTTCCCGCCGCCGAAGTCCGCGCACGCCATAAGGGTTTTTGGATCAAAGAAAAACTCATCGAACTTAAAGCGGGGATTTTGAAGGGATTCGAACGCGCGCTGCCTCCGGACAATGCCGCGCTCCTTGGCGGCATCACCCTAGGCGCCCGTTCCAGCTTCTCGCCTCAGCTCAAGAACGCAATGGTGGACTCCGGAACCGTTCATATTGTTGCGGTTTCCGGCTACAACATCAGTATCTTGGCGATTGCGGTCGGGAACATTGCGATGTTGTTTCTTGCCCGCCGCTTCGCAATATGGCTCGCAATCGGACTCATACTTCTTTTTGTCGCGATGGTCGGAACCGAAGCCTCGGTCGTCCGCGCCGCGATCATGGGAATCGCGGGGCTGGTCGGGGAATTCTCGGGAAGGCCCAAGGACCAGGGATACGCCATTGTGCTTGCCGCCGCATGCATGGTCGCATGGGACCCCAACATCATCCGGACCGATCTCGGGTTCGGACTTTCGTTTTTGAGCCTGCTCGGCGTGGTATATCTCGCGCCCGCGCTCCGTTCGCTTTGGCGGAAAACTCCCGACCGGGGGGTTCTCGAGTGGAAGGAAAACATGGACACGACCATCGGCGCACAACTCGGAGTACTCCCCATACTCCTCGGCGTCTTCGGCAAGGCATCGCTCACTTCAATTGCCGCAAATGTGCTCATCATACCGACGGTGCCGGTTGCCATGGGCATCGGATTTTTGCTCGGAGTCACAAATGGAACTTCCCCTTTCCTCGGTTTCCCAATTGCCCGCGTCGCGGAACTGCTTACCGGCTACGAAATTGCCGTGATTCAGATATTCTCACGTTATGCGGTTCCTGTGGGAAATTTTCTCTTTTCTCCCGCTGCAGTCGTCATGTATTATGCGCTCCTCATGACCTTCATCTTTCACCAAAATAGGAAGGCGAGAACAAAAAATCCATGATACGCTGGCTTATCGCGCATGCCATGCTGGTCATCATTGCGCTTGTCGCAGTAGATGTATTCGTGTGGACAGGAGTATTGCAAGGCACGCCTCAAATCACCTCATCTCTTCATTTTCTTGATGTGGGGCAGGGTGACTCCGAATTGCTGCTTTTGCCGGGCAATGTGGCGATGCTCACCGACTCGGGTCCGGATAAAACCGTCGTACGCTCAATTGCCCGGGTACTGCCCGCCGGGCGCCATTATATCGACATCGGCATCATCTCTCATCCTCAGCTTGACCATTACGGCGGATTCCGGGAACTGCTCACGCATTATCGTTTCGGCGCAATAGTCACAAACGGGCGCGAGGCAGCATCCGCGAAAGGGGAGTGGAACGCTTTGATGGAGGCATTGCGCGCGGAGCACATCCCCATAGTCGCGTTGCGCGGAGGCGACCGCATCCGCTATGACGAAGCGGTCATACAATTTCTCGCGCCCGACGAAAAACTTCTCCGTAGCAACGAATTGAACGATACCGGCCTCGTGGAGTACATAGCCACTCCTGCATTTTCCGCGCTTCTCACCGCCGATATCGGCACCGACGTCGAAAAAATGCTCCTTAAGAAAGATATTCCGCTTATGGCGGACATCCTAAAAGTCGGCCATCATGGCTCAAAATATTCCACCGGAAGCGCGTTTCTCGCACGCGCGCGTCCGCTTCTTGCCGCAATCGGAGTGGGGGCAAGAAACAGCTACCGCCACCCCACCGTAGAGACGCTTGCCCGCCTCGCGTCATCCACCGTTCGCGCGGTACTCCGCACCGACCAGCACGGAACTATCAGCATTATCCCGCAGGAAGGAAAACTGCGCGTTTTCACTGAACGGTGAAAGGAATTTGTTTAGAGTTTAGATATTAGAAATCAGTAATTCGAGTATAATGTGGGTATGACTCTCCTCATCCGCAATGTCCGCATTCTCGGGGGAACAGGGCAACTCCCTGAACGAAGCGACGTGTTTATTCAGGGCGAGAAGATTTCCGCCATAGGAAACTTCCCCGCGAAAAGAGCCGACGAAATGATTGACGGGCAGGGAATCTACCTCGCGCCCGGATTCATAGATGTAAATACCGACTCCGACCACTACCTCACGCTTTTTGACAATCCGGGGCAGGATGACTTTCTGAAGCAGGGCGTTACCACCATCCTCGGCGGAATGTGCGGCGCTTCGCTTGCCCCTCTTTTATATGGAGATTTGGAATCGGTCCACAGATGGGGAGATATCCGCTACGTGAATGTCGGTTGGCATACGATGGATGAGTTTCTCCATGTTCTTGAAGGGAAAAAGCTCGGAGTCAACTTCGGGACGCTTGTGGGGCACTCAACCATCCGGCGAGCGCTCATCGGAACAGCTACCCGTAATCTCACCAAGAACGAACTCAAAGTTTTTTCCGCAACGCTCGCACGGGCGCTTGAAGAAGGAGGATTCGGGCTCTCCAGCGGCCTCGGATACCCCGACAGCCGCGATGCCTCGTACGCGGAGCTCAAGGCGCTTGTGGAAGTCGTAAGAAAGAGCGGGGGAGTGTACTGTACGCATCTTCGCAAAAGCGGGGACGAGCTGATGGATTCCGTCGAGGAAACTCTCAAACTCCGACGGGAAACGAGAGTCCCGTCCCTCATCAGCCATTTTATGCCGCTTCGCGGCAGCGAGCGCGCGTATGCGGAAGCTCTCGAAAAGCTCGAAAAAACTTCGGATGAACGCGCCATTCACTTTGATATATATCCCTTTGATATGAGCGTCATACCGCTCTCCGCGCTTCTCCCCTCGTGGGCACAGGAGGGAAATCCGGAAACCATGCTCGGAAATCTTAAAGATTCATGGAAGCGAAAAAGGATTTTGAAGGAGTTGCCTGAATACGGGAACACCGACATCGTGGTGGCTGCCGCACCGCACAATCCTTCGTTTATGGGAAAATCTCTCGGCGATATCAAAAACTTATATAATCTCGGCCCATCGCAGGAAGCCCTGCTTACACTCATGCGCACCACGGAACTGCGCGCGGTTGTCTTTTGCAGGAATATTGCGACCGAGCTCATCGCCAAAGCCCTCGCGCATCCCCGCGCGCTTATTGCTACAAATGCGGCGAGCATCAACGAGAGAGCGCAAGCCACTCTCCTCAAACCCGAGCGGGCGGTGCGCACATTCACCAAATTCCTCGAAATGGTGCAGACGCAGCAGCTTATGCCGCTTGAACAGGCGATTGCAAAACTTACCAGAATCCCCGCCGCTCTCTTTGGCATCACTGGCCGCGGCGAAGTGAAAGAGGGCAACTACGCCGACCTTGTGGGTTTTACTTTCCACGAAGGTACTTCGGCGACCGCTGAAATACGTTTTGTAACGGTCAACGGTTCCGTGGCGATACGGAGTGATATGACAAAAGATGTACGAAAGGGGAAAATTCTCCGCCATCGCGCATGACCTTTTATCACTCGAAAGGCGCCCATCGCCCTGACTACTTCTTGATGGCGCTGGTGCTCGTAATCACGGTATTCGGATTTATCATGCTCGCCAGCGCCTCCTCGGAGCTCGGTAAGATCCACTATAACGACAGCTACTACTACGTACGGCATCAATTGCTCTACGGACTTTCGTTCGGCATCGCGGGCTTCCTCCTTGCTTCGTTTGTGCGCTACGGTCTTTACCGCGCGCTTGCACTGCCCATGCTCATTTTCACGATACTCCTCCTGCTCCTCGTCTTCACTCCTTTGGGAATTGAGGCGAACAACGCCACGCGCTGGCTCCATCTCGGACCAATCCGTTTTCAGCCTGCTGAACTTCTCAAACTTACTTTGATACTCTACCTCGCCGCATGGCTTAGCCGGCCGAATATGCAGCGCAGCAGTTCGCTTCTTAAGGGTCTCCTGCCTTTTCTGGTGGTTCTCGGAATCGTGGGCGCGCTCCTCGTGCGCCAGCCTGCAACGAGCACCGTCCTGATTCTTTTTGGGACGGGAATGGTTCTTTATTTCCTAAGCGGCGCAAAATTCCGCTATATTGCGGGGACCATGCTCCTCATACTTGTTTCCATAGGACTCATTATTTATGCGACGCCGTACCGCCGGGAGCGCATTATGGGATTCCTTCAGCCGGGACAACACCAGGAAACGAAAAATTTTCAGGTGAGCCAATCGCTTATCGCAATAGGCGCCGGGGGCTTCACGGGAGCCGGTTACGGGCGTTCGCTCATAAAATCCACGCTTCCCGCATCCGTAGATGACTCCATTTTTGCGGTAATCGGCGAGGAACTTGGATTCGCGGGAAGTGCCTCGCTTGTTGCGCTCTTTGCCGCTCTTGTATTCCGCTTTTTTTGGCTTGCGCGGCGGGCGCCTGACCTTTTTGGACGCCTTATGCTCGCGGGGTTCGGCACCGTCATCGCGCTGCAATCGCTTGTCAATATGGGAGCAATCTCCGGAATTCTGCCTTTGACGGGCGTGCCGCTCCCGTTTATAAGTTATGGAGGGACCGCGCTCGCGGTGTTTCTCACTATGACCGGGGTTGCAGCGAATGTGTCGAAATATACCTAATCACGATGCTAATATACTAATGCGTACTAATTATACGAATGCAAATCTCATTCGCATCATTAGCATGAATTCGTATATTAGCATCGCGTGTAAGCCACACGAAACTTCGCATGAATACTGAAGAAAAGAAAACTTGTCAGAATTGCAAAGCTCAATTTATTATTGAACCGGAAGATTTTGTGTTCTATGAAAAGATAAAAGTCCCACCCCCGACATTCTGCTGGCGCTGCCGCATGCAGAGGAGAAATACTTGGCGGAATGAACGCTCGCTTTATAAACGGAAGTGTGATGCGCCGGGACACACAGAAAGTATTATTTCTGCATATGCTCCGGAAGTGCCGTGCGTTATCTACGACCAAAAGGAATGGTGGACTGATTCATGGGATTCGCTTGCATACGGCACCTTCTACGATTTTTCCAAAACATTTTTTGCCCAATTTGACACGTTGCTCCATACGGTGCCGCTCCCTGCGGTTGCGAATGTAAATCCAGTGAATAGCGACTACTGCAACGCCGCGGACAGCAACAAAAATTGCTACTTGAGTTTCGCCGCGGGATTTGATGAGAACGTAGCATACTCAAACAAAATCGGCTTCAGTAAAGACTGTCTTGATTGCTATATGGTTTCCAAGCTCGAGCTCTGTTATGAAGACGTAAACTGCCATGAATCGTACCGCATGCTCTGGAGTGTAAATTCCAAGAACTGCCGCGACTCCTTCTTCCTTTACAACTGCAAAAACTGTTCGAATTGCTTCGGCTGCGCGAATCTTATCTCGAAGTCATACCACATTTGGAACAAGCCTTATTCGAAAGAAGAGTATATGAAACAACTCGCTTCGTTCGACTTTGCCACGCGAGAGGGGATTGTGGTGTTCAAGGAAAGGTTCCTGAAGGAAATTGTTGCGAATGCGGTGCATAAATACTCCAATATTCTGAACTCGCCCCATTGCACTGGAGACAACATCAACAATTCCAAAAATACTCGAGTGTCGTTCGACGTATTATCTGACGCAGAGGATGCCAAATTTCTTCAACATTCTTTCTGGCTCAAAGATAGCTATGACTGCATGGGCGCATACAAATATGAAATGTCCTATGAAAGCGTGGATGTAAATGTTGGCAACGGCAATATTGGGACAGTGGTGACCTATAACGCGAGCAATAACCACTACACCTCCCACTGCCACGGGTGCAGCAACATTTTCGGCTGCGTCGGTCTCCGAAACAAGGAATATTGCATATTAAACCGCCAGTATTCGAAAGAGGAATATGAGGAACTGGTGCCGCAAATCGTGAAACATATGAATGAGGCGCCCTACACGGACAGTTCGGGCAGAAAGTATGGCTATGGAGAATTTTTCCCCGCAGAACTCTCTCCCTGGGCGTATAACGAAGCCATTGCGCAGGAATACTTCCCATTGAACGAAAAGGAGGCGGCGGCGAAAGGATTCCGTTGGAGAAAATCAGAAGAGCGCCATTATGCCGCGACTCTACTCGCGGATAAAGTTCCCAGCCGAATCGGGGACGTCGCCGATTCTGTCTTGAACGAAGTGATTGAGTGCGCTCATAAAGGGAAATGCAACGAGCAATGCACCACTGCATTCAAAGTAATTGAGCAGGAACTCCAGCTCTATCGGAAACTGAATCTCCCTCTTCCGGATCTTTGCCCCAACTGTCGTCACTACGCGCGGCTTGCACAAAGAAATCCGCTGATGCTGTGGGATCGCCGATGCATGTGTTCTGCGGCGCAGACAGACGCGGAAAAATATGTAAACATCGCGAAACATTCCCACGGAGAGAACCCGTGCCCTAACGAGTTTGAGACGAGCTATGCTCCCGAAAGGCCGGAGATAGTCTATTGTGAGCAGTGTTACCAATCAGAGGTTTCTTAAAGGTTGAATCTTGGGATTTCTAAAGGTTCGACCTTAGACCAAAATGGATAACGAAACTCGCCAGTGTGAGAATTGCAAAACCAAGTTCATTATCGAGCCCGACGATTTTTCGTTCTACCAGAAAATGGGCGTTTCACCTCCAACTCGGTGCCCGCGATGCAGGCGTATCCGGCGGCTTTCCTTTCGCAATGACAGGGATTTTTACCGCCGCGCATGCGATTTATGCAGGCGCAATATCATCGCGCTTTATCCTGCCGAATCCAAAACTCCTGTATATTGCGCAAAATGCTGGTGGTCAGACGCATGGAATCCTTTGCAGTATGGCCAAGCATACGATCCGGGCGGGTCATTTTTTGAACAGTGCAAAGAAATTTTTGATAAAGTGCCTACAATTGCGATGCAAAACGATGATGGCGTGGGGAGCGTGAATTGCGAATACACTACGGACTGGTGGTATAGCAAAAATTGCTATATGGCTATGTGCGGATGGCAGAGTGAAAACGTATTCCATTCCTATCACATTGAATACGGGAAAGATGTCGCGGACTCCGCGCATCTTAAGAACTGCGAGTGGGCTTATGAGTGTGCGGGCGGAACTAAGTGCAGTAAATGCAAATACTGCACATTTTGCCATGACTGCCATAATTGTTTCCTTTCATATGATCTTCGTGGATGTTCGGACTGCGTAATGTGCGCGGGACTTCGCAATAAGCAACTCTGCATTTTGAACAAGCAGTATTCAAAAGAAGAATATGCGCGAAGGATTGCGGAGCTGAAACTCGAAAGCAGAGCCGCAGTAGAGGGGCACCAAAAAACCTTCGGATCTTTTATTAAAGATTTTCCGCGCCGATATGCGCAGATTTTTAAATCCGTTCAAAGCACAGGAGACGAGCTTATGAATTGTAAGAACGCAAAGGATTGCTATTTCGGGAATGCGCTCGAGAATTGCAAATTTATTGTTTTAAATGACGGCGCTAAAGAAACTTATGATTGCAACGCGGTGGGTCATCCGGAGCTTTGTTACGAAAATATAACTTCGGATCATTCGAATCACTGCGCCGGGACTATATTTTCAGTGAAATGCCGCGAAGTGTTTTACTCTTCGAATTGCCCGGGGACAGAGCATCTTATGGGTTGTGCTGGATTAAAGAAGGGCTCGCACGCGATTTTGAATACGCAGTACGCCGCGGAGGAGTATGAGAAACTCAAGTCGAAAATAATCGAAAATATGAAAAAAAGAGGGGAGTGGGGAGAGTTTTTCCCTGAAACAATGACGCCTTTCGCGTACAACGAAAGTTTGGCGTATGAATTTGATCCTCTCACTCGCGAAGAAGCGGCCGAGCGAGGGTTCAGATGGAAAGAGGAACGGACAAGGGATTATAAAGCAACTCTCTCGCCGGATAATATTCCCGATACGATAAGCGAAGTAAAAGACGGCATATTAAATGAGATTATAGGTTGCGCCAATGCGCAAACATTTAGAGAGAAATGTACCACGGCGTTCCGGCTTATGCCCGATGAATTGAGGTTCTATCGCGCCATGGATATTCCTGTGCCGAAATACTGCCCGAACTGCCGTCATTTTGCTCGTATCAAACAATGCAATCCGCCGCGCTTGTATCACCGTGCGTGTATGTGTAATGCGGCAGACGGCGAGAAATCAAGAATGTATAATAATATCGCCGAACATTTTCACGGCGATAGCCCGTGCCCTAACGAGTTTGAGACGAGCTATTCACCTGAACGCCCAGAGATTGTTTATTGCGAAGATTGCTATAATGCAGGGGTAGTCTAAACAGCCATTAGGACTTAGCCATTAAAACCCAGGGCTAATGTCTCACTAATGGCTAATGGCTAATGGCTAAAATCAGAATCGCGCTCACCGGGGGCGGCAGCGGAGGGCACATCTATCCGCTTCTCGCGGTTGCCGAAGAACTCCAGAAAGCCGCGCTGGAGAAGAAAATACTGCTCGACATAAACTATCTCGGCCCTCGCGACGCTTTTTCTTCGTTGTTGCACGAGAGCGGAGTCCGCACGCGCTCGGTGATGGGCGCAAAAATCCGTAACTATTCCGCCATTGAAAACATACTGGATATTCCGAAGTTTTTTATCGGATTGCTTCAGGCGTTTTGGAAACTATTCTGGCTCATGCCGGATGCCATTTTCTCGAAGGGCGGCACCGGCGCTTTTCCGGTGGTTTTTGCGGGGTGGTTCTACCG
The DNA here is from genome assembly GCA_964646415.1 of uncultured Candidatus Saccharibacteria bacterium. Classification (GTDB taxonomy): domain Bacteria; phylum Patescibacteriota; class Minisyncoccia; order UBA6257; family 2-01-FULL-56-20; genus VGJV01. The sequence continues at coordinate 21,490 of CAZYEL010000009.1, forward strand.
GATTCCGATACTTATCCACGAGTCCGACGCGGTCCCCGGCGCCACCAATATCCTTTCGTCCCGATTCGCCACGCGCATTGCACTTGCCTTCGAGAATGCAATGGGGTACTTCGACCCGAAACGCACTGCGGTAGTGGGAAACCCGGTGCGTCCCTGGCTTCTTGCGGATAAACCCGACCAGAAATTCGCAAAGCAATCTCTCGGATTCAACCCCGACCAGCCTCTTCTCCTCATTCTCGGCGGCTCCCAGGGATCGCGGCGTATCAATGAGTTCATAATCACCCATTTGCCGCTTATTACGAAAGAGGCGCAAGTGCTGCATCAAACCGGCGCGGGAAATTTCGCCGAAATCCAGTCTCTTGCAAAAGCCGCTCTCGCAGAATCCGCTCACTCCGAAGCACCCTATAAGGTTGTGCCGTATCTCGACAAAGAGCTGAAGGATGCGCTTACTGCGGCTGACTGTGTTGTCGCTCGTGCGGGAAGCGGTTCCATCTCCGAAGCATCCGCTTTCGGAAAACCGATGATTCTTATTCCGCTCGCGGAATCCGCGCACGACCATCAACGCGCGAATGCGCATGTGTTCGAAAAAGCGGGAGGGGGAGTCATTATTGAAGAAGAAAATCTCTTTGTCGGAATTTTTATAAGCGCATTAAAAAGAATAATCGAGGACCCGCAGCGGAAAGCCGCAATGAGCGCAGCTTCCGCCTCGTTTTTCAAGCCGGATGCGGCAAGAATTGCCGCGGAGGAAACATTTCGACTCGCAGGAATCGCGTAGTGTTTATCTCAAAATCTCTCTGGAAAACCCAGCCAAATGCTGGTAGAATGGGCACATGGGCGCACATCCCCAAAAATCGGTGCGCGTTCGTTTTGCGCCAAGCCCGACCGGTCACTGGCATGTTGGTGGCGTTCGCACTACGCTTTTCAACTGGCTTTTCGCCCGCAAACACGGCGGTGCGTTTATCCTTCGCGTTGAAGACACCGATAAGGAACGCTCAAAGAGGGAGTATGAAATTGAAATTATTGAAATGCTCCGGTGGCTTGGTATTGATTGGGACGAAGGTCCCGATGGTGCTTGGGTAAACGGTGCCTGGAAAGAAACATCGAGAGGGGAATATGGGCCATATCACCAAAGCGAACGCACTGCGCTCTATAAAGATTGCCTTGAAAAACTTCTTCGTGAGCGACATGCGTATTACTGCTACTGCACAAAAGAAGAACTTGAGGGGGAACGCCAGACGTTTCTCTCACAAGGCTTGCCCCCAAAATATGGCGGACATTGCCGGATGTTGAAATCTCCTCCTCCCGGGAAATCTCCCCAAGTGATTCGCTTTATCTCGCCGGAGGCGGATATTGAGTTTAAGGATTTGATTCGCGGAAAAGTGAAATTCGACACCGGGCTTTTCGGAGACTTCGTGATTGCGAAGGACACTGCCACTCCTCTCTACAACTTCGCAGTGGTGGTGGATGACCACGCAATGAAGATAACGCACGTTATCCGCGGAGAAGAACACCTCTCCAATACGCCGAAGCAACTCCTCATGCAGAAGGCGCTTGGCCTTGAAGAACCAATATATGCCCATCTTCCGCTCATTCTTGCCACGGACCGCAGCAAGCTTTCAAAGCGTTATGCGGAAACATCCCTCCTTGAATATCGCGAGAAGGGATTCTTGCCGCAAGCAATGCTCAACTTCCTCGCTCTTTTGGGGTGGCACCCCGCGGGCGACCGCGAATTCTTTACCCTTTCGGAACTTGTAAAAGAATTTGATCTTTCGCGAGTGCAAAAAGCCGGTGCCGTCTTTGACGAAGAGAAATTGCTCTGGCTTAATCGCGAACATCTGCGGACACTCTCCGATGATGAGCTCACCGCGCAGCTTCTGCCTTTTGTCGCAAAGAAAAACGAGGACTTTGAAGCAAAAAAACCGCTCCTTAAAAAACTGGTTGCCATCGAAAAAAATCGCATGAAAACGCTCGATTCAGCTGCTGCGGAGATCCAATTTTTCTTTGAACTGCCGGAGTATTCTCAGTCGCTCCTGCTCCAGGGGCAAAAAGCCGTCCCGGGCGACGTGGAGAGCATACTTCGCGCGGTACTGGACAGTATCCTGAAAATCCCCGAAGCAAACTTCACGCTTGAGGCAATCAGCGCCTCGCTCTCGGCTCTTATCGGGGAAAAGGGGAAAGGCGCGGTGCTTTGGCCGATGCGAGTTGCATTATCCGGCAAAGAAGGCTCCCCGGGGCCATTCGAAATAGCGGCTGCGTTGGGACAAAAAGAAACCATACGGCGTCTTTCTGGCGCGCTCGCAAAACTGAAATCGTCATGAGAATCTCCCGCACATATCTCCTTATTCCTCTTATCCTTTGCACGGTTTTTCTCGGCGGGATACCGCGCGCAGTTTTTGGCGAGGAGGCAAGCAGTACCATAGCGGCGACTCCGGGTACCATGACCCGTGAAGACCTTGAACAGCAAATCCAGGCGCGGGCGAAGGAGCTTGAAGAACTCCAGCCAAAACTTGAAGCCGCGCAAAACGAACTTCGCACGACCCGCGCGGAGAAAACCACACTTCAGCGGACATTGAGCACCATTCAGGGCAGTATCAGTCAGCTTAATTTAAGCATCCGGGCCGACCAGCTTACTTTGGAAAAACTGCGGCTCGAGACCGAATCGCTGGGATACGACATCGGCGACATCAAATCATCCCTCACAAGCAAAACTCAAGCGATTGGACAGGTTTTAAACGAAATACAGCGCGCCGACCAGGCCGGAGAAGGGCTTCTTGCCATGTTTCTCCGCCACAGCAGCCTTGCGGATGGCGTACTTGAAGCCCAAACGCTTGCGAATCTCCAGGCGCAGCTCACAATCGACATCGCCAATTTACGGACGCTTCACGAAGCCTATAACGCGAAGCTTGCCCAAGCGAATGAGAAACGCACAAGCGCGGTATATCACCAAAACAACCTTCAGAATAAAAAACTGATTGTGCAGGACCAGAAAGCGGAACAGGAGTCGCTTCTTAAAGAAACGAAAAACCGCGAAGGCGTGTATCAAAGCCAGCTTTCCGAACTCGAGAAATTGCAGAAAAAAATAGCCGATGAGGTTGAGGCGCTTGATGCCGTTCTTCGTACGAAAATTGACCCTTCCATGCTCCCTCCGCTCATGCCGGGCGTACTCCTTTTCCCGGTCAATGTGGGAAGGCAATTCCTTACGCAGGGATACGGCTCCACTGATTTTGCCAAGGAAACGTATAAGGGAAAGTGGCACAATGGCATCGATATCGGTTCGCCGATAGGAACGCCGGTGATGGCCGCCGAAGCAGGCGAGATAGTTGCGGTGGGAAATCAGGATAATTATTGCCCGCGCGCCGCATACGGAAAATTTATCGTGGTGAAGCATGACAACAATCTTGTAACGCTCTACTCCCACCTTTCGCGGCAGGTAGTGAAAAAAGGAGACACAGTCGCGCGCGGGCAGCTCATCGGGTATATGGGGAAAAGCGGCTGGGCAACCGGTCCGCATCTGCATTTTACGGTCTTTGCGGCTCCGACATACTACATGGGACTCACCAAGTCGTGCGGACCAATGCCATATGGAGGTGATTTAAATCCAATGGGCTATCTCTAATAAATGAGGCGGAGACACGTCGCTCAACTGAATACTTTTGTAATGCTTGCCGGTGCATTGTTTTTTGCTCTTCCATTATGTACAAGCGCGCAGCAAGCCTCGGAATTAATCCAGGCGGCGCCGCTCGTAGGGCAAGACGTCATTCAGAAACTCCCCGCGCCGCTTCAAAACCTGATTCAATCAAGCGTTGAACTCAATAAATCCGTTTCTTCTTGGACTCCGCCCCTGCTTTCCGGAAGAGGGGAGCAAATCAGCCAGGCAGCACAGCGCATTCTCCGCGCCGCGATTTCTTTCATTATTTCCGCACTTGCATGGCTGGTCACGCTCGCTACGCATGCGGTTTCGATAGTCGCCGGAATAATCATCGGCATCATCAACTGGCTTCTCGCATTCGGAAATTCATTCTAAGCATCCATCCATGGAAAGAATCATCACGTTGGATAATAACCGATATGAACGTATTCCGGTGCGCACGCACCGCATAGAATTCGGGGAATCCCTTCTGGCAACGCTTACACGCTACGCGGCGCCGGTCACCCAAAAAGGCGACTGGATTGCGATATCCGAAAAGCTCGTTTCCATATCTCAAAATAATGTGCGACACATTTCTACGGTACACGCCGGATGGCTCGCAAGGCTCATCGTGAAAGGCGTCAAAAAATATCCCAACGACATTGGGTTTTCTCTCCCTGAAAAAATGCAGCTGGTGGTCGAGCTCGCCGGAGCCTCGCGCGCCATACTTGCAATGTGTGCGGGCGCAATCGGAAAAATAATCGGCATCCGGGGCATTTTCTGGCGCATTGTCGGAACCCGCGCCGCGGAAATCGACGGATTCAATCCCGATGCCATGTATCCCTACACGGAATATGCCGCATTGCCGCCGAAGGATCCCGAAAAGGTTTGTGCCGATGTCGAAGCCCAGCTTGGCGTTCCGGCGGTCATTATCGACGGAAATAACATCAACGTGAAAATTATTGCGATGAGCAAAACGGTTCCCGTCGATAAAAAAACCGCGCGTTTGATTCTTTTGGATAATCCAATGGGGCAAAACGACGAGCTGACTCCATTTATCGTCGTCCGGAAGATATAAGCGCGCGTTGGCTATTCATATTATCATAGTGTCGCAAAACCTTTATTGTCCGACAGATAGAGTTATTGAATCGGGCGCGTAAATAACCTTCTCCCCCATGCTTCCTCCCGGGCACATCGCTGCAGGATTCCTTACCGCATACGGCGTCCTGCACTTCACGCAGCCGGCTTTCGCGGCTGGCGATATGAATACGCTCCTTGTATCCGGCGCGGTTCTCGGCGCGCTTCCGGATATCGACATTCTTCCTTTTTTTCGGCGCCAGGCAACCCTGTACTTCAACGGCAGCGACACGCATCGGAGGTATATCACCCATGCCCCTCTTCCATGGCTTATTCTGGGGCTTATAATCGCGTATGCGGCCTCGAATCCTTTTCTACGCGCCTTGGGCATCCTTCTCTGGCTTGCCCCGTGGAGCCATTTTTTATGCGATTCCATCGAATTTGGCGTACGGTGGCTCTGGCCGTTTTCTCACCGTTATTTCAGCATCACCGATTATCCGAAACATAATTGCGAGGCTGAGCGAAGCTTGCGCCGGCATTATTGGTGCATCATCCGGACATACGCCGGAAAAAGCAGAGCATTCCCTCTGGAGGTGATGCTCATTCTTGCGGCGCTTGTCGTAATCTCCTCCCTCGTTCTTTCATGACAAAACGGAAGCAAGTCCATTTCGTGGGCATCGGCGGCATCGGTATGAGCGCCCTCGCGCGCTGGTGCAAGGCGCATGGATGGGATGTCTCCGGGTCCGACGCGGAATCTTCCCCCATCACCGCCGCACTGCGCCGTGACGGCATTCGTATCATGAGGGGCCACCGCGCCGCGCACGTGTCCCGTGCGGCAACGCTCGTGGTGCGAAGCCAGGCAATTCCCCCGGAGAATCCGGAAATTGCTGCGGCGCGCGCGAAGGGCATTCCTGTACTTTCGTATCCCGAAATGCTCGGCCGCATCACCGAGGTGTCGCGCACCCTTGCCGTCGCCGGCGCGCACGGTAAAAGCACCACCACCGCTCTCGCCGCGCTCATACTTATTGCCGCAGGAAAAAATCCGACGGTTATCATTGGAACAAACCTCAAGGAACTCGGCGGCAAAAACTTCCGCGCAGGTTTGGATTCTCTTCTTGTGCTTGAAGCGGACGAGTACGGCCGCGCATTTCTCCATTACTCCCCTTCCGTCGCGATAGTTACGAATATCGACCGGGAACACCTCGATATATACCCCTCGCTCCGCGATGTTCAAAAAGCATTCATGCAATTTCTTGCGCGCGTAGCGTACGGCGGGAAGCTTATATTGAACCGCGACAGCGCCCCACTTGCTTCGTGCGCCTCGTCGGTGCGAAAGTTGGCAAAGCGGCGCAATCTTTCCGTATTTTGGTATTCGCTTCGCAATCCGCTTGCAAACGCCGTGCGCCGCTGTATCAGTATCCCCGGCGAACATAACGTTTCAAACGCCGTGGGCGCGCTCACCGCCGCAGCAAAAGCATTCGGGGTTCCTCTCCGCACGGCGCTCCGCGCGCTTGCCGCCTACCGCGGCGCGTGGCGAAGGATGGAGTATAGGGGAAGATGGCAAATGGCAAATGGCAAAGGGCAAAGGGCAAATGCATTTAACCGTCCCCGCCATATGCCATACGCTATGCGCTCTTTGCTTGTCTACGACGACTACGCCCATCACCCCACGGAAATCAAGGCAGCGCTCGCCGCCTTCCGCGAGAAATTCCCCCACTCCCCTCTTATCTGTGTCTTCCAGCCGCATCAAACGCTCCGCCTCCGAAAATTATTCAGGGAGTTCATAAATGCGTTCAATGACGCGGATGCGCTCATTCTTTTTCCCACGTATCAAGTCGCCGGCCGGGACCGCATCAATCCCCGCTTCACTTCCAAAATCCTCGCCTCCGCGATTCAAAGGAGATATCCCACGAAGCCCGTGCTATATCTCGCAAACCCGAAAAGTATCAAGCAAGCGTTGGGGAATGTGCTTCCCTCACTTACCACTAAAAGCTCAAAGCTTTCCGCCAAAGGCGGATCCGCCTTTGGCGGAAAACCTATCCTCGTCATGATGGGCGCCGGAAACATTGTCCGGCTCACTGATGAGCTGTTACAATAGTTCTATTCGCGTTATTTACTTTAATTTGCGTTATTCGCGATTACTCCATGTTCGATTTCTATAAAGACGAAGAGAGCTTCAAAGAAGCGAGCGGCTACACCATAGACGGCATATGGTACCCGCGAGTCACAAAAATTGTTTCCATCAAAGCAAAGCCGGCGCTCTATCGCTTCTATGGCGAAGCCGAGAGCTTCAAGGCTGCAGCGGCGATTACGGAAAAGTCCGCGGCGGAAGGTACCATGATCCACGAAGCCATTGAGGGCTTGCTCCTCAACAAGAACCCTGAGATTCCCGAACTTATAAAGCCCGCAGTTTCGTCATTTATGGAGTTTGTTGATGCCAAAAACATCCAGGTGTCGCCGGAGCTCGTCGAGCGGCGCGTGGTGCATTACGGCGAGCGTTATGCGGGCACCGTTGATGCGCTTGCCCTCATAGACGGCAAGTTCGGCGTCCTTGACATCAAAACCTCGCAGGACATTTACCGGGATTATAATTTGCAGACATCCGCATATATGGATGCGCTCAAAGACGGTTTTTCAAACCTCCAAACGCGCTGGATTTTGCGGATTGACCAGATCCAAAAATGCACCATTTGCGCCGCTATCCGCAGAGTTAAAGGCGGCCGGGAAAAGATTCGCATGCCGAAAGGGACGAATGGTTTTCCGATTCGCGCGAGTGCAGCCTCCGAACACGATCACGAATGGGGGCCGCTCAAAGGCGACATTGAGCTCAAGGAATTTCCCTACTGGAAAGACGACTTCGAGGCATTCCTGGGAGCTAAGCGTCTTTGGGAATGGGAGAATGAATTTTGGCTAAAAAAAATCGGGTATTTGATGAGCACTTAATCCATGGACTATAAAAACTTCGCACTGGAACTTGCATCCGAAGCCGGAAAAATAATCAAGGCGAACTTTTCGCTCGGCATGAAAAAAGAATGGAAAGCGGACAACACTCCTCTTACGGAAACCGACCTGAAAATTAATCAGCTTGTTATCGACGCGGTCAAAAGAGAGTTTCCCGGCCACAGCATTATTGCGGAAGAAGGCAGCGATTTCTCGGATAAAAGCGAGTATGTATGGGTGTGCGACCCTGTGGATGGAACCATTCCTTTCTCGCATGGTATTCCAACCTGCGTATTTTCGCTCGCACTCGTCCGAAAAGGAGAAAGTATTTTGGGAGTTATCTACGACCCTTTTCTTGACCGGATGTTTTTTGCGGAAAAGGGCGAAGGAGCGACGCTGAACGGGGTAAAAATATCCGTTTCTCGCGCAACCTCACTGCAGAATGCACTTGTCGGCCTCGTCTGGTGGAAAAGCGATAAGACGAATCTCTCGAAAGTAGACAAGATAATCTCGGACAGAGGGGCAACCCTCATAGACGTGAAATCCATCGTATACATGGATATGCTCGTCGCAAACGGAGAATTCGTCGCCACACTTTTCCCGGGCACCAAGCCTTATGACACCGCCGCAGGAAAAATCATCATTGAAGAAGCCGGAGGGAAAGTTACGGATTTATTCGGGAATGAACAACGGTATGACCGGGATATTAAGGGGCACATCACATCAAACGGCATCCTGCACGAGGAACTGGTGAATATCGTAAAGGCAAATCTCTAGCTATGCGGAAAATCATTCTTGCCTCCGTCTCCGCCACAAGGAAGGTATTGATGAAACGGCTTGGCATACCCTTCCAAGTGGTTGCGAGCGATTATGAAGAAAATCTGAAATTGCCCCACTCTCCCTTAAAGCTTGCGCGGATTCTTTCCCACGGCAAAGCCGAGGTTGTCGCAAGGCACCGCAAGAACGCAATCGTGATCGGGGCGGACTCAATCTTTCTTTTCAGAGGCAAGATTCTGGGGAAACCCCACTCCCCTTCCGCCGCGAAAAAGATGCTCCGAATGATAAGTAATGGGCATGGCACCGCAATCACCGGATTCACCATCATTGATACGCAAACAAAGAAGCAGACCTCGAAGGCGGTGAAGACAGAGGTGTTTTTTCGTGCGCTTTCACGGGAGGAAATTGATGCGTATGTGAAAACCGGCGAACCGCTCGACAAAGCGGGGGCGTTTGCAATCCTTGAACGGGGAGTTCTGTTCATCAAAAAAATAGAAGGTGACTATACAAACGTCTCCGGACTGCCCCTCCCAACATTGGTGGTGGAACTGCGAAAATTCGGGGTAAAGGTTTGACCCGGTAATGAAAACTCGACCGGTGCCGATGGTGCATGCGAAGCAAGTCGAGTTTCTACTACGGGGTTTGACCACACCACCCACTCGCGGCTAGAATGGGAGTAATGAATACCGAGGAAATCTCGATAAAACGAAGCCCGATTGTGGTCATCCGGACGCTTGTTGCGATTGAGCTTTGCGCATTCCTTGCCTACTATCTCGCGGCAACCCTGGGAAACTCGAAGTATGAACTCTTCCTGCGGCTCCCCCTTCTCCCGAGTCTTATTTCCTACCAGGCGTTGAAGTTTTTTATCCTCTCCGGCGTGCAATTTGTGATTACGGTCTACGCCTTTCTCCGGTGGTACTACGAATCCTACACCATCAAGCCCGGTGCGATATCGCATCAACGGGGAGTGTTTTTGAAGCAACGCACAATGACGCCGCTTCACGCTTCGATGTCCTTTACCGTCGTTTCCGGCCCTCTCAAAAATCTCCTCCATTATGGAACAATTTATATCCGCGAGAACACATCGAATCACACGCTCACCCTCGCCGATATCTCGCGACCGGAACAATGTCTCGCGACGATAGAAAAAGCTCTTGATAGCCGCCCGACGGGCGGCAATAACGCGCCGCGCAAACAGCCCGACGTCGCGCACCTTCTCGAAGAAGACGAGCATGAGCAGCTGGAGTTCAAGTCCTCGCTCCGTTTCGACCACCGCACCAACCAGGTGAACCGGGAAATCGAAAAGACAGCGATGAAAACCATCGCGGCATTTCTTAACTCAAAGGGAGGCTCCCTCGTTGTAGGAGTGGACGATGGGCACCGCCCGCTCGGTATCCACTATGATTATCAGACAATCGGGCGGCAGGACCGCGACGGATTTGAAAATCATTTCACCCAAGTCTTCAATAAGATGATCGGCGCGGAGTTCCGGCATCATGCCCAGCTTCGCTTCCATACGCTCGAAGGGAAGGAACTATGCGTGGTGGATGTCGAACCTAGCAGCGCACCCGTGTACCTCCGCCTCGACAACGACGAGCACTTCTACGTCCGCACGGGAAATGTGAGCACTCCCCTGCGTTTGAGCGAAGTAGAATCCTATGCGCGTTCCCGCTGGCCCCGGGGAACGGTGAGCTGAACTTTATTGCGCCGTACTGGTCGCGTACTGTTCAATCACAATCGGTGCGTGGGTATATTCCCGATTCGCAAGATATCCCAAGCCGAAACTCATCGTCGCGACAAGGAAAATAATGACCGCGAAACCAATCTCTTGCTTGTTGGTGATGCACCAGTTCCGTGCCCGCGCGAAAAGAATTTGCAAGCGAGATTCCATTGAATTCCACTTAAAACTTACCGCTTAAAGCTAAAAGCTTAGTAGTGTCTTCCATTTCTCATAAAGCGCCCGCGTGGCGCGAAGGTCGCCCACGTTATACCGTGCAATCTCCAAAAACTTCTTTTTCTTGAAAAGCGGCCCCACGTCATCGCCCGTAACTCCCGCCGCCTTGGGACTTTCAATGCCGAATGCCCGCGACCAGAGATGTAAGCTCCCTTTCCGCCGCACCGCGCCGTAAAAGGTAAGCTGTTCCAGGAGGTCGATGTGAAGCGCTTCCGGATTATTTTGGTAGAGATACCTGCCGCGCATCAAATCCTTACTCGGACGGATACCGTGAATCGCCGAGCGGATAAAAAGAAACGGCATATCGAAGGAGCGCCCGTTGAACGTCACGAACACTTGGCACTTTCGCGCAACCTCCCAAAACTTTTCAAGCATTTCTTTCTCCTCCATCGCCTTGAAAAGAATCCCGTCCTCCCTTATCTCTTCGTACTTTGCCCCGGGCGCCTGGAAATACACCGCGCCTTCGTTCTTGTGATAGTCCAAGATGCCAATCGCCACAATCGAGCCCGTAAGCGGAGAAAATCCGAGACCCGTCTTCAAATCCTCGAGTGCAAGCTTATATTCTTCCTCATTGTCCGATTCTTTTTTAATCCATCGGGTAAGGGATTCCTGCGTCGCCTTGTCGAGTGCATCGTAGTCTTCGCCTATTGTTTCGATATCCAGGATAATCGTTTGCTGGGTTGACATATCTTCAATCATAGCATAGAATTCCTTCATAATTCAGCGAAGGGAGGAGTTAAAAAATGGCTACCCCGCCACCCCAATTATAACTCTAAGGAACGGCGGGATACTCATTTTTTCAGCCAATCGCTTCGCTCTTAGGAAAAAATGGCACATACAAAAGCACTTGGTTCAACTAAACTCGGGCGGGATTCTGCGGCGAAACGGCTTGGCGTAAAAATCCAGGACGGAACCAAAGCAGCCGCCGGGCAAATCATTATCCGCCAGCGCGGCTCGAAGTACACCGAAGGGACGAATGTCCGCCGTGGAGCCGACGACACGCTCTACGCCGCGAAAAGCGGGAAGGTGAAATTCTTGACCAAATCGAAAATCCGCTTCGACGGCAACCGCCGCAGCACAACCGTGGTTTCGGTTGCGTAGTATCAATCGGCAAGAATTGGAAAGTCCCGCTTCAAAGCGGGACTTTTTTATTTTTTCTCTTCCGGCTTCACCATCACCTTAACTTCCAGCATGTCCGTTCCCCGCGGGAAACGAAGTTTCACCACATGTTCCCCAAAACTTTTGAGCGGATGCTCAAGCACAATCTCCGCCCGCTCTTTGCCTAAAAGCTTTGCGTCGCGGAGCGCGCTCAAAATGTCCTCCTTTGTGACCGACCCGAATACCGACCCTGCGTCGTCGGTTTTGAGCGTGAATTCAATCGCCCGCTCGGCGAGCACCCGCCGCATTGCATCGAGGTGCTTCGCAATCTCCTTCCCCTCCTTCTCTTTCGCTGCCTGAAGCGCTTCCATCTCTTTAAGCGTCTGCGGAGTGACCAGCTTTGCCAATCCTCGCGGGAAAAGGAAATTCCGCGCGTATCCGTCGCTTATCTCCTTTATATCGTTTTTCTTTCCTCTTCCAGGGACATCCTTAAGTAAAATAATTTTCATGGTATGTATCGATGCCAATGTACGAATATATACTAATCTTCCATTCGCATTATTAGTATAAATTAGTATATCAGCATCGCGCTTATTTTTTTAATTCTTCCTTCATTATCTCAATTGCCTTATCAAGCTGCGGGTCGCGCTTCTTTTCGATATCTTCATCAGTAAGCTTCACTTCCACGTCCGGGGCAATGCCTTTCCCCTCAAGAATAGTACCGCTTGGAAGCACCCAGTGGGCAATAGTAAGCTTCAGAGAAGAACCGTCCCGAAGGTCGGTAAGCTGCTGCACCGTGCCTTTGCCGAAGCTTTGCGTCCCCACCAATTTTATATGCCGATTGTCGTGGAGCGCGCCCGCAAGAATCTCCGCGGCGGATGCCGAACCTTCGTTGATAAGTACCACCACGGGAAACTCCGCAAGCGCCGCGTTCCCGTTTGCGCGAAGCTGGTCAATGACTCCGGACCTTCCCTCTTCGCTCACCACGAGCGTTCCTCGCGGCAGGAACCATCCCGCAAGATTTACCGCGGTTTCAAGATACCCGCCCGGGTTATTGCGAAGGTCGAGAATCAGGCCCTTTGCGCCCTGTGCCGACGCCTGCACTATCGCCTGATAGAAAAGCGAACCGGCATTCCCGTTGAAGCTGTAGAGGCGGATGTACTCGATGTTCCCCTCCTTCATTTCGGAGTCGAGCGTGGGCACGATGATGCGTTCACGCTTCAGCTTTATCTCCCGGGGCTTCTCCCACGTGGCGCGGGAAATGGTGAGCGTCACATCCGTCCGCTCCGGCCCCCGTATCATGCGCACCGCTTCGTCAATGCTTATGCCTTCGGTCGACGTCGAATTCACCCGTAAGATGGCGTCGCCGCCGCGGAGCCCCGCTTTGCTCGCAGGAGTATCTTTAAGCGGCGCGATAATCAGCAACTGCCCCTTCCGGATGCCGAGTTCCGCCCCGACTCCCCCGAAATTCCCTCGGATATCGTCTTCAAACTGCTTGCTGTCTCCCGGCTTTAAAAAAATGGAGTACGGGTCGTTTAAGGAATCCACCAGTCCTCCGATGGCGCCGTACACCCGGGCGCTGTTGCGTATATCCTTCGCCTTGAGATACATGTCGTCAATCGTTTCCCATGCCTGCCAGAAGGTGCCAAAATCCGCGTCCGTGGTCTTTGTACCGTCCGTGCCGGTCAATTCCTTCACTACAATAGTCCTTGGCGAGCGGCTTCCCACCTGGTACCCCAGCGTCGCCCCTCCGGCAAGGAGAAGAATCACCACAAGCGACACGCCCATAATCAATCCCGTCCTCCGTACTTGTTGCATGCGGTTTATTGTATCAAGCCGTGTGAGGCGGCGCAAACCCGTTGCAGCTATTCACTATTCGCTATAAGCTATTTCCATGTCCTTCGAAAAACCGGAATATCTCGCGAAACTCAAATCACGGAAGTTGGAATCGCATGTGTACCGCCGGTATCAGCTTTTAGGTCTCCAAATCGCTGATTTGCTGGGCGATAGGACGCACAAGGCGCTCTATATCAAACTGGTCAAAGAGCGCGGCTCCGAAGAGCTTTTGGGGCTTGCGAAACGCATCAGTTCTCTTGGGCATGTGGAGAAAAAAGGGGCATATTTTATGGCATGCCTGCAAGGGGAAAATTCTAAGCATCAAGCACCAAAATACAAACAATGACCAAACTACAAATCTACAAACGAATTCGGGTTTTGAACTTTGAGAATTGGAGCTTATTTGTAATTTGGGATTTGTAATTTGGGATTTTCCGGCATGGACCACATCCTCCAAATCACCAACAAGCAGGAATTCATATTTCTTCGGCGAAAGACAAAGCGCTTTGATTTTGCCGCGCATACGCCAAAAGAAATCAATGAGCTTCTCCAGCGGATGAAACGCGCGATGCGGGAGGCGCGCGGCGTCGGCCTTTCCGCAAACCAGATAGGCGTGGATGCGCAGGTTTTTGTCGCGGAAGTTCCCGGGGCAAATCAAGAGTTGAAATTTTATGCGGTTTTTAACCCCGTCATCGAAAAAATAAGCGAAGAAAAGGAGGTGAACGAAGAAGGATGCTTGAGCGTACCCAAGAAGTACGGGGACGTGCCCCGCGCGACGAATCTTATGCTCCGCGGCTTCGATAAACGCGGCAAGCCTGTGAAAATAAAAGCATGGGGACTTCTCGCGCGCGTGTTTCAACATGAAACCGACCACTTGAACGGCAAACTTTTCATCGACCGCGCGACGCAGACATACGAAGTGGCGGTCTCGGAACGCCTTACGAAACGGGAGAAGGAATTGGAAACTAAAAGTAAGTCCTAGTGGCTAAGTTCTAATGGCTAACTTCGCCTTCTTCGGCAGCCCCTGGTTCGCCGCGATTATACTGGACAAGCTCATCGCGGGCGGTTTTGTGCCGTCGGTCGTCGTGTGCAACCCTGACCGGCCGGTGGGGAGAAAGCAGCTGCTTACGGCGCCTGCCGTGAAGCAGCTTATAGCCAATCGCAAAGAGCAAATAGAAATACTGCAGCCGGAAAGATTAGATCCTTCGCTATTTGCTATTCGCCATTCGCCCAATAAAAACAACAAGTTTGATGTTTTTATTGTTGCCACCTATGCCAAAATAATTTCCAAAGAAGTGTTTGCGCTTCCTCGTCTCGGCACTATCGGCATTCACCACTCGCTACTCCCCCTCCATCGCGGGCCTACGCCTATCCAAAGCGCAATCCTCGCGGGAGACGAAGAAACCGGCACTACGCTTTTTCTCATGGACGAAAAAATCGACCATGGTTCCATCATCGCGCAGCGCAAGGTGCAAATCGGGAATCACACCTACATGCATTTGGAACAAGAACTTGCGGAGATGAGCGGCGAGCTTTTAGTGAAAACGCTGCCGGACTTTCTCGCGGGGAAAGTCACGCCCATCTCACAGGATGAGTCAAAAGCGACATATACCAAGAAATTCATAACACAAGATGCGTTCATCGACGAAAAAGACCTCATCCGCACAGGAGGAAGGCTTAGCCTTCCCAGTGGGAAGGCTAAGCCTTCCCAAATTGATGAAGAACTTGCGTCTTTTATCGAACGCAAAATCCGCGCGTTGAATCCTGAACCCGGCACGTGGACGGAAACGCACCCTGTAAGGTTCGACCTTAAAAATTCCCAAGGTCGAACCTTGGGGGAAGAAAAAAAGCGCATCAAGCTCCTCGATGCGGAATTACGTGATGGGAAACTTATACTCAAAAAGATTCAGGTGGAGGGAGAAAAACCGAAGGACATATCTTAAAAATGATGAGGGCTGGGAAAACGCTTGAAAGGCGCCGACCCGCCTCACTTTCGGGTTTCAAACGACTTCACTACTTCTTCCCAATTCACCACATTCCACCATGCCTCAATGTATTCCGCGCGGCGGTTTTGATACTTCAGATAATAGGCATGCTCCCAGACGTCGAGTCCAAGGAGCGGAATCGCATGCTCGGAGACCGGGCAGTTTTGAAGCCCCGTTGTCATGATGAAAAGTTTTCCGTTCCCGATGAGCCACGCCCAGCCGGAACCAAAGATGCCTGCCGCGGTTTTGGTAAATTCAACCTTAAAATTATCAAAGCTTCCGAAAGAGCGCGTGAGCGCCTCAAGGAGCTTGCCGCTTGGCGCATTCCCTCCGGCTCCGCCGGCTGGCGGATTGGCACCGCCTTTTACCGCAGGGCGCATATTTTTCCAGAACTGCGAGTGATTGAAATGCCCTCCCCCGTGGTTCCGCACTGCGGTACGGATATCCTCCGGCACGGCGTCGAGCGTTGCAATCAAAGACTCAAGCGACTCCACTTTGAACTCGGGGTGCTTCTCAAGCGCTTCATTCAGCTTGTTTACATACCCCTGATGATGCTTCGTGTGGTGAAGCTCCATCGTCTTCGCGTCGATAAATGGCTCAAGCGCGTCGTAGGCGTACGGAAGCTTTGGCAGTTCGAATTTTGGCATAGTGTATTGATTAGTAATTATTGATCAGTGATTCGTTGCTGTCAGCAACATAATCCCCGACTCGTGCCGGGGTTATTGAACAATTTTCATCGCATATATATCACCATTTTAATACCCTACAAACATAAATGCCGCGCTGGGACCGATAAGCCCGACAATCATAACAATTGCCAGAACCCACACTAAAACCTTTTTGGTCCTGTCCGACATGCCTCTATTATACCCAGCCTATAAAAGGTGCAAGTGTGGATAAGTTACACTTTCCCTGTTTCTTGCAGGGACGCTGTCTGCGGCGGGCTACCGCAGCGCTCACTCCCCGCCTGCCAACCCGGCGGGCAGGTCGCGCCGCCGCGCTGCGAGAAGCCCTGCAAGAAACAGGGTTGCGTGTTTTTGGAAATGCGCTCTTCCCCGCAGGAAACATAACTGCGCGCATTCGAAGAGCAAGGAAAAAGGCGAATCTTCATGAATTGAGAAAATGCTCCTGACGTGTTAGATTCCCTAGGTATTTCGAGGCTATGGAATAATTGAGGGGTCGTCGCGAAGCGAGGCAATCCGAAGGGGCGGTTTTGGAATCAGGACAAGGCCAAAATGGTTAAATGAGTTTCTCTCTACCGTTGCCGGATCGTCTAACGGTAGGACGGAGGACTTTGGATCCTCTAATCTAGGTTCGAATCCTAGTCCGGCAGCAGTGGAGAGAAGCCATAAACAAATTCTTCGCCAGAGACGCATCCCTGCCTCCAGCATAAAGAGCTGGCTTCGCGCGAGGCGATTAGGAGCTCTTGTGCCCCGCGATGAACGAAGTGAATTTTGCGGGACTACAAATCAGCGCAGTATCGAGGCAAACCAGAGAAGGTATCGCTCAGAGCGCCATGAAAACATTTTACTCAGAAGAAGATTTCAGCGCCATTAAAAATCTCATAGAAACACGTGGGTTAAAAAAGTTATTTATAACGGGCGATGTGGAAACGGGTAAGTCGTGTTTTTGTAAAAGACTTATTAAAGAAATTGGCACCTATCGCTTCATTGAGTTAGACAAGGGGAGAGACATGTCCCCTCTTCTAAATCGCGAAGCGGTATTAAAAGGGACCATTAAAGAGCGCGAAGGAGATTCTTACATCCTTGAACATTATCAGCTGCTTGATCAAAATACATTGGGAGCGTGGAAAGATGCGGCCGATGCTTTGATTTTGCTGAACCCAAAGAGAGAAAATATTAGAAATGGTTTCGATTATGATACGGGTCCTACTCAAAAAAATAACTTCGATGGGTTGAGTGGTGAATTAGTTTACAGCAACCCTAAAACTGGCACGTTTTTAAAAATTATGAGCAAAAAGGAGATGAATGACCGCTAACCGAGAAGGGTCAGCTTATTTCTGGAAGCGGTTCCCAGGAAACCTCATACTGATTGAATAGTTCCGCAAGCGTCCTAAGCTTTGTTATCATTGTAACTATGACCAAGGTCGAAGGGTTTATACCGGTTGAAGGTGGCAATGTCTGGTACAAAATTGCCGGAACCCCTCAAAGCATCCCTCTGATTTTGCTTCATGGAGGTCCCGGCTGGCCGCATGATTACCTCGAACCACTGGAAAACCTGGCAACAAATCGGCAGGTGATTTTTTATGACCAGCTCGGATGCGGGAATTCGGATAAAACTGCGAATCCCGCTTTGTGGACCGTGGAGCAGTTCGTCAAAGAACTCCATCAAGTTATCAAAGCCGTCAAATTGGAGACATATCATATCTTGGGGCACTCGTGGGGGTCAGCTATTGCGGTTGCCTTCGCCCTTACAAAACCCGAAGGGCTCACCAGCTTAATTTTTTCCGACCCTTATATCAGCAGCCCTCTCTGGATGAAAGATGCGGAGCGACTCATCAAGTTACTGCCCGAAAATATGCAGGCCGCTCTTATAAGCGGCAATGTGGAATCCGGAGAATATGAAATGGCATCAAAAGAATAGGTAATTAGTTGGATTCGTAACCATCGAGGGCTAAAATACCCTTATGGT
>CAZYEL010000010.1:0-35843 GCA_964646415.1 uncultured Candidatus Saccharibacteria bacterium
GTATTGCATCTCCGCTATTCTAGCGGAGTGGTGCATTTACTTGTTGAACTAGCTACACGTGGTACATTCTATGTCCTGAAGCGTAGTGGGCAACTTCCTACGGGGGAGTGTCTGGCGTTGCTGGACATGTCTCCGGGAGAAAAGGGAATCGGCGTACTGCACTCGTGGAATTCAGCCGTGCGCATACTGGGGCACGGAATGGAGATGAGGCCGGTGCCGCGCGATGGAGCGAGGGCTGCGCGTCAGTCGGTGGAAATCGACTATCCGGTGCTCGTGTGTGGAGCAGGAGCCGAATTCTCCTGGGAGCGGAGCGGAAGGTATTTGGTGGGAGGAAACGACTGCACGGCGCGCTGGGATGGGGCTACGTGGCGCGTGGAGTCGGGGACTCCTCTCTTGCCGCGGCACGCCGAACAACACCTCGCCACGCGAGGGTTTCTCCGGCTCTAGCCGAAACAGGGACGCGCCTCATTGAGGGGCGCAGGGCAAAACAGAAAAAAGTTTAACAAAGAGTGGCTCGGACCAGGTCTGGGCCACTTTCATTTTACGTCGAATTTGTTTTTACATGGCGTTCACGCCATGTAGTTTGATTATATCTTACGATCGTAAGATATAATAACAAACGAATTTATTTATATTACATGCCGAGCGCACCGTTCGCGCGCAGAGGAAGTCGCTTTTTGCGGAGGTGCGCTTGCCCGCCGTAGCTTTGGCGAAGGAGGGCCATATATCCCGCGACCGCAATCATTGCGGCGTTATCGGTGTTGTATTCCGCCTCGGGGGCGATGAAGGTGCATCCGATTTTCCTTGCCTCGCGCGCGAGCGCCGCGCGGAGCGCTTTGTTTGCGGCAACGCCGCCCGAAAGCATAATGGACTTTATTGGTACACCTCCGCCGGAGGCGGATCCGCCTTTGGCGGAGAACTCGCGTGCCGCGCGCAAGGTTTTTTGAACGAGGACATCAATGGCGGCGGATTGGAACGAGGCGGCGATATCCGCGAGGTTCGCCTTCTTATTACCCCGAAGATAATAAAACACGGAAGTTTTGAGTCCCGAAAAGCTGAAGTCGTAATTTTTCTGGTTGAGCATCGGGCGGGGGAATGCGACTGCTTTGGGATCGCCTTTCCGTGCGAGTTTTTCAATCTCGGGTCCGCCCGGGTAGGGGAGACCCATAATGCGTGCGACTTTATCGAATGCCTCGCCTACGGCATCGTCGCGCGTTCCCCCAAGCTTTTTCCAGTGCGCCAGGTCTTTCACGAGGAGAAGAATGGTGTGTCCGCCGCTCACGATGAGGGAAATGGCGGGGAAGAGTTTGATTATTGATGTTTGATTATTGATCGTTCCAGTTCTCTTCGGTAGAAGAAAACTGGAAAGGTGCCCCTCGAGGTGATTTGTGCCAACGAGAAGAGGATTCTTTCCGCGTTTGTCCGCGTTCATTCTGCGTAATTCCGCGGTGAGCGATTGAGCGAACACTATGCCCGTCCATAACGCCGGTTCGAGCCCTGGGCCGACGGTGACGGCGATGAGGTCTATAGCTTTAAGCTTTAAGCTTTTAGCTTTAAGTTGCCCCCAAAGGATGGGGAGATTTTTCAAATGTTCGCGTTTGGCGAGGTTGGGGACGACGCCGCCAAACGGCGCATGAGTGGCTGTTTGCGAGGAGACGAGATTTTTAAGTACTCGGAAACGGGGTTTTTTTATTCCACCCGATGCTTCTACGAGCGCGAGCGAGGTATCGTCGCAGCTGGTCTCTATTCCAAGGATTAACATAGACCCATAACTTATGACTCATGACTCGCGACTGATAACCCGCAAGCGTCATTAGTCGCTTACGCCGGTTCATCCGTCAGTATCCGCGCCGTGTTCTCCGCAGTCACTTCAAGAAACCCCTTTCCCGATTGGATGTAGTGGTCTTTGCGCGCCGCGTCCGTGATTTTTATCGTGCCGGGCTTCAGGGTCGCAATCAGCGGTTCATGCCGGTCGAGGATGGTAACCTCGCCCCCTTCGGTCGTGCAGTTCACCGACGCTGCATTGCCCTCAAAGAGGATTTGCTTCAAAGAATAAACCGAGAGTTTCATTCTATTTTCTATATTTCTACTTTTTATTTTCTGCTTGCACGTCCTCGATTCCTCCTTTCATGTAGAAGTTATCCTCGGAGAGGTGGTCGTACTTGCCCTCGAGAATCTCTTTGAAGCTCTTGATGGTGTCTTCGCGCTTCACATATTTGCCGGGTACGCCATTGAAGACTTCGCTTACAAAGAAGGGTTGCGAGAGGAAGCGCTGTACTTTGCGGGCGCGGTCAACGGTCTTGCGGTCGGCGTCGGAGAGTTCTTCGATGCCAAGAATGGCGATGATGTCCTGGAGTTCTTTGTAGCGCTGGATGATGCGCTGGACTTCACGGGCGACCTCGTAGTGCTCGCGTCCGACGATCTTTGGGTCAAGCGCGCTTGAGGCGGATGCGAGGGGGTCTACCGCAGGGTAAATGCCGATTTCGGTAAGTGAGCGGGCAAGTACGATGGTGGAATCGAGGTGGCTGAAGGTCGTCGCCGGCGCGGGGTCGGTGATGTCGTCCGCGGGGACGTAAATTGCCTGTACCGAAGTAATGGAGCCCTTCGTGGTCGAGGTGATGCGCTCCTGGAGTTCCGCCATTTCCGAGGCGAGGGTCGGCTGATAGCCCACTGCGGAGGGCATGCGTCCGAGGAGCGTCGAGACTTCGAGTCCCGCCTGTGAGAAGCGGAAAATGTTGTCGATGAAAAGGAGTACGTCCTTGTTTTCTTCGTCGCGGAAATATTCCGCCATCGTGAGCGCGGAGAGCGCCACGCGGGCACGGGCGCCGGGTACCTCGTTCATCTGCCCATACACCATCGCGGTTTTGTCGAGCACATTCGCTTCTTTCATCTCGAGGTAAAGGTCGGTTCCCTCACGGGTGCGTTCTCCCACGCCTGCAAAAACCGATGCACCCTTGTTTACTTCGGCCACGTTCCTGATGAGTTCTTTAAGAAGTACGGTTTTGCCGACGCCCGCGCCGCCGAAGAGTCCCACTTTGCCGCCTTTGATGAACGGCGCGATGAGGTCGATAACTTTAATGCCAGTTTCAAATACCTCGGTTTTGGTCGACTGCTCGGTAAAGGGCGGTGCATGCCGGTGGATGGGGGATCGTTTTCCCGCAGCGCCACGCTTCGCGAATTTTTCCGTAGGAGTACCCAAGGGGCGTCCCAGTACGTCGAAGAGGTTTCCCAGCACATCGCCGCCCACGGGCACGGAAATCATTTCCCCGGTGTCCACCACCTCCACGCCGCGTTGAAGCCCGTCGGTCGATTCAAGCGCGATTGCGCGAACTTTCCCGGGTTCGAGGTGCCGCATTACCTCAAGCACCACGGTGCGATTCTTATCTCTTACCTCAAGCGCGTTGTAGATAAGCGGCAATCCGGCAGCTGCCGGACCTTCCGCGCTAAATTCCACATCAACGACCGGCCCGATAATTTGTACTATTTTACCTTTGCGCATGAGATACTTATGACTGATAACAGGCACTCGACAGCGCCCATTCGTGTTTCGTTGTTTGTCATGGGTTATAAGTTATTAGTTTGTTCGCAATGCCTCCGCTCCCGCCGTGATTTCCGTGATTTCTTTGGTAATCGCAGCCTGCCGCAATTTGTTATACGTGAGCGTGAGCGTTTCCACAAGTTCGCCGGCATTCTCGGAGGCATTTTTCATCGCCATGCGCCGCGCGGCGTGCTCGGATGCATTCGCTTCCATAAACAGGTGATAGAGCTCCATGTGGAGGAGGTGCGCGGCGATGGCATCCAAGACTTGCGCCGGCGACGGCTCGATGAGGAGATTCTTGGGGCGCTCCATTCGTGATTCGTTATTCTTTATTCGTAATTCTGAGTATTTTCCCTTCTCCGGCACGATTTCGTTGATGGTGCGGGTGAGTGCCGCAACGCTTATGGGAAGAAGCTCGCGCGCGAGCGTTTCTTGGGCAAGCGCGGTGCGGAAATGAGTGGAGAAAGCGATGGCCTGGTCGATTTCTTTCTTGGCGTAGAGTGTTCCCAAAAGTTCGGCGACGGGGCGCACCTCTTCGGGGCTTGTGAAATCGCCCGCACGGGTGAAGGCGTGGAGTACAGTGTAGCCCTGCTTCTCAAGATGCGCCTGGGCTTTCTTTCCCACCGCGACGCAGCTCACGCTTCCTTTTGGAGAGCGGCGTTCTTCGCGCACCTTCGTGTCGCTGGAGCGTACTTCGGCGTCGCGGAGGCGCATGAATTGCTCGAACTTTTTGATCACGTTGCTGTTAAAGGCGCCCGCAAGCCCTTTGTCGGAAGTGATAAGGAGAATGAGAGTGTGCGCCACCGGGCGCACCGCGAGGAGCGGGGGAGTGTGGTCGGTTTTCTCGAGTGCGGCAAGCGTCCGGAGGAGATCCAGCGCGCTGTATGCGTAAGGCCGCGAGCGAAGCGCGATTTCCTGGCTCCGGCGCATTTTGGTCGCCGCCACAAGCTCCATCGCTTTGGTAATCTGCGAGATATTCTGCGCTCCCTTCATGCGTTGTTTGATGAGCTGGAACATTTCTAAAATTATTCTAATTACTCTAATTTCTAATTATTCTAAATAGGCACCAATGTCTGACTGCTGAATGTTTGGGATTTCATTAGGTTAATTAGGGCAATTAGAATAATTAGGTTAATTAAGAATTTTTAATGCGTTCCATCACCTCCTTCAATTTCGCTTCGACTTGCGCTGACATATCACTAGATTCTCTAATAGGATTCAGGATGTCCTCCTCGTGGAGTTTTTCCACGGTTTCCATGAACGACGTCTTTGCGGCGCCGACTGCGGAAACTTCAAGGTGGTCAAACGTGCCTTTGAGTGCTGCGTAGAGGAGCACCACCTGTTTTTCGAAGGGGAGCGGGGCTTGGTCCTCTTGCTTCAAGATTTCCGTAATGATTTGCCCGCGGCGGATTTTGGCGCGGGTCGCCTCGTCCACGTCGGAGGCGAATTGCACGAATGCCTGAAGTTCGCGGAACTGCGAAAGCGCGAGTTTGAGTCCGCTCGCCGCTTTTTTCATGGCCTTGGTCTGCGCGGCGGAACCAACGCGGGAAACGGAAAGCCCCACGTTCACTGCGGGACGCACGCCCTGATAGAAGAGGTTGGACTCAAGATAAATTTGCCCGTCGGTGATGGAGATGACGTTCGTAGGGACGTATGCGGTGATGTCGCCGAGCTGAGTTTCGATGATGGGCAAAGCGGTCAAAGACCCGCCGCCTTTTTCCTTCGAGAGTCTCGCCGCGCGCTCGAGAAGGCGGGAGTGGAGGTAGAACACGTCGCCCGGGTACGCCTCGCGGCCCGGCGGGCGGCGGAGGAGGAGGGAAACCTGCCGGTAACCCCACGCGTGTTTTGAGAGGTCGTCGTAGACCACGAGTGCGTCGTCCCCCTTGTCGCGGAAGTATTCTCCCACAGCACATCCGGCGAAGGGCGCCAAGTACCACGACGAGGCGGGGGAGGAACCGGGTGCGGAAACCACGACGGAATATTTCATGGCGCCGGCTTTTTCGAGGAGTGCCACGATGCGTGCGATTTTCGCTTCCTTTTGCCCTATGGCGACGTAGACGCAGATAGGCGTTTTGCGCGAGCCGCCGTGTGGTGAGCCCGCCGAACCATCTTTCTTTTGGTTGAGGATGGCGTCAAGCGCGACGGAGGTTTTCCCCGTTTGCCGGTCGCCGATGATGAGTTCCCGCTGGCCCCGCCCTATGGGAATCATGGAGTCGATGGCAAGTAGCCCCGTGTGGAGCGGCGTGTCCACCGGCTCGCGTTCCAAAACGCCCGGCGCCCGGGTTTCGAGGAGATACCGCTTCGATTCATATTCTTTTCCGCCGGAGGCGGACCCGCCTCCGGCGGGGAAAATGGGGCCTTTCCCGTCGAGCGGCGCGCCGAGGGGGTCTATCACCCGGCCTATGAGCGCGGGGCCCACTTCAATCGAGAGCACCTCGCCGGTGCCTTTCACGGTATCGCCCGCTTTCACCGCGCCCGCGTCGTCCAAAAGAAGGGCGCCCACCGTTTCTTCCTCAAGGTTCAGCGCCACCGCGCGGCGTGCGCCTCCTTCGCTTTCGATAGTGAGCAATTCCTGGCTCATCGCGGTGCGAAGTCCTGTGAATTTTACGATGCCGTCGCCTACCTCGGTTACCTTTCCGACGGATTCCCACTCCGGCTTATCCTTGAATTCTTCGATTTCCTTTTTAAGTTTTTCTATTATTTCGTGACTCATATAGGTGTAAGGTTTAAGCTTTAAGGTTTAAGTAAAATGTTCACTCAAAGCTTACAGCTTAAAGCTAAAAGCTGAATAACTTTTCTATTTTCCCGCGCAACGTCCCATCGTATTGCTCCTCGTCATTGATGACAACCTTTACGCCGCCGACAAGCGACGGGTCGCAAACTTCATGGACGGTATCGTGCGGGTGAATCAGGTGATGAAATGCGCCGCGGAGCGGCTTGGGAGATGGTCGCGCAGTAACAAATGTGACCTCTTTTGTCCCGGTAGTTGCGTGAAGAAGTTTCTCCGTAGCGGCAAGAATTTTCGGCGCATTGTGTTCGTCTCCGTTTTTTTCGATACACCGGGCGAAATTTTTCACTAACTCATCAATGTGCCGTGCCCCGTGGGCGCTACGCGCCTTTACGGGGTCCGCGACTGCGGCGCAGAATGCTTTGGCGTAGTATGCGGGGGGATATTTCATCTTTTCGTCGCTTCTTCCACTGCTTTTGCGATAAGCGCTTCATCGACCGCTTTCGGGTTGAGTTCGACGGTTTTTATGATCGCCTGTTTCACGAGTATCGCGGCTTCGCGACGGATGGCGCGTTCCGATTCTTCTTCCTTGGCACGGAGTACTCGCGCGGCGTTCGCGGCGGATTCCTGTTCTTTTTGCTTCGCCGCTTCAAGGAGCTTCGCCTCATGGGATTTTGCCCGGGTTTCCGCCTGCGCGAGCATCGCAAGCGCCTCAATTTCCGCCT
The DNA here is from genome assembly GCA_964646415.1 of uncultured Candidatus Saccharibacteria bacterium. Taxonomy (GTDB): domain Bacteria; phylum Patescibacteriota; class Minisyncoccia; order UBA6257; family 2-01-FULL-56-20; genus VGJV01. Next base: position 6,992 of record CAZYEL010000010.1, read on the forward strand.
CCCTCAATTTCTCATTTTTGAGCGTCTGCGCTTCCTTCAGATGCGCATCCGCTTCTTCCGCTTTGGTAAGTCCCTCCCGTATCTTTTGCGCACGCTCTTTCAAGATGCGGAGCAGGGGTTTGTAGAGGAAGAAGGAAAGTATCGCGAGCAGCAAACCGAAATTCACTGCCTGCGACAGCAGGAGTTTCCAGTCTATTCCTAATTGACTAAGTAATTCGTTCATGACATATTCCTCTGCTTTCCGCTAATCGGCGGATTCTATTTTCTATCTTTCTACTTTCCCTGCCTACCGGCAGGCAGGTATTTTCTGTTTTTTCCTACACAAACCGGATAATGAGTGAGATAACGAGCACGTAGATGGCAACCGCTTCCGTAAACGCGATCGCAAGAATCATCGCGGTCTGAATTTTCGGTGTTGCCTCGGGATTGCGGCCGATCGCTTCCGTGGCCTTCGCACCGATCATGCCGATGCCGATTGCGGGGCCTATCATCGCAAGCATCGCGCCCATCATCGCCCAAAGACGTACTGATTCAATGTCCATAGGTGAAATAGCTTATAGCTTCAAGCTTTTAGCTGTAAGTAAACGCGGGTTCACTAAAAGCTTAAAGCTAAAACCTAAAAGCCGTATTTTGATTTGCGACCTTTCATCATTGTTATCATCGTTGTTTTCTAATGGCTAAGTCCTAATGGCTTTGTTCATGTTCCTGCACCGCCATTCCCGTGAATACCAGCGCAAGCATGGAGAAGATGAATGCCTGGATGAACCCCACGAACACTTCAAGGAAGAAGAACGGCACCGGAACGACGTAGGGGATAAGAAAAGAAATCACGGTGAGGAGCACTTCTCCCGCGAAAATGTTCCCGAACAAACGGAACGAGAACGAGATTATTCTAGCAATTTCCGATACAAATTCAAGAATGCCGGTGAAGAAGGCGATAGGGGAGCCGAAGTTGACGAATTTCTTGATGTGGGGCCCTATACCGATGGCGGTGATGCCGAGGATGTTCACCATAACCACCGTGATGAGCGCCAAGGCGAGCGTGAAGTTCAAATCGCTCGAGGGTGCGCGAAAAAGCGGCGCCGTTTCCTCACCATGAAGAAGAATTGAACCCACGCCGGGAAGAAGCCCGAACCAGTTCGAGAAGAGGACGATGATGAAGAGGGTGGCGATAAGCGGGAAGTAGCGTTCCGATTCGCGCCGTGAGCCCAAGATGCCGTCCATTACCGAAAGGATTCCTTCAATGAGAGTTTCGGCGATGTTTTGGAGCGTGCCGGGGATGAGTGCAAGGCGTTTCCGTATGAGAATGGCGCCCGCGCTCATCAGGATAAGGAGAATAAAGGAGAGGAGCACGCCGTTGGTCACCGGAAACCCGCCGACGTGGAAAAGCTTTTCCGCTTTGATGGAAATGTGGACCCCGCTGCTTTCCGCGTGTGGTGAAGCGATGGGAACGGGAGAGGTGGTGGCGGTGCTCGTGGCGGTATCTTTGGTCATGAATAAATCTGGAAAAGCGCCATTAGTATAAGGGTTTATTGGCGGATTCGCAAATTTCGTCTTTACTTAGGGGCTCATGTGGTGTAGCATGAGATTGTCGTAATTTATTTTCTTTACCTATGTATATCGTAATTAAAAAGTTTAGGAGTGACGCGATTGAGAAAACAATTGAGAATGCGCGAACCGCGTTTCTTCCCGTTGTTTCCAAAATGCCGGGGTTTGTCGATTATCACGTCATTAAATAAATCGGGAGACGACACGGTTGTTTCGGTGCTGTTATTCAACTCCAAAGAGGAAGCGGATGCCTCGATTGTGACGTCCCGGCAGTTTGTAAAAGAGAATGGCGTGGAATCCTTGTATCAGTTGCAGGAACTTATCGCGGGCGAAGTGGTGGTCAAGGGGTAGCCCAAGGGGAATCTCACGCGCTCGCTCCGCTCGCTTTTCAGAACCCTCGGTTCTGAATAATCTCCTACACGGGAAACCAGTCGTGGTTTCCCGACCCCATCCGCTGTTCAATTCCCACTTGGAGCATCCGCGAAATAAACACAGAAACCGCCATGAAGGCGGTTTCTGTGTTTATGCGTAGCCCCAAGGGGAATCGAACCCCTATTTACGCCGTGAAAGGGCGCCGTCCTAGCCATTAGACGATAGGGCCAAACAACGTTCCATTTATACCGTTTTGGCGCGACATTCGCAAGCATCCTTGCGCGATGAATTGTGGGGGAGTACGCTTCGCTTCATTTGGTCGTGCCTACGGGTACGAATTTTTGTGAAGCAACAACTTAATATACAGGTATGACAGCGAAAGTTTCAGGGAAGGCGCAATGCCTTCCCTGAGCAATTTTTAAATATGTTAGAATAAACCACATAAACATAAAGGTCATTGTAATAGGTTATTGGTCATGCGTTATTAGTTAATCATCATGTTTCCTTTACTTTCGATTTGGAGCGATTGGGGGATTCTCTTGCTGCGGGTGGTATTCGGGATTGTGTTTGTGGTGCATGGGTGGCCGAAGATTCGCAATTGGGGAGAGACGGCGAAGAATTTTGAGGCGATGGGGTTCCGGCCGGGGAATGTCCTGGGACCTGTCGTCGCCATCGTGGAGTTCTTCGGCGGTATCGCGCTCGTGGTGGGGTTGTGGACGCAGCTTGTTGCGGCGCTGCTTCTTCTTCAGTTCGTCATAATCACCATTTGGAAATTGAAGAACGGGCAAAAGTTCGTGGGCGGATGGGAATATGATTTGGTGCTTCTTGCGATTGCCGCGCTTTTCTTGGTGCTCGGCGCGGGGGCGTTTTCGTTCGACCACACGCTCACGTTCGGAGGATTGTAGGGGGAGTAAGTAGAGAGTAGAAAGTAGTGGAACGAACGGGTTCCGCGCAAGCGGGACTTGTTCGTTTTTTAGTGTGCTTGCGCACTGCTCACTACTTACTACATACTACATACTACTTACTTTTCTCCTATGCTTCGTTTTTTCGAAACTATCCCGGGGATGCTTGCCTGGGGAACCATTGCGGGGCTTATCGGCGGCGCATATTTCTTTCCCCGTACAATAGGCATTTTTGTGGTGCTCTTCGATGTGTATTGGTTTCTGAAGTCCGTGTACCTCGCAATCCATATGCGAACCGCGTTTTCGAAGATGGGCGAGAATCTCAAGGTGGACTGGCGCGCCGAGCTTGAAAAGCTCGGCAACGATGGCAATAACAATAACAATGACAATGACAGTCGTCGTCATAGTCATGGGCTATCGTCCGTTCCGCATTGGCGGAACGTCCGCCACCTCGTCATTTTCCCCATGTACCGCGAGCCCTACGAAGTGGTGCGCGAAAGTTTTGCCAGTCTGTCGAAAACAACGTACCCGAAGGAAAAAATATTCGTTGTGCTTGCGACGGAGGAGCGGGCGGACTTGCCCGCCGGAGCTTCAGCGAAGGCGGGGGAGGCGGCGCGCCGCATTGCGCAGGAGTTCGGGGGTTGCTTCGGGAAACTGCTCGTGACGGTGCATCCTTCCGGCCTTCCCGGAGAAATTCCGGGAAAGGGTTCAAACATTGCGTGGGCGGCCCGGCGTGCGAAAGAGGAGCTATTAGACCCACTCTTTCGCGCGAAGAATGAAAATGAGCATGAGGATGCTCATTCTCATTCTCCAGAATGGTGCTACCGCAACATTCTGGTTTCCGCTTTCGATATCGACACGCAGGCGCCGCCCGATTATTTTGCACGGCTCACGCACGCCTTTCTCACTGCGAAGGACCCGCTCCGCGCGATTTATCAGCCTATTCCGCTTTTTACCAATAATATTTACCAGGCGCCGCTCCTCGCGCGCGTGGTGGCATTCTCCGCGACGTTCTGGCAAATGATGCAGCAGGCGCGCCCCGAGCGGCTTACCACATTTTCCTCCCAGTCGGTGCCGCTGCCGGTGCTTGAGGACGTCGGATTTTGGGACCGCTCGGTGGTTTCCGAAGATTCGCGGATATTCTGGCAGGCGTATCTCCGCTACGGCGGGGACTTCCGGGTGGAGCCGCTGCATTTCCCGGTGATGATGGATGCGAATGTGGCGCCCACGTTTTGGGGGACGATGCGGAATGTATACCTCCAGCAGCGGCGGTGGGGATGGGGAGTAGAAAATGTACCCTATGTATTAAGCGGATTTTTCCAATCTAAGGCAATCCGATTGCCTAATATTAGGCAATCCGATTGCCTTAATATTGTCCCGCGAGAGAAGAAACTATACTGGACGTTTAATATGCTTGAAGGGTTTCATTCGTGGGCGACGAATGTACTCATCATCTTTTTCTTGGGGTGGCTCCCCACGCTCATTGGCGGCGCGGAGTTCCGCACGACTTTGCTTTCGTACAGTATCCCGAGCGTAACGCGGATACTGATGTTCGTTGCAATGATAAGCGTGGTGACCGCCGCGACGTTAAGCGTTTCCCTCTTGCCGCCTCGTCCCGTGTGGTTCCGCCGGAGGCACATGACGCTTTTCCTTCTCGAGTGGTGGTGCATGCCGTTTACGCTCATCCTTTTCGGTGCGATACCTGCGCTCGAAGCGCAGACGCGGTTGATGCTGGGAGGAAAATACAGACTGGGATTTTGGGTAACCCCAAAGACTCGGGATATGGGATATGGAATGTTGAATATGGAATAAGGGTAGAGAATGATAGAATATAAAGGTGAGAGGCCACATTCCACATTCCATATTCCACATCCTGCATCCTCGCGCCCGCTCGCGCGCAGGCTTCACCATCTTCGAGCTCATTATCTTCGCGGCGGTGTTGTCGCTTGTCGTTGTGGCGTTTCTCGCCATTCTTGTGTCGGTGACGCGCGTGCACGTGCGCCAGTCCGCGGCGGCGGAAGTGAATCAGCAGAGCCAGTTTCTTCTCCAGACTATTCAGTATCATGTGGAGCAGGCGAGCTTCATCGAGCTTGAGGAGAATGTGGTGACCAGCACGCTGAAGCTCCGGATGTCGGCGTCTTCATCCGACCCCACGTATATTTATCTCGCGGCAAACGTTATATACCTCAAACAAACCGACGGCGGCGAGGCGCAGCCCCTTACGTCAAACAAGGTAACGGTGTCGGACCTTGCGTTCACGAAACGCGTCCACGCGCGCGCCGCCGATTCGGTGAGCGTGAACTTTACCATCGCGTACAATACCCAGAATGTGGGAGAGCGGTTTTCGCAGACTCTGAACACTGCGATTGCCCGCGTGAATGCCGCGACCTTCGACTCGAATCTTATTCCGTCGTCGACCGCCACGTACGACGTGGGCGTCACGTCGCAGGTATGGCGTTCGGTGAACAACGTGCTCTATTTCAGCGGCTCGAATGTGGGCGTGGGCATCTCGAGTCCCGGGCAGACGCTTGAGGTGAACGGGGGAGTCCGCTTAAACACTACTACCTCAAAACCTACTTGCGACTCGACCCAGCGGGGTACTTTTTGGGTAACCCAGTCGGCAGGCGGAGTCAAAGATTCGGTGCAGGTGTGTGCTAAAGATGCTGCGGACGCTTATGCGTGGAGAACGATATATTGATTCAAGCATTAGGGATGAAGTGTCAGGTATCAAGCGTCAGTTTAAAACCGGTAATTGAAAATTTAAGCGGAGCATGTGGATAAGCGTATGCCCATTTCCTCAAAACATAATTAGCTTAAAATCTCGAGTTTTTAGGATGCTATTATGTCATGAAAGGGGAGGTGTGGATAAGTGCTTCTTTGCACACGGCATTCTTTCGGTTTAGAATTTAAACTATGAGCAACAAGAAACCTTTAATCGCCGCAGTCGTGGGTGTGATCGTAATTATTATTGTGGTCGTCATCGCAGTTTCTTTGAAACCGTCCGGTCAGCCGTCGGTGGGAGGAGGGACGGGCGCAGGAACTGTGCCTGTTGGAGGGGCAGGGCCGGCGCAGTTGCCGCTTGGCGCTTCAACTCGGACGTCGGCTCCGCAGGATGCGGTAGCTCCGACAGAAAATGCCACAAGTCTTCCCGCTAATATCGCTGTGCCAAAAACGACTGCTCCTGCAAATGCCGCCAACACGGCAACCTTCCGAAGCTATGATATTAAAGTGAATGGCGGGAAATATATTCCGGACACTATAATCGTGAATCAGAAAGACACAGTGCACATAAATTTCACGGCGGTTGACCGAGATTATGATTTTACGCAAACGGATTACGGTTTTAAGTCTCCACTTCCGAAAGGCGAAACAAAAGTGGTCGAGTTCGGAGCGTCGGGACAAGGAGACTTCACGTTCTATTGTTCGGTATGTGGCGGACCGGAAAAAGGGCCCCAGGGACATCTCGTGGTAACCGCGCCGAAGAAACCATAATAAACACAGAAAAGGGAGCAGAAAATAGAAGTAAAAAATCGCAACCGCATTCGAATCCATTCTATTTTCTATATTTTTGTTTTCTAGTTCCTGAAATGCCATGCCCCGCTATAAAATTCCCCAAGAACAAAAAGTCGAATTGGAACAGCAGCTCCACCCCGACCGAAGCGTCGGGGCAGAAAGTCATAAGTCAAGCCATGCATCAAATTCTATGTCCAAGCGTTTTGCCGTTAGCATCATAGCGATTGTCGTGGTGTTGGTGCTTCTCGGCGTTTGGGCGGGTTCGTTCCTCGCCGGTTCAAAGCAGACGGGAGCGTCCGGCTACACGGCGGTCTTTCTCACGAGCGGCGACGTGTACTTCGGGAAACTTTCATGGTTCCCGTGGCCGAAGCTCACGAAGGCGTGGTTCTTACAGCGGAGCGTTGACCAGCAGAATCAGCCGCAATTGGGACTTGCGCCGTTCTCCTCCGTATTCTGGGGACCCGCCGGCGACCTGTTTTTGAATCCGAAGCAGATTCTCTTCTGGGCGCCGATTGCCGCCGACAGTTCGGTTGCAAAGGCGATAGGGAATCCCGCATCCGTCCGCCAGCAGGCGCCGCAGGAGCAGGGAGGCCAGCCGCAGGAGCAGAGTCAGACGACCCCTCCGCCCGCAGAGGTGAAGAAGTAATTTTCGCGGATAGGGGAAATTAATATGCGATATGCGAAACCCGACTTCCCTAGGGAAGTCGGGTTTCCTGGTTTTAGTGCTGATACTCCTTCTATTTCCGCAGCCTTGCTTTCCGTTCGAGTGTCATTTTTTCTTTGCGGGCATACGTTCATTATATGAAGGCGGGCAAGGGAGTCAGTCGTCATTACCGTCATGGTTATTGTCATTGTGTGCGCGAGAGGCGCGGCACTCTTGTCCACAGCTTCAAAATGTGTCGCTTGTTATACTTAAAAAGTATTCGTGTGGCGTAGCTACCGCGAATTCATGCCGTTCCAAAAATAATTCCATAAAATCCATGCAAGAAAAAAAGTATTTGATGCTTTCCATCGCGGGAATTGTGCTGGTGGTGATTCTTGCGATTGTTGCGATTACGGTTCGGCGCAGCGCGGTTGTGCCTGGGGGGGAAAAGCAGGGTCAGGTTCTTTCGGGAACGCAGGCGCCGGGAGAAGTTTCCACGCGGCAGGCGGCGCCGGCGGATGTGAAGGTGCCGGAACTGAATGCGAGTGGCACGTCGGCGAATGTGGGCGTGCCGCAAGTTGCCGTGGGGTCCAGCAGGGATGCCGCTTCTTCCGCAAGGTACCGGTCGTTCGATGTGAAAGTGGAGGGGAATGCGTTTGCTCCCGACACGGTGATTGTGAATCAGGGGGATACGGTGCGTATAAACCTCCTTGCGGTGGATAAGGATTACGAATTTATCCAGCCGGAACTCGGATACAACTTTCCGCTGCTCAAAGGAAAATCGCAGCCGTTGGCGTTCAGCGCCACGAGCGCGGGGGATTTCTTGTTCTATTGTGCAAGCTGCGGAGGGCCTTCTTCCGGGCCCAAAGGGCATATTATTATCGCTCCGAAGAAGTAAGGGTCTTATCCGGCAGTTCTGCTTGTGTCGGCAAGCGGGGAAAATAGAGAGTAAAAAATAGAATGGGCCTGAAAGGGCCTGTTTTGTTTTTAGATTTTGAATTATGGAATTCATCGAAGGTGCGAGAACCACGAGGTTGAACCTTGAGAATCCCTAAGGTTCAACCTCGTGGTTCTTACGGCGTGCCCCCGAATAGCGCGGTGGAGTACGAATTCCGTAATTCAAAGTTTTAGAGTACGAATGTCCAAATGCGAGGGACAGCTTCTACTCTCTACTTTCTATTTTCTGCCCAAAGGGTTTTGTCCACAGCTTCAAAATGTGTCGCTTGTTATACTTGAGAAGTATCTCTGTGGCACAATTCTTTTTAGGTAATTTGAAGGAGTCGGCGAATCGCACGGCCAGAAGGCTCATTTTTGCATTCCTTCTATTTTCTCTTTTCTGTTTTTCCGCCGGAGGCGGATCCGCCTTTGGGGGACTATTTTCCATTCCTTCGGCGCAGGCCTTCGAGGGTCCCATGCAGGGCCCCGGGCAGGGGACGGGTGCATTCGGGTTCACGGGCGGCCGGTTCGCGGTGGGGACATCTACGCCGCTCAGCGACACGCGGTTCGTGATTATCGCCACCTCGACGGAGCCGGGCAACTACGCCATGAAAGTGGTGTACAACAAGTGCGATGCGAGCCAGAGTACCTGTCCCCAGTCCGCACTCCCTGCGGTGTTCTCCATTCGGAATGACGGCTCGGTCGTCATGGGTGGCGGCTACTTCGGCACTCCTTCCGGAGGGTCTTCATACTACGAACCGCCGAACTCGACCTATGAGCGCGGGCTCACCGTGTGGGGCCCCACCTTCATCAACGGGCCTGCGAATGCGATGAGTTTTTTGGGGGGCGACATTGACCCCACTTTGCTTACCTCCGGCGTGTTTAACACGAAAGGCACGAACGGTCCCTTCGCGTTTCGGGGAAGTTTGGGAATCGCGACGACGACCAAGGACGCGCTTCCCCAACCGCTCTCGGTCTACGGAGGCGGATATTTCAGCGGCAACGTCGGGATTGGAACAGTAAATCCGTCATCCACCTTGCACGTAGTCGGTTCTATCCAGCAAACCAGTATAACGAGTAATTTTGTGTATGCCACTACAACGGGCGGATTTGTGGGGGTTTCACTAGGGTCCAACCTCGTGCTTTCGGGGGGAGTCCTTTCTTCTACGGGCGGATCGGTAACGACATCATCGGCTATTACGGCAAATTATATTCCGTATTGGACTGCGGCAACAGGCAGTTTGAATGGGACATCAACGATATATATAAAGAGTGACGGCAAAATTGGTATTGGCACGTCTAACCCGACAAGCTCGCTTTCCGTAGCGGGAAATATTTTTGCTACGGGGTCCATAACCGGAGATTCTATTTCGGGTACTTTCTCCGGCACGGTTCCGGCGGAGAATGTGAGCCCAGGAGTATTTGCGACCGGGAATTCGAGCTTCCAGTCATCGCTCGGAGTCGGCACTTCAAGCGCGACAGGGTTGCCGTCAAAACTTTCGGTATATGGAGATGAATATGTTTCTGGCAATTTAAATCTTTCTGCCACAAACGATTCTGCCACAGGAGTTATAAAAGCCGGCGCGAATAGGTTTTTGCATGGGTATAGCGGTTCGCAGGCCGGTACAAGCGTATTTTTGGGGACAGATGCCGGCAATTTCACTATGTCTGGGTATAGAAATGTAGGCATAGGGCAAGAAGTGCTTCTTCCAAACACTTCTGGATATCTCAACACTGCTGTTGGCTACCGGGCTTTATATAGCAACAACACCGGATATGGAAACTCGGTTATCGGGGACTCGGCTTTATATAACAACACGACCGGGATAATGAACTCGGCGGTTGGATATCAGATATTAAATGGCAATACAACCAGTTCATATAACGCCGCTGTCGGCGGTTATGCTCTCGGCGGCAATGCGAATGGCGGTTATGGAGCGGCAGTCGGATACAATGCTCTCGTGAACAGCGTTGGCAAAGGTAATTCAGCGATAGGATATACAGCTGGGAAAACTTCGTATGGAAGCTATAACTCATTTTTGGGATACAATGCCGGAAGATCGGTCACCGACGGCACAGTGAATTCGAGTTCTAGTATTATCATCGGGAGCAAGGTGGGCATGCCCGGAGACTCTGTCGGCCGGTGGCTAAACATTGGTAACCTTCTTTATGGAACAGGTATTTATGATGCATCACAGGGAGCAGATACGGCAGTAAGCGCTACTCCTGTAACCGACGGCAAAATCGGTATTGGCACTTACCAGCCGTCTTCCACATTGCACGTGATCGGCGGCGGTATGTTCACAGGCAACGTTACCACAACCAACCTTACCGTATCCGGTATTTCCGGCTCTACGCAGTGCTTGCAAGTGAGTAGCGCTGGAGTCGTGTCTGGAAGCGGAGGGACGTGCGGAGGGAGCGGATCGGTTTCTACATCATCTCCCATAACGGCTAACTATATTCCGTATTGGACTAGCGTGTCCGGCGGCTTGAACGGCACATCTTCCGTATATGCAAGCGGTGCGAGTATCGGCATAGGCACCACACAACCATCATCAACCCTCCATGTCATAGGCACAATCACAGGAACTACGCTCTCCGGCTCTTTCTCCGGCACCGTGAATGCTTCGAATGTCTCCGCCGGAACCTTCGCTTCGGGCAACTCGAATTTCCAGTCATCGCTCGGCGTGGGCACTTCGACTGCGACAGGGCTTCCTGCGAATCTCTCTGTATTCGGCACTACGCAGACGACCGGAACAACTACGCTTGCAATATCGGGCGGCAACGTCGGCATCGGGACGGCGGGGCCGGATTATCAGTTGGATATTGAAGCCTCTGGTCTCAACACTCCTGTTGATCTTGTCCGCATTTTTCGCTCTAATGCGTCTACCAATTTAACAGATTCTATGTTCACTCTTGAACATGCAGGTCCAGGTGACCCTGCGATGAAATTTCTCCTGACGGGCGGGGAAGATTGGATTATGGGTATTGACAACAGCGACTCCGATAAGTTCAAAATTGGCCAGGCAGCAAATTTGGGAACCCTGGACAGGTTTACTATTGACACAACTGGCAATGTCGGCATCGGGACGACGGGGCCGGGATCGAAGTTACACGTACAAGGTTCAACATTCCCAACTATTCTCGCTGATAGAACGTCTACGGGAACAAATACGGTTCTTTCAGCTATGGGTGTTAGGCATACGACTACAGGAGATATGGCCGATGGCTTTGGAGCAGGATTTACTTATCAACTTCAAGATAGTGCTGGAACCGCTAATGCGGTTGCGGCAATTTTTGGCGTAAGGGATGGGGCGGATAATACAGGCGGTTTAGATTTTAGAACTTATTCAGCAGGAACAATTAGCCCTACGGCTCAAATGTGGCTTGATAGCACCGGCAACGTCGGCATAGGGACCTCATCTCCCGGCAGGCAGTTGCAGCTTTCAGGGACATTGACGCCTAGATTGTCATTATTATCGACCGGCTCAGGGGTCAACAATAACGCCAATATCCTGTTTGGCGATTCGGCATCAGATTCAAGCGGCCAGCTGTACTATGATCATGAAAATGATTCCTTCTCTATCTGGACCGCCGGTAGCCGCTGGGTGACTGTCAACAACTCCGGCAACGTCGGCATCGGGACGACACAACCAAGCAGTACACTGCATGTTGTAGGTTCTATCCAGCAGACAAGCGTTACCAGTAAATTGGCTTATGCCACTAGCACCGGAAAAATTGAAGGAGTCGCAATCGGTTCCGGCCTCTCTCTTTCGGGCGGTACGCTAACAGCTCCGGGAGACGGAGTAGGAACTGGAACGGTGACTACCTCTTCTGCCATCACCGCAAACTATCTGCCCTCGTGGGGGAATGTGTCGGGTGGATTGACGGGAACTTCTCCTGTTTATATAAGCGGCAGTAATGTCGGCATTGGCACTACGCAACCATCCTCAACTCTGCATGTTATAGGCACAATCACAGGAACTACGCTCTCCGGCTCTTTCTCCGGCACCGTGAATGCTTCGAATGTCTCCGCCGGAACCTTCGCTTCGGGCAACTCGAATTTCCAGTCATCGCTCGGCGTGGGCACTTCGACTGCGACAGGGCTTCCTGCGAATCTCTCTGTATTCGGCACTACGCAGACGACCGGAACAACTACGCTTGCAATATCGGGCGGCAACGTCGGCATCGGGACGACGGGGCCGGGTCAGAAACTTGAAGTGGCAAGCGGAAATCTGCGGCTCGGTAGCGGCAGTATCATGATGGGCACAACAGATACGAATGGATTGTCAACAAATCAGATTTATTGGGGGACAACTCTTTCAACTGCAGGCGCGGTAGCTATTGGGCTGAATGGCGCATCGGGCAACGGGCCAACTACTGGCATATTCTTCCCGTCCAGACAGTCAATTGCCTTCAGCGTAGATACCAGCGAAAAGGTCAGGATAGACAGCACCGGCAACGTCGGCATCGGGACGACGAGTCCTTCACAGCTTCTCCATCTCTATAAGTCCGGTAATGCAACCTCTCGGATGCTCATTACCCAGACAGGGGCGGGGACGAGCGCTACCGCCGCAGTTCAGCTCGTCGGGGACGACAGCAACCTGTTCTTCGGAGCCGCCGATGATGCGTACACCGATATTACCGAATATACAGGTAAAAGTTTCATTCAAGGTGATGGCGGTGCGTTTGCTCTTGCTGCGATGGACGCTACTGCGGGAGAATTGCAGATATATACTGGAGGCAGAGCTGCTGGGAATAGAAGGGTTACGATTGATATAAATGGCAACGTCGGCATCGGGACGACGGCGCCAGCGAGCAAGCTTAATGTAGCGGAGACTTCCGGCTCCGGCGTCAGGGGTATAACCATGGATCAATACTCGGCTGATGATTCCGGCTCGAGGATGTTTATACGCAAATCAAAGAACGCCACAGCAGGTTCCCATACTGTTGTCGTGAACGGCACGGATATCGGCGGGGTCCTTTTTCAAGGGTCTGATGGTACCACTTTCCGTACTGCGGCTGATATTTTGGTCGAGATAGACGGGTCCACCATTAGCTCTTCAAGCATGCCCGGAAGATTATCGTTTGCCACTACGCCGAGTGGTAGTGTGGTAACTGTGGAAAGATTGAGGATTGATTCCTCCGGCAACGTCGGCATCGGGACGACACAACCAAGCAGTACACTGCATGTGATAGGCACAATCACAGGAACTACGCTCTCCGGCTCTTTCTCCGGCACCGTGAATGCTTCGAATGTCTCCGCCGGAACCTTCGCTTCGGGCAACTCGAATTTCCAGTCATCGCTCGGCGTGGGCACTTCGACTGCGACAGGGCTTCCTGCGAATCTCTCTGTATTCGGCACTACGCAGACGACCGGAACAACTACGCTTGCAATATCGGGCGGCAACGTCGGCATCGGGACGACGGGGCCAGTCAACAAACTTGATATCGAGGGCGGCGCAGTTGTTGGTAGTTCGTATTCCGGAACAAATACTGCACCCGCTAACGGCATGCTGATTGAAGGGAACGTGACATTGGGTAACTCCTCCCACGGTGTTTTTACCGGGGGGAGGCTAGAGGTTGTCGGTACCCAGCAGGATGCTATCCAGACCATTGCCGGATTTGGCGCAAGAAACTCGCTCAATGATCGCAAGACTTTCATGATCCGACAAATTACTGATGATGCTGGGCCAAGAGTTATTTTGCGAACAGGAGACGAGGGAACTGTGGGTAGCTTAAATTTCGCTACCAATGGCGATACCCCCAGCATGACGTTGGTAAGTCCTGGCAAAGTCGGCATCGGGACGACGGCGCCGGGGGCTCAGTTACATGTTAATCAAACTAGCATTTCTGGTTTAGGTTTGAGAGTGGATAGAAACTTGACGGCAACTTCTACCGACAATGCAGTCGTGTATCTGGCTAACATAAATACTGGGGACGACCAAGCAGTGGTAAAAATCGAGCAAGACGGAACTGGTGATGCGTTGCAAATTTTGGCTCAAGGCGATGTTCCTGCGCTATACGTCAAGGGAACTTCCGGCAACGTCGGCATCGGGACGGCGGGGCCGAGAGGTCAATTAGGAATTACTAGCCAGGTGGAGGGTTCTCTTTTGACCTACCCCAGAACTGCGGCGGCGAGTCAAAATATCATAAACGGCTATTATGTTAATTCTACGTATACAAGGTACTTGGATATTGCCGCAGTTGGCGACCCTGATGGAACTAATGGGGCAAGTGTTATTCGATTTTTGACTAATCCAATCACTCTTAATGCGGCGGCAACAGAGGTTATGCGGATCGACGGAAACGGCAACGTCGGCATTGGCACCACGCAACCATCCTCAACCCTGCATGTGATAGGCACAATCACAGGAACCACGCTCTCCGGTTCGTACTCCGGCACCGTGAATGCTTCGAATGTCTCCGCCGGAACCTTCGCTTCGGGCAACTCGAATTTCCAGTCATCGCTCGGCGTGGGCACTTCGACTGCGACAGGGCTTCCTGCGAATCTCTCTGTATTCGGCACTACGCAGACGACCGGAACAACTACGCTTGCAATATCGGGCGGCAACGTCGGCATCGGGACGACGGGGCCGGGGGCGAAATTGCATGTTTCCGTTGATGGCACTGCAATAAGTTCGAATCTTTTATCTAGCGACGATTTAATTGTTTCTAAAAATGCTGCCGCTTCGGGAATGACATTAATTGTAGCTTCCGGTGCTGATGTCGCGCACAGAGGAGTTTTTAAAGCTACACGAGCTAGAGGAACGGTGGCAAGTCCGACTGCTGCTGCAAGTGGTGATTACGTGTTCAGTCTTTTGGGGTCTATTTATGACGGGGCAGTAACAAGGGCTACAGCTGGTGTTGAAATGATTGTGGACGGCACTGTTTCAAGCGGTGTTGCTCCGCAGAGAATAGGCTTTTTTACAGGACCCACAACAACTCGGTTAGAAAGGCTTACAATCAAGAATGACGGCAACGTCGGCATCGGGACGACACAACCAAGCAGTACACTGCATGTTGTAGGAACTGCGCAGACCAACGGCCAATATTTTTCCACAAAGTACACCGCTACGAGCGCATTGGATTGGAACAATGGCAATGTGCAGGTTCATACGCTTACGGTAAATACAACTTTCACGTTTGCGAACGGCAAAGCCGGCGCAAGGTATCTTTTGATTCTTACTCAAGACGCGACAGGATCGCGGACTGTAACATGGCCTGCGACAGTGAAGTGGCCATCGGGCGCCGCGCCAACGCTTACAACCACGGGAAGTAAATCAGATGTTATTACGTTCGTTTACGACGGGACCAACTACTACGGCGGGTTCAGCTTGAATTATTAAAGTACCGAGCCGAGGCTTAACATCGGTGTCTCGTGTCAGTTGCAATAACTGAATAATAATTGGTAAAATAAACACAAGACTAAAATATTTTATGAATCCCATTTCTTCATTTTAATCTTAGAATTTTTAACTATTCCTACCCTAACCCCTAAACCTTGTATTTAAAATGCCCGCGCAGAAGAAAAAAAATCAAAAGATGACACTTGAGAAACTTGCCCAAATTATGGGGCGAGGCTTCGCCGCGGTAGATAAACGGTTTGAGAACATAGAAGAACGATTTGGAGGGCGATTTAATAGCATAGACGCCCGATTTAATGGCATAGACGTGCGATTAGATGGCATAGACACGCGATTAGATGGCATAGATATTCGTCTTGCCGTGCTCGAGTTTGATATGAAAGAAGTGAAAGAACGCCTTACGCGGCTTGAGGAAACTGTATCGCACCTTGTGGAAACTCTCGATGCTTTTGCGAAACGGCTTGATGACAATGAGCAGGAATTCGAAATCTTGAAGGAAGAAGTCCGCATGTTGAAGAAAGTGCTGAAAGATAAATTCAAAATTGACATAGATGTTTTGAGGCACAAATAGTTGCTTTATCGAGGTTCAACCTCGCTGTATCGAGGTTGAACCTCGATACACCACCTCGATACACCAAGATGCGCAGCTTTATACAAAAACTTTTTCCGGTTCTTGCGATAATAATTATACTTAGCTTGGCGCCGGGAAACGCTTTTGCCGCGACTCGGACGATTTCGGACGCGGGCGGAAATTGGGATGCGACCGGTACATGGACTGAAGGCGCGGTGCCCACGAGCGCGGACGACGTGGTTGCGACCGGCACGAGCGGCGCCCTGACTATAAATGCCGCGGCCGCCGCGCGCTCGGTAAACTTCACGAATTACGTAAGCACTGTTACGCATAATTCCGGCATTATACTCTCGATCGGAGACGCGAGCGGGGGGTCTCTCACGTTTGTTTCCGGCATGACGTACAGCCCCGCGGACGGCACCGCGGAGATCAAACTGGTTTCTACCACTTCGGGGAACACGATCACCGCGGCGGGGAAGCCGATCAAGAAATTTACGGTGAACGGATCGGGAGGGGCGTGGACTTTGCAGGACAATTTTTCGGCAGACAGCATAACTTTGACTGCGGGAACGATAGATGTGGGAGCCGGGAAGACTATAACTGCGACGAGCAGTATGACTATGGACGGCGGGAATATTACCGCAACCGCAAACGCTATCGCGATTTATCCAAAAGGCGCTTTCACGCAAAATTCCGGAACTATTTCAACTGTTACATCGGGGAATATAACTATTGATAATAGCACTGCCGCCCCCACCAGCACTTTGGCGGTTGGGTCTGTAATAGGCGCTAATGGCGCTACGGTAACATTAAAGTCTGATGCAAATATTTCCGATAATAATGGTTCTTCGATTAATGTAAGTTCTACTAATTTAACAGCAACTGCGGTTAACGATGTTGATTTGGACACAAGTGTCGGGTCAATTACGTCTGTAACTTCGGGCGTAGGCGCAATTACTATTGACGAGCTGGACGCTGTAACTACTGCGAATATTACATCTAATGACGGCGCGATTATTGTTACTGCCGGCGGAACGATTACGGTAACACGCGTGCGTGCGGGAGGAACCGGGAGAAATACGGTTGTTTCCAACACATCAGGAGATATAATCGTATCTTTGATTACAGCGACTGGCGATACTGTATCAATTACTGCGGCTGGTTCGATTACGGATGGGAGTGGCACTAAGGGCATCATAGCCAGCACGTCAACATTGGTTTCTGCGGGAGGGATATATTTAAGCACGAATAGTTTGAATGTCGATTCTGTTTTTGCATCCACAACCGCTTCAAGCACCGTAACATTGAAAGAAGTCAATTCAGTAACTATTGAGAATATTACCACTGCTGATGGCGATATTATAGTAACTTCAGCCGGCACATCGACTGTTAGTTCCATCGTCGCGGGCGGCACTGCGAGAAATGTAAGTATAACCGCTTCGGGGGCTTCGGGTGGAATATACGTGAACAGCATAAACGCTTCCGGAGACACCATTACATTGAATGCATCGACTTCCATAGAAGAAAGCGGTTCCGATTCCGGTGCGGATTTGACGGCAGGAACTCTTGATTTGAATACGGTTTCCGGCATAGGCACGCTCGGGGCATTGGAAACCTCCGCCACTTCGATTGCGGCCGATTCGACCGGTGCCGGAAATATTGACATTGATAATGATGCGGCTTCCACAGTGACGGTTACCTCTATTACGACCGGCACGAGCGGGAATATTCTTCTTAGCCAATCTGGCGGAGGATCGCTTTCTGTTCCAGCTTCCACAACTTCGGGCGACATAGGGCTTGATGTTACGGGAGGGAATCTTACGCTGACAACTGTTACGGCTGGCGGATCGGGGAAAGCGATAACACTTTCGACTGTTACATCAGGGTCAGTTTACGGAAATAATTCTAATGTGGTTACAGCAGACACCGTAACTCTCTCCGCGGCTAACGGCGGAGATATCGGAAGCTGTGCGGCGAGTCAAAATTTGCTTATAAATGCCACGACCACGACCTCCATTTCCGGCAATCATCCGAATATCTGTATTTCGAATTCCGGTTCGGGGAATCTGACTTTAGGGGATATGACAAACACTGCGGCGACAAACATTGATTTTAATAACAATCTTACGCTCGGCGCGTTGACTATCTCTGGCGGCGCGCTCACGATAGGCGGTGCTTATCTTTCGCCCACATTAAATATAAACGGGGCGATTTCCGCCACATCCCAAGATATTTCTATCAAAGCCACCGCGATTTCGATGGGCGCATCCGGTTCGGTTTCGACCGTTACTTCGGGGAATATAACGATAGACACTCCGGGCGCGCTCGCTCTCCGCGGCATAACTTCGGCGGGAACGCTCACGATTGGCGGGACGACTACTCCGTCCGAAATCACGCGCACGTCGGGGTCTATTGCCGGCACGACTATCAATTTGATTTCTTCCGGGCGGATCGGGGTTGATTCATCGAGCCCGATTTCAATCGGTTCGAACTCGATTGTGAATGCCACGACTACGGACGGCGTGATATTCCTTTCGCGAGATTCGGGGGATTTGAATTTGGGACTGGTCATAGCAAGCGGCACGGGCAGAAATTTGGATGCGCGGACTACCACGTCGGGAAATATATTTGTGTTGAGCGACGTGTATGCTTCGGATGATTCTGTTTTTATGTCCGCCGCCGGGTATGTGAGCACAAGCTCCGCCACCGGTACGATTTATGCAACGAACCTCGATGTTATCGGGGTAAGCGGCATTGATCTAAATACTAGCGTCACTATCTTAAATGCAACAACTACCGGAACGGGAAGTGCGGATATTGACAGCGCTTCGGCAGTATCAGTGCCAAGTTTTGTGGTAAGTAGCGGGACATTAGATATAGCTACAACTGCGGGAGATTTAAATGTCGGCTTAGTGGTATCGAATGGCACCGTTAATTTGAGGGCGACTGACGCTTTAACTGATTCAAACGGTTCGGCTGTAAATGTAAGTTCGACAAATTTGCTTATGACTGCGGCAACGGGGATAGATTTGGATACGAGGGTGGATAGCATCACCGCGGTTACTTCGGCCACTGGCCCGATTAATTTGAATGAAACTGATGCTGTTACGGCCGCTAATGTAACGACAAACGATGGCGCGGTTATTTTCACCGCGGGCGGGACCGTGACGGCTACGCGTTTGCGTTCTGGAGGAACTGACAGGGACAACACTATTACTACCACAGCTGGAGATATTGCGATTAATCTCGTTACGGCAACGAGCGACGACGTAATTCTTACTTCAGCTGGGGCAATAACCAACACTAACGGCGGTAATGTGGATGTAGTCGCGAGCACCACGTACGCATCTGCCGGCGGAGGGATAGATTTCGACGCTACTATAGATAATGTTTATGCCACTACGACTGCGGCAGGGGATGTGACAATAGATGAAAAAACCAATTCGATTTCGGTATCGAGTGTGCTTGTGAATAATGGATCCTTCACGGTTACTGCTTCATCTACTGGAGACGTGACAATCGATGGACCAATCGCTACTACGGGAGGAGCGATTAACTTGAATGCGAAGAACAATATCTATCAAAATGCCGCTTTGAACGCGAACGGCGGTTCGGGCAATATCAATCTCACGCCGAACATTTCTGACGGCGGCTATAAGGCGTACATAAGCGAGAGTATTACTCCGAGTTGCGCGACTTATACCGTAACAGGCGATCTCACCATCAATTCCGGCAAAACGCTTACGTCCGGATGTTCCGCTTATGCCGTAACCGGAACATTTGACAATCAAGGCGCGCTGAAACTTTCAGGAACTGAAACTCTGACGAGTTTGCCAAAAGATTCAAATTCCGGATCGGTGGAATATACCGGAACAACGGACGCGTTGAATTACGGCTATAGTTATTATGATTTGACTTTAAACAACGGGAGCGGAGTTTGGACTTTGGGGAGCGATCTCACCGTAAATAATGGGCTAACGCTTACGCAAGGCACTTTAAAAGCGAATGGCCAAAATGTAGCCGCAAAATCCGTGTCTTCTTCGAATTCGAATACGAGGACTCTTTCGCTAGGCACAGGGACATGGACATTAAGCGGGACCGGGACGGTGTGGGACGTAAGCACCGCTACGAATTTAACGCTTAACGCAAGCACGTCTCTTATTACAATTTCCGATACGTCTTCCGCGGCAAAAACATTCGCAGGAGGAGGAAAGATTTATAATAATCTGTCTATAACAGGAGGCGGATCGGGGAGCGCGACTCTAACTGGCGCGAATACTTGGAACAGTTTCACTATAAATGCTCCAAAGACAGTTATTTTTCCGGCCGGCGTAACACAGACTTTGAGCGGATTCAGCGCAAGCGGCGACGTTTCGAATTCCATTACTATACAGTCGTCGTCGGGCGGGAGCGCGGCGACTCTTTCTAAATCGTCCGGCCTAGTAGAGGTAAATTATATTTCTATTCAAGACATGGCGGCGACTGGAGGCGCGACGTGGAGAGCATGGAATGCAACAGATGTATCCGGAAACAGCGGGTGGCAGTTCATTCCGATAACGCCCTCCGGAACATCCTTCTTTATCGGCGGCGATTAGATCTCCCATCATATCGAGGTTCAACCTCGCTACAGCGAGGTTGAACCTCGATGGAGCTGTAAGCTGATATCCAATCAAACAATTCCTCTATCGCGCTTATTTTTAAAGGGAAATAGTCTGGAAATTCTTTCAAATTGAGTATTTTAGAAGATTCGCGATTTAATCCTGTCAGATCTAGGTAGCTCGAGTATGGGTATGATTGAATAAACCTTCTGGTTTTTTGTATATCTCTAATCCCATTTTCCCTCCAGTTAGGGTTTACGCATTTTAAAGGGTTAAGGTGGATGTAGGAGAACAGGTATTTTAGATACGCATCGGAGTTCACGTGTTTTGTTTTAAATCGTCCTTGGAATAATGCGCCGGTTCTTTCCCTTCGAAGATTAAAATACATGGTGTATGCCGTAGAGAGCTTGTGCATAAATGATGTAATCCCCCTATCTTTTATTTCGCGCGCTAATATGTGAAAATGATTAGGCATGAGGCAATATGCGCCTATGGCCACAATCGGTTTTCCTAACTCTTCCACCGAGGTTGAACCTCGCTGGTTTGCAATGTGAAATGGCAGATCACTATTACATAGGAGTAATAAAGAAATAAATCTTTTTCGGTCAATTTCATCTTGAAAAATTTCCCTTTTATCAACCCCGCGATTATAAATATGATAATACTCACTTTTTATGAGTGGAACCCTGATTGCCATGCTTAAGTATAGCATATCGAGGTTCAACCTCGATATGAGAAACGAGATAGCATGAAAAAGAAACAAATAATTTTGTTAATAGGAGCAATCTTCGGGGCTGTGGTTATATTATCCCTGCTTCTTGTATTGCTCTTTAAACAGGAGTATGCGGTTCCGCAGGACAGCTCCGGAGGTTTGCCGAACATGCTTCTTGCCACGCGCCAGGATGTTAGCGGCAATGTTCCAGTTCCGTATGCGAAAACAATCGATCAATCCGCGAATGTGGCAATACCGAATGTTGTTTCTCCGGCTGATTATCTGAATACGGCGAGTTTCAGAAGCTATAATATTAAAATAGAAGGCGGGAAATTTATGCCGGATACCATAGTGGTCAATCAGCGGGATGAGGTGCGCATCAACTTCACTGCGGCAGATAAAGATTATGATGTGGTACAGCCAGATTATGGTTTTAAGTTTTCTGTGAACAAGGGTGAGATGAAAATATTCCAGTTCAACGCAGACGCGCAAGGCGATTATCTTTTCTATTGCGAAATGTGCGGCGGTCCTTCAAAAGGGCCTCGGGGACATATAATAGTCGTTCCTCCTAAAATACAGTGATGTTGAATTTTCTAAAAAGACATCCGATAGCTATCGTTTCTTTGTCCACACTTGTCTTTTTGCTGTATGGAGCGGCGGTATCTTGGTCATTTGAAGGCCCGAACAATCCTCCGGGCATAGGCACTGGATCTTTCGGGTATGTCGGAAACAGATTTTCCGTCGGCACTTCGACTCCTTTCACCGATGCGCGCATTGTAATTGTTGCCTCTTCTTCTCCCACTTCCACTTCAGCGGCGAGCGAATTTGCCTTGAAAATTGTAAATCCCAATTGCGGCAGTTCGCAATCAGGTTGTCCTGCGATTTTTTCAATCCGGAACGACGGTTCGGTGGTGATGGGCGGAGGGAATTCGGGAGATGCGTACCACAATCCGTACAGTTCCACGTATGACCGCGGTCTTACCGTGTGGGGGCCGGCATTTATAAACAGTTTGCTGAATGCGGGGGATTATGTTGGAACGATCGGGTCAATCCACATTTCGGGTGGCACGTTTAATAACGGCGTGGTGGCTTCATACAGTTTCCCCGGGAAACTCGGTATTGCCACTTCGACTACCGGGAGTATCCCCCAAGAACTTTCGGTTTACGGCAATCAATACGTAAGCGGAAGTGTGGGTATTGGGACGACACAGCCGTCCTCATCTTTGCACATCATCGGCTCTGTTCAGCAAACGGACGTAATAAGCAAATTAGCGTACGCGACTTCTACTGGCAAAATGGAAGGAGTTGCGATCGGATCGGGATTAACACTTTCCGCCGGGACGCTTTCGGCGGCCGCTGGCGGTGGTGGATCCATAAGCACGTCTTCTGCTATCACCGCTTTCCACTTTCCTTATTGGGCGAGTGTCTCCGGCGGTCTGAATGGCACTTCGACTTTATTTTATTCATCTTCTACTGGGAATATAGGAATAGGAACATCGACTCCGCAGGCGCTTTTGTCTGTTGGGAATACGACCACCGGCCTTGTAGCCATATTCGGCGGAGGGCAGGGGAAAATCACCGCCGGCAGTTTTGATCCTGTTTATACTATCGGATCGAGGAAATACGCCACATACCTCCCGGGTATGACGGGCCAG
Source organism: uncultured Candidatus Saccharibacteria bacterium (assembly GCA_964646415.1). Taxonomy (GTDB): domain Bacteria; phylum Patescibacteriota; class Minisyncoccia; order UBA6257; family 2-01-FULL-56-20; genus VGJV01. The sequence goes on from CAZYEL010000010.1 coordinate 29,809, forward strand.
AAAGAAGAAACGACGGGCGTAGCGCGGCTCCGAAATAATCGCTACGTGATAGATTTTAATAAGGCCAGAGAAGGTTCTGATTTATGGTTGTTTTCAAAAACAACGGCACTCCGCAAAAATTTCAGAAATTTATCAGTTCTTGTTACACCAAATTTTGACGGAAAAGTTTGGTATGAAAAAGATGAGAAAAATAATCGTTTGACTCTATTTGCCGATCCCGAAGAAGAAATTCCTGATTCAGAAATATTGGAGATTTCATATCGCCTCACCGCGCCTCGTTTCGATGCGGATGTATGGCCAAATGAAAATCATGATAAGGTCGAGGGTTTGAAAATTGTAGATCCATAATGTCGCCTCTTTTGAAATATATTCCGGTTGCGCTGGCCGCGATGCTCGGCGTGATAGTTGGGGTCTTTATTGCCCGGCAGACGCCGCTTATTGCTCCAAGCGAGAATGCATCGAAATTCAGCTTTGGGATCAATAAAGGCCCCGATGTTTCGGGAGGTGATTGCGATATTAAGGAAGTTGAAAAATTTGTCTCCGGCGAATCGCTTTTGGATATACTGCGGGACGGCCAAAAAATAAAAGTGCTCGCGGGATATTACGCCTGCAATAATGTGGGGCGCGGCGATATAGTCGTGCATCGGTACGCGGGAAACATAAATCCGATTGTCAAAGCGGCAAGAGGTATCCCGTACGACAAGTTTGATTTGGCCAAAGGTGAAAACGGAAAATGGAATATACTTGTGAATGGTTCGCCACTTAAGAATTCGAAGGGGATTCAGTACGCAATAGGGGATAATGCATATCGCATGCTTTCACTTTATGTTTCGAGCTACAACGGCGTGATTCCGCCTGGGACCGCGCTTATCTTAGGCGAAAATCCCGGAGGGTCGCTCGACAGCACGCGGTTCGGCCTTGTGGATAAATCGGATCTCATCGGAAAAGTCGTAACGGAATAAAATATATATATGAAGAAGAACATCGTTTTGATCACTGCGGCGGCCGTGGTGGTTCTGGCCGGAGCGGGATACGTGTTTTATGACACGGTTAAGGGCGCGGTAAGCGGCGTGATTACAATTTCAGGAAGGATTACAGGGTTGTCGGCGCCTTCCGCCGCAAGCGATGCGGTGACGAAGAGCTATGTTGATGCCGCTGGCGGGGGAGGTAAGACTCCAAAGATGCAGACTTTTACTTCAAACAACACATGGACGCGTCCGACCGGGGTGGATACGGTGTGGGTTACGATGGTGGGCGGAGGGGGCGGTGGAGGAGGCAAAGGTTCAAGTTGCTCTCTTGATTCTGGTTACACAGGCGATTATAACGGCGGTGGAGGCGGCGGCGCGGGGCAATCATATATCCGTTATCCTGTTGCCGTAACCGGAAATGTTTCCGTTACTGTCGGCGCTGGCGGTTCGGGAAGCAGTTCTGATGGAAGTGGCGGGACAGATTCTTCATTTGGGACCCTTACGGCAAAAGGAGGTACTGGAGGAGGTTCGGGATCATCCGGCGCAACTTGTTATAGCTACCAATCATGCGGCAGAGGCGGCAGAGCTGGAGGCATGAGAACAGGTGATGCGACGGAATATTGGGCCAGCACGACTTCTACGGTTAGTAATAACGCGGTAGCAAATGCATGGGGATCAACGGGCGGTAATGGAGGAGCTTCCGCCACTTCTACAACTTTGAATTCTGGGAGCCAATTTTGGGGAGGAGCAGATGGCCCGTGGGGAGGAGGTAGACCAGGACTTAGCAAGTGCGGCGGTGGGGGTGGTGGGTCGTCTATCTTCGGAATTGGAGGAAATGGAAGCGTGGGGAGTTCATATGGCAGTGGCGGTAATGGCAGCGGCTACGGCTCCGGCGGCGGAGGTGCGGGTTATGGACAGGGAGGCAATGGCATGAATGGAGTAGCGATTGTGGAGTGGGCAGAGTGATATTATGTAATATAAAATATAAATAAACATGAGCAATACAATCACGGAGAAGAAAAATACTGCATGGGTTATCGTAGCCGTTGCGGTAATTCTTATTATTGGGGCAGTTATTTTGTTTAAATCTCCCGCGGCTCCCGCGACGGAAACGAAGAATGTTCCAATCGCGACTCCTGCTCCGAAAAAAACTGCAACTATTTTTTATAGTTCTGAAGGATTTTTCCCAAGCTCGACTATAGTAAAAAAAGGCGATACGGTTGTGTTTGAGAATGGTTCAGACAAACCGTTTTGGCCGGCGTCAGCTCCGCATCCGGCTCATACCGGTTATCCGGAGAAAGGAAGTTGCGGCGGCAGTGCTTTCGATGCCTGCAGTGCGGCTGAATCTGGCGGGACGTGGACATTCTCGCCGAACAAGGCGGGAGAGTGGAAGTACCATAATCATCTTAATCCGAACTTAAAAGGGGTGCTGATTGTGGAATAGTATTTGTAAGCCGATGTATAATCGTTAAAGCGCTTTTGCGTAGAAGGCTAAGCCTTCCCCTAAGGGAAGGCTTAGCCTTCTACTTTATATCCGAGCCAGTCCTGAACAGTTGTATTGAAATCGGCGATTGAACCGAAATATTCTGGAAGAGAATCTTTTGCGAGTATGATTTTTTCGAGCCGCGGTTCCTGCGTCGAAAAATCAAGGTAGCTTGAGTATGGATATTTTTGGAGGAATAATTCTGCTTTCCGCTTATCAATAATTCCGGCTTCTTTCCAGCTGGGGTCGATAATTTTCACGGGATTAAGGTGAATGTAGGAAACGAGATATTTGAGGTATTCATCAGTATTGGCATATTTCGCTTTAAATGGCCCCTGGAACAATCCTCCGCTTCGGTTATTTTTCTTGTTGAAGTACATAGTATATGCGGTGGCAAGCTTCTGCATGAAGGTACTCACTCCTCGTTCTTGTTTTTCCCGAAGAAGAAGATGAAAATGGTTCGGCATGAGACAATATGCGCAAATATTGGTAAGCGTTTCGCCCCGATCTACAGAAGCCACCTCTTTCAGAGTCCCTCCTTGTCGCCATAAATCAAGCGAAACGGTGCCATTTGCAAGGTAGAGGAGTGACAGAAAGCGGTCGCTATCATGCTCGCTTGAAAAAATTACTCGCTGGTCGGTCCCTCGGTTATAGATATGATAGTACTCACCAACCCCAAAAATTTCTTTGCGCGCCATACATTGATTATACACAAACACAAAGAAGGCTAAGCCTTCCCCTGAGGGAAGGCTTAGCCTTCTTCATTCGAAGTGCAGTGTTTGCTCGAACTCGGCGAGTTTTTGTTTCAGCAAGGGATGTTTTGCGAGCTCCGGGTCGGTGCGGAACACCTCTTTCGCGGCTTCGCGCGAGGCGCTGATGAGCGGCGGGTCCATGAGCGCTTCCATCGCAGAGTCGGGGAAACCGGTTTGCGATTGCCCCAGAAATTCACCGGGCCCCCGGTGCTTCAAGTCGTACTCCGCGAGTTCGAAGCCGTTCTTTGCGGCAACAATCGCTTTGAGGCGGGCGGCGGTTGATTTGGAATTCGAATCGGTGAAAAGGAGGCAGAATGACTCATGTGCGCCGCGCCCCACGCGTCCGCGGAGCTGATAGAGTTGGGCGAGCCCGAAACGGTCCGCGCCCTCGATGAGCATGATGGTCGCATTCGGGATGTCCACACCCACTTCGACCACCGTGGTGGAGACGAGAATGTCCGTTTTCCCCTCCTGGAAATTTCTCATGATTGCATCTTTCTCCTTTGCTTTTATTTTCCCGTGAAGCATTGCGACGCGGAGGTCGGGGAATATTTTCTTAGAAAGTTTTTCATATTCCTCTTTTACTGTGCGCACGTCCCACGAAGCCGCCTGCGCGGGGTTCCACTTCGGTGCCGGAGCACTTTTCTCGTCCTTTTGCGAGGGCTCTATGCGAGGACAGATTACAAATATTTGCCGCCCATCTTTTACATGTTCCCGTATAAATTGATATGCGCCCGTTCGCTTCTCCGGCGGCACGACATAGGTTTTTATCGCTTTTCTCCCCGGGGGGAGCTCGGTGATGGTCGAGAGATCAAGGTCGCCGAACATGGTGAGCGTGAGTGTGCGGGGGATGGGAGTGGCGGACATGCTCAAGAAATGAGGCAGGTACGGTGACGGATGACTATGGCGATGACTTGGGTTCTGGTCATTATTATTGCCATAATCACTGTGCGCGAGCTTCGCTCGCTGGCGGACGCCGAAACGGTGTTGCTCGTCAATCACGACGAGTCCGAGGTCGCGCCATGCCATTTCCTCGTTGAGGAGCGCGTGCGTGCCGATGACGATGGAAATTTCACCCCGCGCGATTGCTGTTTTGAGTTTCTTTTTGGGGAGCGCCATTTCTCCCGCATCAGTTGCAAGGCGCGATTCAGAAGCAGTGAGAAGCCCAATCCTTAGGAAGTCCGACTTCCTAAGATTGGAGAGTTTTTTGAACGTTGCATAGTGCTGGCGTGCAAGTATCTCCGTGGGCGCCATTACGGCGATTTGGAGTTTCACTTCGGCCGCGAGCACGGCGGCAAGTGCCGCGATCACCGTTTTCCCCGAGCCCACGTCTCCCTGGAGAAGGCGATTCATGGGGTGCGGTTCGGAGATGTCCTGCGCGATTTCCCAGAGCGTTTTTTTCTGCGAGGGCGTGAGCGCGAAGGGGAGCGCGGCAAGGAGTTCCTTGATGCGTTCGAGGGATGCGGGTATCGCGGGTGCCCGCGTGGCGCGGAGGATAAGCCGCTCGCGGAGGTTCTTGAGGTGGAGGAGGAAGATGTCTTCAAACGCGAAGCGGCGCTTCGCCCGGGCGGCGTCTTCCTGCGCATGGGGGAAGTGGACGGCGTGGAGGGCGTCGTGGAACTCCGGCAAATCTTCTTTGGCGCGTATTGCCTCGGGGAGAAAGTCTTCAAGCGGTGGGAGGCTTTGGAGGAGGGGAAACGTGAGGAAACGTATGCCTTTCGAGGTGAGCCCGCGGGTTTCGGGGTACACGGGGACGAGGCGGCCTGTGTGTTTCCACACCGCGGAATGACGCGGACTTGACGCGGACAGTCGCGGAAGGGGATCGCCCTCTTGTATCTTTTCCGCGTCATTCGGTGTTCCGTCCGCGTATGTCTGCGCGCTCCGAGGGAGCGACTCGAAGCTGGGATTGCTCAAATACAGCTCGCCGTCTTCGTTCGCGGAAACTTTTCCGGAGAAATTATAGTATGAGCCTCGTTTCAGCTGTTGCGCGATGTAGGGCTGGTTGAACCAGACGGCGCGGAGGGAGCCGCTCTGGTCGGCGAGCATAGCTTCGACGACGACGAAGCGCCGGCGCCAGCTGCGCCGCGCGGAGGCGTCTTCCACCTGTGCTTGGACGGTGACACGCTCGCCCGCGTCGAGGTCGGCAATCGCGCGTAGGGCGGAGAAGTCTTCATAGCGCACGGGGAAGTGGAAGAGGAGGTCGCGGACGGTGCGGAGCCCGAGCCGCGCGAGGTGCGTCAAAAACCGCTTGGGTGTGTTAGGAAGCTCTGCGAGCGGCGTGTCGAGGGCAACCGCCATTGAAGTGGGAATAGTATAACATACAAATAACTTATAACTGATAACTGATGACGAGGGAGTTTATAGATTCCCGCGGGACTTCGCCCCGTACTGGATTCCCGCGTACGCGGGAATGACAGATGTGGCCCGGGCGAAACTTGACTTTTCTATGTTTGAATGGTTGTATGTTTGGAATGACCACAGCGGGTCGTAAGAGAAAGGATTGCATTTATGCAAATTAAAAATTGGGCCGGGCGTAGGGATGCGCCGGAAATCGAATTGGTCGATGATGCTCAAGGAGAGCGAGGGAACATTATCGGACCACGGGTACGGGAAGATGAGGGGAAAAATTCCCGGATGGTGGAAGTTCCAGACCGGGAATTCTGGTGGTGGGCGATGCTTCTCATCGCGGCTCTCGCGGGGGTGACCGCGGTGGCGTTTTTCGTGGGACACCACCAGATTATCGTCGAGATGTTCCGATAAGCGAGAGCGGGAAAGTAGGGTTAAGGGAACTTTCGTGTTGGTTTTTCTCTCATCGGTCGTTGCAAATGTGAG
>CAZYEL010000011.1:0-35124 GCA_964646415.1 uncultured Candidatus Saccharibacteria bacterium
ATGGTTTTTCAAGAATTATCGCGCCGATCATTCTAATTCAAAAGGGAATGCGGGATCCTCTAGGGATACGGATTTTAATAACCAAAAAGTAGATTATTTTTACCTTACCTATGAGTGACACTATTCGCCGCATATCTGGAGGGATGGCCACGCTTTCCGGAGGTACACGACGCACATTGGACTTGGACCGGCCATGGCAAAATCAAGGGAAAAAGATAAATCCTTCCACTTGTCCGTTCTGCACAAAGAACGAGCAACCGATTTCAAGACATGACCATGGAGCAGGAGGAAAATGGAAAGTGCTCCAAAATCTATACACGCCGTATGAATTTCATCGGCTCGTCATGCCTGAAGGACCCTGCTGGCCAGAGAATGAACTCCGCGTCTTAGGAGGCCCGGAACGACTCGCGGGAGGACTTAAAACCGTCCGGGAAGCAATGCCGGTACACGATGCGCCTCGAGAGTGTGTAATTGGCATCAATGTGGGGGACTTTGTCCGCCAGACAATCGGACATTTCCACATTCATGTGACTAACTCGGTGTACCTGGGAGAAAACACTCCCGCTGAAGCCCTCACCTTCACCGAAGACTTAGTTGTATTTCGCGACCGAGGACTCACGGTGGTGGCGGATGGGTTCCGGGCTGGGCAGTGCTTCATCCAACCGGAGACAAATTCGGGGTTTCTCTCTTGGACATCAACCACCGAAGAAGACCTCGCCTATGTGCTCCATCGGTTAGTTGTGCTGGGGAACGAGAAGTTCCGAAGTCTTCAAGGCTTCCCGCCGGACTTCACCATCGGCATCGAGGTGTGCCGTGGGATGTTTTCGGAGGTGCTGTACACGCCCATCCTCACGCATCCCGGTTTTCCGGAGATGCTTGCCGTGCGGCGCATGAACCGTCAGCAAGCCTTCACGCTCCCCTGGCCGCACAAGGTGACCGCGAAACATCTCCGTGGAGAAATCTGAAGCAAGGACAAAGAGAACCGCCATTCCACAAGGCAATGTCGGTTTTTCTATTTCACGCCGCCTCCCTCTCCTTTTCCGTTCACCCTTTCAAGATACTTTTTCAAAAGCCATGAACTTGACTGCACCTTCCCGCCGTCGCCAATATTAAATATCATTTTGATTCCATATGTCTGGCAAGTTTGAATATCCGCGTGAAGCGAGGAATTTGGATCACTCGCATTCTTCTCGTCGCGGTCGCCCCCGTTCGCGAAAATATCCGGCTTGAGCTCTTTAAGCTCGCGGGAAACACTCATATCGTGGGGAGTTTTTGGATTTTCTGGATGCTTTGTGAGCAATACGCGATCCACCGGTTTTAAAACCGCGATTATTTCCTTCCGCTCCGCTTCCGGCATAAACACGTGTCTTTTTTTCTTCTTCAACCAATTATCGTTGTTCAAAATCACCACCAGCACATCACCCAGCTTTTTCGCCTCCTCGAAAAGACGGACATGCCCCACGTGAATCGGGTCGAATCCGCCGGAAACGGCAACCACCACGGGCCGGCGCTTTACCGCACTGCCTAAAGTAAGTTTCTTAGTGTTCGGCATGGAAATATGGTATTTAGTATACAATACGCACATGTGGCGCAAAGTAAAATCCTTCCTCTTTACTAACATCACCACGCGCCAGACGGTGGCGAAAAACACATTTTGGCTCGCGCTCTCGAATTTCGGCGGGCGGCTTATCCGCGCCGTTATCATTATATACGGAGCGCGCATACTGGGCGCCGCCGGCTGGGGGGTGTTCTCCTATGGCGTGACGCTCGCCGCATTTCTCACTCCCTTTACCGATGTAGGACTCAGCCAAGTACTCATCCGCGAAACCTCGAAGAACCCCGACCCCGAGCACCGCGCGCGAATACTTTCCACCACCTTTGTCATAAAACTGGCGCTGCTCGTGGTGGGCATCGGTATCGTAGTATTCCTCGCTCCCCTCTTCACCACCATTGAAGCGGCGAAACCGCTTCTCCCCATTATCGCTTTTCTCCTCGCGTTCGACTCCCTCCGGGAATTCGGCTCGGCGGTCATCCGCGCGATGGAAAAAATGGAGTGGGAGGCGGGACTTTTCCTTCTCACCAACGTGGCAATCGTGGTATTCGGCTTCGTGTTCCTCGCCGTCGTTCCCACTCCCGCCTCGTTTACCTATGCCTACGCTTTCGGCACCGCCGCAGGAGCGGCGGCAACTTTTTTCGCGCTCCGGAAACATTTCCCGCGTCGGTTCATTTCGCGTTTCACTCCGGCGCTCGTGAAGCCGATATTCACCGCCGCATGGCCACTCTCCATCGCTGCGCTCCTGGGGCTCCTCATGCTCCACACCGACGTGCTTATTATCGGCTGGCTCCGTTCCGCGGAGGAAGTGGGGTTCTACGCTGCCGCCTACCGCATCGTGCAATTGCTCTACCTTATACCCGCCATCTTTGCGATAAGCGCATTTCCCACCTTCTCGCGCCTCGCAGGACACGACCAGCCACTCATGCGCACCGCGCTTGAGCGCACCCTTACTATGGTTCTTTTAATGGCGCTGCCGCTGGTGGTAGGAGGGACTCTCCTTGCGTCGCAACTCATTACATTCCTCTTCAGCGCGGAATTCCTCCCCGGCACGGGCGCATTCAGCATCCTCCTCGTCACACTTCTTATAGACTTTCCCGTAGTCATCCTCTCGAACGCGCTCTTTGCCTACAATCGCCCGCGGGTGCTTATCGCATACGCCGCAATCGGGGGCAGCGCGAACATCGTGCTCGACCTCATTTTTATTCCTGCATTCGGCATCACCGGTGTGGCATGGGCCACGCTCTTCGCGCAAATCCTGAGTAATATCTACCTTTGGAGCGTGATGAAAAAACTCAACCGCTTTTCCATAATCCCCCACCTCAAAATTGGGCTTGGAGCGGCGCTTTGCATGGGAGTGGTAACCTACGGCCTCTCCGCGCTTCACGTCCACGTCATCGGTACCATCGCAATAAGTGCCGCGGTGTACGGACTCGCGCTCTATTTCTTCAAAGAACCAATGCTTAAAGAAATGAGAGGGGCGCTGCAACACACGGGGTAAAACCCCGAAGACTCATCCTTGGAAGTCACCGGGAAAAGAGTGCTTTCTTCAAACGTGAGAGCGGTGCATTCAGGAAGCGCTTCAGCCACGCCGGCACGTATGCGTACGCGAAGTATAAAACCGCGAACCCCAGTCCGAGAATGTAGCGGGGGTATTGCCGCCGGTAACGGTGCACAATCCGGAACGCCGCCCGCGCGGCCTCCCGCTGCTTGCTAAACGACGACCCCTGTTCCCACATGGTGTACGTCGTGAAATACTCCGGGAAATTGCAAAGTTTCCCGTGAAGCCCAAGCTTCAACCAAAAATCCCAATCCGCGAACTGCCGGATGGTTGCGTCGTAAAGCCCTGCGCGTACTGCCGTCTCGCGGCGAAAAAGCGTCGTCGCATTCGCCATTGGGTTTGCGTAAAGCGCCCTGCGGCGGATCGCCTCGTCCGTCTGGGGCTTCAAGGTGCGGAATAATTCCTTTCCCAAAGAGTCCACCGCAACAATACCCGCCCCGCAACCGATGTAATCCTTATGCGCATCGAGGAACGCAACCTGTTTCTCGAGCTTCTTCTCGTCAAGCCACCGGTCATCGTCATCGAGAATCGCCACATACTCGCCCCTAGCCTCCTTCAGCCCCGCATTCGATGCCTGCGCAATCGTACCGCGCATAGTGCGATGGATATAACGGATGCGCGAGTCGGCGGCGCAGTATGGCGCCACCGAATCGGCAGTCGCATTATCCGCGCTGTCATCCACGATAAGGAGTTCCCAATCCCTGAACGTTTGCGTAAGCGCGGACTCAATCGCCTTCCCGATAAGCTTCGGGCGGTTGTAGGTTACGATGAGCACCGTCACTTTTGGGCTTGCCATGCTCTACAGCGTAGCAAAACCGGAGGGAAATAGACAAATCCGGTAAACCTGCTTGAATAGGGAAATGGACGCAAAGAAGTACTCCCGCGAACTCATACAACGCCTTCCGGAATTCGAGGGCGGATTCGCGCACGCCATCCGCGCCACCATTGAAGCGGGCTACGCCATAAAAACGCTCGCGGGAAAAGGAACCGAAACCGCAAAAGAGAGCCACCGCTCCGTTGCGGGCGAGGGCGACGCGCGCTCCCAAAAGATTCTTCTCGCAGGATATGCCGAAGCGTTCCCGCAGGCGAATTTCCTCTGCGAAGAAGCGACAAGACATCCCCGCGCGCTCCCCCTCGAGAACCCCGCGGGAATCCTTGAGGGCACCGCGCTCGTGGTAGACCCGGTAGACTGCACCGTAAGCTTCGCCGCAAACACGGGAGACTGGTCGGTGGGAGCGGGGCTCATGGAGCAGGGTATCCCGGTGGGAAGCATCCTCTTCACCCCGGCGAAAAACGGCGGGCTCGTCATCGCAAGCCATAAAAAGAGCGGGCTCGTCTCGCTTGAGTGGAGCGGATCAACCAAAACGCGCCACCAGAAAACCGCGAAAGAGAAACCACTCAAAGAAAGCACTGTCTATTTTGGAGTTGATACGATGCGCTACCCCGCGCTCGCAACAATGTGGACCTCACTCACAAGCCGTGCCCGCGCAGTGATGACAATTCCCTCGGCGCTCCTCGGGCTGGGACTCGCCGCCATGGGGCGCGCGGAAGGGGTAATCCAGACGCCCCAGCGGATATGGGACATCGTGCCGCTCCTCCATGCGCTGAAAGCAACGGGGAAGAAGATCGTATTCTATCGGATTCATCCCGCAACGGGGAAAATCCGGTGGGTGAAGGAACTCGATTTCGACGCCTTCTGCTACGCGCCGGAAAAACGCGTGGGACTCATCGCGGGCCAGCCCGGAACCGTGAAAAAGCTCTGTGCAATGCTTGAAGCGGCGGGGCCGCTCGTGAAAACAAACACAAAGCTCCGGGACTAAATCCAAAAACGCAAACGTATCGCGCCGATTCATCATCGGCTTTTTTCTTTTCTTGTGGCACATGCCTCATTAGTACACTGTTCTACGATCGTAGAACAGTGTACAACATCGCACGGAACCAAGCCCACTGTCCCCTAAGCCTTCCCTTCGCTCTGCAGTTTCCGCACATTCTCTTCCACCTCCTTCCACTTCTCCACCGTATCAATCCCCTTTGAATAATCGTCGCATTCGTAGCTGTAGAACTTCAGGTTGCGCTTCACGATATCGGACATGAGTTTCTTCCCAAGGTCGTATGCGGTGTTCTCGGGCACATACGAGAGAATTTCTTTCCGCATGATAAACACTCCCCGCATACGATAGGCGTTGGGGTAGACGGCAGTGTGCGGTTTCGTGTGAATCGCGACAAACTTCCCGTCCGCATCGAGCTCCGCCACGTCAGCGTCCGCATAGTCCTGCGTCTTCTTCATGCGCTGCATACCGAGGGCGTCCGCGGGCTTCTTCGCCCAGTCTTCCGCCATCTTCGTGTAATCCACCAAACTGAACGTGTCGCCGTAGATAAAGAAAAACTCGTCGTTAAGGTGATACTCTCCGCCCGAGGCGGAAAACGCCTTGATGCCGCCCGCAGAACCGAGCGGCTCCTTTTCCACAAAATAGTTTATTTTCACTCCCCACTTTGAGCCGTCACCGAAGTAGTTTGTGATAACGTCCGGCAAATACTGAAGCGTGAAGAAAAATTCCGTAACGCCGTGTTTCTTGAACTGGTCCACGTGCCACTCAAGGAGCGGCTTCCCCAAAATGGGAATCATCACCTTGGGAATCGTCTCCGTCGTGGGACGTAACCTTGTCCCCTGCCCCCCCGCCGCAATCACCGCCTGCGTAATTTTTTGCATAAAAAAAGTGTAGCACACGACACGGAAAATTGACAAAAGATATTGAAATCACTAGAATATCGCCAGCTCAATGATACCAAAATTAATAAGGAATTGTTGGGCGATGAATCACCCTTAACCTGAAAGGAGGTTTGCCCTATGGCAACCCAACTTACTATTCAAACCTGGCCTCAAATCAACGGCCAACCGATCCGAACTATAGCAAGTAGCACGAAGAAAATTCCCCAGAAGTTCAACCGCGAACGATGGGAAGCGAACCTGCCGGTCGCTGATCCGGCCACCTGCGTGCTTTGCAAGGAAACGAACATCACGCACACCCATAACGATAAAGAAGAGGACTGGCGGGAAATGCCGAGCCTCTTTGCTCCCGAACCGTGGCACCAGCTCATCACTCCGGCGAGTTGTGCGAGCTGGACACCGGAGAAGACACGATTGATGGGCGGAGAAAACAAGATTGCAGTCGCGCTATTCCTCGCTAGGAACGCCATGGATCGCGAAAGCAAAACCGGCGCACAGTTCAGTTTGCAAGTCGGACCTCACGCGGCACAAAACCTCGGACATCCGCATTACCACCTCTATCAAGATCACGACGTGGCGCCGATTGACCTCGGTTGGATCAAAGACCTTCTTAACACCGCCGGCCCTTCGAGCCTTATTTTCGAAGACGAAGGTTTGGAAGTGCGGACTGGCGGACATAGAACAGGACAATGCTTGTTCCTACCGACCACCGATTCTCCGTTCTTCAATGAAGGGTTCGCTGGAACCCTCAGCCGTGTCATCGAGCTCTACGCGAGGAAATTCAAAAGCACAAAAGGGCTCTCACCTGACTACTCCCTTGAGCTCTGCGTTCGGGGTAGGAAAGTTGTCTTCGGCACCTTCATCCCCATACTGAATCAGATCGGCACGATGGAATGGCTCGCACTCTTCATGCCGAAGCACAAGGGCTGGAATCTCTTGTGGTCGCATGAAGAAACGGCTCGCTACTTGCGGGAGTAACCAACCAAGCTCAACAATTCAAAGAGAAAGGCTTAAAAAACTAAAGGGACTGCATCGCTGCGGTCCCTTAGTCGTTTTAATGCATCGGAGCTTACTTCGTGAAGCTCAAGATTTGCGCAGCGGCGGCCTGCATGTTGGCTACGGTATAGTCCGGTTTCGCATCGGGGAAAAACTTGTCGTCCTCCCTGTTCCCGTCCGGATTCGTCTGTACGAGAATTGTTTTCATGCCGCCACGCTTCCCCGTTTCGATGTCGCGAAGTGAGTCTCCCACCATAAAACTTTGGGAGAGATCAATATCGAATTTCTTTACGGCTTCCTGCACCATCCCCTGGTCCGGTTTCCGGCAGGTGCAATGCTGAGGTTCTTTGAACCGATGCGGGCAAACAAACGCCGCATCAATCCGTGCACCTTGCGCGGTGAATTGCTCTGCGAGCATTCGGTTGATTCCCTCCGCTTCCGCTTGGGTGATTTTTCCCTTCTCGACGATGGGCTGGTTCGTAAGAATAATACAAAGAAAACCTGCTTCATTCAGTGCCTTTACTCCTTCCACCGCGCCGGGCAAAATCTTCAACTGCTCCGGCTTCGTGAGCTCAAGCACGTACTCGATGAGCGTGCCGTCCCGGTCGAGGAATACTGCAAATTTTTTATTCATTGAAACTTAGCCCTGCCTACCGGCAGCCTGCCTGTCCGGTAGGCAGGGCAGGCATTAGGATTTAGACACTCGACGGATATATCTTACTGCCTCTAGAAGATTCTTCACAGTAGCATCCGGCTTCACCTCATGCTTCTTGTCGCGCCCGCCGTACCCCGTCTCTACCAAAATAGTGGCAACCCCCGCACGTTGCCCCGTAAGCATGTCTGAAGTCGTGTCTCCCACAAAAAAACTTTTTTTCAAATCAATCTTTAATTCTTTTGCCGCTTGGAAAACCATGCCCGGATTCGGCTTCCTGCAATCGCACTTCAAGCGATATTTTTTCACGCTTCCTTCCGGGTGATGCAGGCAAAGGTAGACCCCATCAATCCTCGCGCCGCGCCGTGCAAGCCGACGAAGCAACTCTGCGTTGATTTTTTCGAGTCCTTCCGCAGTGAGCAACCCCTTCGCCACCGCGCCTTGATTCGAAATGATGACAGTGAGAAGCCCCATGCGGTTCAATTCCGCGATAGACTTTGCCGCACCGGGAAGCAACCGCAAATCTTCCACCTTATTCAGGTGGTCAACCTCCTTATTAATAACCCCGTCTCTGTCCAAAAAAACCGCCCTGCGCTTCGCCATTACTTCTTTTGCACCGTTTCCCACTTCCCATCGTGCTTTTTGAAATGCGGGTGGCTCACAATGAGGTGCCAAACCACCGCCTGGAAGCTTTCCGTGTGCGGGGTCACTGTCTCCGGATTCACGACCGGCACCACCACGCACGCGTCGGAAACTGTCTTTGTGTATCCCCCATCACGCCCCACGACGCCCATAACTTTTGCGCCGACAGACTTTGCGTACTTCAAAGCCTCCACAATATTCACACTCACTTTTTTCTCGGCGTTGCCGCCCCCCACGGAGAAAACGAATATGCCATCCTTCGAAGAAAGCTGGCTGCCTTCGAGCCACTTTGCGAAGACCGAATCCCAGCCGTCATCATTCACCCGCGCAGAAAGTTCCGCGACATTGTCTACCGGTGTGTATGACTCAATGCCCGCGATTTTCCGGAAATCGTTCACCGCATGGCTCGCGTGCCCCGCGCCGCCGCCCACGCCCAAAATGAAAAGCCGTCCCTTCTTCTCCCGAATATCTTTCAAAACCTCAATCATCCGCGCGATTGCGGCATGGTCTATCGTATCTATAATCTGCTTCGCCTCGGCGAAGTAGGATTCAATGTAGGGTTTGTACATAGCCATTAGGACTTAGCCAATAGAACTTAGGCATAATACAAGAAAAACCACCAATCATCAATGCTTTTTGAATTTTAATTCCTAATGGCTAAGTTATAATGGCTAGCGGCTACACTTTCCGCCGCAGCGTGAACTGGTCTGTTTTCATGGTTTCGGCAATTTCCTTCGGGCCCCACTTCGGGTACTCGTCCCACACGGCGCTCAAGAATTTGCCCGAGAGGCCGTTTGAGGCGTCGGAGGCGAGGAACACGCAAAGCGCCGCAGCTTTCTCGGGAGGCACGCCGCCTTCCGCCTTCTGTTTCAAAAGCTTCGCATAGCGGTCTTTCCCCACCTTTTCTTCGCCCGCCGCGAGCGCTTCGTCCAGAAACTTCGTGTTCACCGCGCCGGGAGCGAAGCAATTCACCTCGATACCATATTCTTTCACTTCGTCGGCAATCGTTTCCGTGAGCCGCACAATCGCGCCCTTCGAGGCGTGGTAGGCGCTGAAGCGCGCCAAGGGGCCGTCGCCGCCGCCAGAAAAGTTGATAATCTTGCCCGATTTTTGGGACTTCATATGCGGAATCACCTCCTGCATCACGCGGAATGTCCCGAACACGTTCACTTCAAAAGTATTTTTCCATTTGTCGAAATCCACCTCCTCCGAAGGCCCGATGGGGCCGTAAATCCCCGCGCCGTTCACCAAAACATCAATTCTCCCGAATACATGAAGCGCGGCTTCAACTGCCGCCTTCACATCCCCCGAGCGGGAAACGTCCGCCGGGCAGGATTCCACCTCCCCCAGCTTCTTCAAATCTTCCTTCGCGGCTTTGAGTTCCTCCCGGTCGCGCGCCACAAGCATAACTTTCGCTCCTTCTTTGAGATATGCTTCCGCAATCGCGTGGCCGATGCCGCGGCTCCCGCCGGTAATAAACGCAACTTTCCCTTTAAGCAACATGGTTTGAAATGCTAAGGTTTAACCTTTTTACAGATTCAAGGTTAAACCTTGGAATCCGCATAAATCCGCTCGACGATTTTGAGCACTTCGACCACGTCTTCTCCTTTCGCCTTCAGCTCCGTCCTCCCCCCGATGACCGCAGCAAATTCTTCGAGCTCGCGCGCGAAAGAATCTTCTTTCTTCTCCTCGGCAAACGCCGTTGTGGTTTCCACGGGAAACTTCCCCGACTGCGGGTCCACTTTCCCCACGGTAAGCTTCTCGGGGCCCCGGTAGCGCTTGTCCAATCCGTCTATCGAGAGATACCCCTTCGTGCCGAAAATCTCGAAGGAGTGCACCCACTCCCAGTTCGTCCAGCTCACGTGAATCTGCGCCACGCGCTTGTCGGCGGTGCGAAGCAGAAGGAAGCCGTTGTCCTCCACTTCGCCACCCCAATAAAGATTCTCCGCAAACCCCTTCACGTCCGTAAAGTCCCCCATAAACCACCGCGCCATATCTATCATGTGCATCCCCTGGTCAATAAGCTCTCCCCCGCCGCTTACTTTTTTGTTGAAGCGCCACTCCTTTTCATACCCCGGACGGCCGCCGAAGCCGTACCGCGCCCGCACGCAGATAATTTTCCCAATCTCGCCCTTGTCCGCAATCTCTTTCGCCCGCATATACGCGGGGTGATAGCGGTGGTTGAACCCGATCATATACACGCGATTCGCCTTCCCCGCGGCGGCGATATTTTCCGCAACCTCTGCGGACGATACGCCCGCCGGCTTCTCGCAAAGAACATGCTTCCCCGCCTCAAGCGCGGCCTTCGAGACGGGTGCGAGGAATGCGTGCGGGGTTGCGATCACCACCGCTTCAAAGTCCCCTTTCGTTAAAGCTTCTTTAAGGTCGGAGTACGCCACGGCTCCCGGGAACGCATCCGCGATGGCTTTCGCTTTTACCGCATCCACGTCCACCACCGCGTTGAACACGCAAGAGCTGCTTTTTTTGAACGCGTCGGACCAAATTTTCCCGATGCCGCCCGCGCCGATGAGAGCGATGCTGATCATTGGTTAATTGTAATTATTGGCATCAATGTTAGGAAGTCGGACTTCCTGGAAGAAGTCCGACTTCCCAGAACTCACGGCCGCCCAATGCTTAAATACGTAATTCCCGCGCCTTTAATGTCTTTCTCCTTGTCGCACAAGACATTCTGCGTGTCAAAGAGAATGGGAGTGCGCATCACGGATTTCAGCTTGGCAAAATCGAGCGCCTTGAATTCCTTGGAAGGCGTCACTACCAGCGCCGCATCCGCTCCCTGCGCGGCTTCATACGCGTCCTTGAAGAAAGGTGAGGGAGTTGCGGCCTTCACTTCACCGGGGTTCGCAAGCGGGTCGTAAAGCCGGAACGCGGCTCCCGCCTCGCGAAGCATCTTCTCCACCTCAAGCGCCTGCGAGCGGCGGAGCGTGGGCGTCCCCGACTTGTACGTCACCCCCAAAAGCGCGAGCGTCTTCCCCTGTACACCCCCGAGCTGCTCCTCAAGGCGCGCTTTTACCAGCCCGTTCCGCACACGGTTTTTCTCAAGCACTCCTTGAATCACCGGGAGTTCCATACCTTCCCGCTCGCCCGCGTGGATGAGCGCTTTGAGGTCGCGCGCGAGCGTACCGCCCGAGAACCCCAGCCCCGCGAAAAGATACGCCTTCGGTCCCACCCGAGGATCGGACTTGAGCGCCCGTATGACGTCTTCGATGTCGCCTCCCACTTTTCCCGAAACGTCCGCCAAGTCATTTGCGAAACTGATGCAAGTCGCGAGAAATGCGTTCAGTGCATGCTTCGCCATCTCCGCCGAAGGCACGGACATTGAAACGATTTCCGCCTTAAGCGGAGCGAAGACTTCCGCCGCGCGCCGCAACGCCTCCGGCGTATCCGCGCCGAGCACCACCCGCCCGGGCTCAAGAAAACACTTCACCGCATCCCCAAGGCGCAAATTCTCCGGGGAGTACACATACTCAAACTGCAACTCCGGCCGCGCCGCACAAAGCGCGTCACATATCGTCTTGGAAGTCCCCACCGGAAGCTGGCTCGATATCCCGATAAGCACGTTGTTTTGAAAAAAAGGAGTTGCTTTCTTCACCGCCTCCGTAACCACCGACACATCCACCTCGTCGCTGTCATCCACCGGCGTATCGAAGGTGAACCACGTCACGTCACAATCACGAAGCTTGCTCCAATCAGTGGTATACGCAAGGCGCCCCGAGGCGCGGTGCGCCGCAATAAGCTCCGCAAGGCGCGGCTCCGCGAGCGGCGGGATATTGTTGTTGAAATTCGCAATTACCTGCGCATCATCGCTCACGCCAACGACCGCGTGACCCGCTTCCGCAAAACCCGCGGAGTAAACCTCGCCGAGATGCCAAAGACCGATAACGCCAATCTTAGCCATTAGCTTCATAAAGGGAGTAACCGACTTTTTGCCCGTCGTCGTAGAACATCTGCACCGTTTCAAGCGAAAGCCGGCTCAAGTCATAATGCAATTTCTCAAGTTTCTTCAAAATATCGGGAGTGGCAGTGATGATGTGACACCCGAGTTTTTCCGCCTGGATGATATTCAAGAGCTCGCGCGTGCTCGCCCACAAAAGCTCGGCGGCGGGATTCGGCGCGAGGATTCGCTTCGCTTCTTCCATATACGGAAGCGGGTCACGCCCCGTATCCGCAATACGCCCCGCAAAGACCGACACGATGGAAGGAAGCTTCGGAGACAACACTTTCGCAACCTCTTCCACATGTGAGACCGTAAGGAGCGCCGTTACGTTCACTTTCACCTGCCTGTCCACAAGGCGCTTCACAAGCGGCACCGAAGACTCCCCCTTTGTATTCGTGATGGGAATTTTCACGTATACGTTCGCCGCCCATCCCGCAATGATGCCTGCCTGCCGCTCCATTTCTTTGAAATCATCGGAGAATACCTCGAAAGAAATTGGCTTGTCTTTAATCGCGGTGAGTACGTCCTTCGCAAACGCGGCGTAGTCGGTCACACCCGCCTTGCGCATAAGCGTGGGGTTGGTGGTGAGTCCTTTGATATGGGGCTTGCTCGCAAGCTCCACCATGCTCGCTTTCTCCGCACCGTCCGCAAAAATTTTAATGCGCAACTCGTGCGCTTTTCTTGGATTTTCTGGAGGCATGCCGTGATACTAAAGATCAACAAGTACCTTTGACCCTTCGTAGTCAAAACGATAGTGCATTTCCCGCAAGCCAAATTGCTTCATCGCTTCACGGAACTGTTTGTGTTTTTCCGGCACGTAGAACGTGAAGAATCCTCCGCCGCCGGCGCCGGAAATCTTCCCGCCCAAGGCGCCCGCCGCTTTCCCCGCCTCGTAGATTTTGTCGAACTCCGGATTCGTCATCTTGGTCGAGGTGCGCTTCTTGTGCTGCCAGTGCGCATCGAAAAACCGCCCCACCTCATCCACATCATCGCCCTCCATCGCCTCAAGGATTTGGCGGCCGATTTCCTCGATGTAGCGCATACTCTCTATAACGTCTTTCTTCTCCTCCTTCATCCCCTTCGTTTGCTCGGCGAGAATAGTGTCCGCACTCCTTCGGACACCCGTGAAGAACATGAGCATGTTGCGATTCAGCGCGTCCGCCGTCTCCTGCGCCACATTCGCCTTGCGGACCTTGACCGTGCCATCCTTCGCAATCTCCAAAACCGTGAGCCCCCCGAAGGCGGCCATGTACGGGTCCTGCTTGCCGATGGGGCGCTTGAGAATGTCGTTCTCTATCGTGAAATCTTCCTCGGCAATCGTCTGGAGCGAAACATAGTCGCGCTTCAAAGTATGGAGCGCGTGAAGCACGGCAACGGTAAAGCAACTCGACGAACCGAGTCCCGTGCCGGCTGACACGTCGGCAACCGTGGAAATCTCAATCTGCTTCTCGATTCCCATAAAGCGGAGAATTTCCCGGAAAATCGAGTGCTTCACTTCGCTCACGCTTGCAACATATTCCGCTTCGCTGTACTTAAGCCGAATCAAATCATCTTCCATGGGACGGCTCACGCTCGCAAACATATATTTGTCGAGCCCCGCGGAGAATATGAACCCGCCGTTCTTTTCGTAATATGACGGCAAATCAGTCCCCCCTCCCCCCAATGTTACCCGGAACGGCGTACGCGTGATAATCATTAGATTAGAACTTAGTACTTAGCCATTAGAACTTAGACGACCACTTAAGAATACACCTGTTTTTTCCTAAATTCTAATGGCTATTGGCTAATGCCTGCCTGCCGGCAGACAGGGCTATTTGATGTTTCCTTTCTTGAACTCTTCCCGCATCCACTCGATTTGCGCGCGAAGACCCTCTTCGAGCGTGGTTTTCGGCTTCCAGCCAAGCGCTTTCGCCTCGCTCCAGTCCGCAAGCGTCGCGACCGGTGGGTCACCTGCCCCGCGCGGCTTCCGCACCGGGTCGGGATGTACTCCCATAAGCTTCACGATGGTCTCGTAAATTTCTTTAATCGAAGTGGACGTGCCGCTTCCCAGACGGAAAAGCTTGTTCTTCACCCGATTATCCGCAAGGCACAGCATGTGGAAATCATTTATGTCGTCCACGTAGATAAAGTCGCGTTTGTTTTCCTCGTCGCCGTCGAAGATAATCGGCCGCTCGCCCTTGAGGAACGTGACGATAAGCTTACTCATCACCGGAGGCGAAGCGCGACGGTAGTCCTGCCGCGGCCCGTAGAGATTGAAGTATCGGAGTCCCACGATGTCCATGCCGAACGCCGCGCGATACCCCTCCGCCACTCTCCCGTCCGCAAGCTTTGAAATCGCATAAAAGCCCTTCAACCGGTCATCGCCCTCCTCCACCGCGGATGAGTCCGCGTACATCGTGCGAGGCACTCCCGCGCGCCGTGCGGCTTCAAACACGTTCGCGGTACCGGTAACGTTTATGTCCATCGTCGCCACAGGGTCCGCTTGACAGTCGGGCAAGCAATTCTTCGCCGCAAGATGAAACACGCCATCAATACCTTCAAAGAGCGGATAAATGTCTTTCGAACGAATATCGAGCTGATGGAACTCCACCGCTTCGGGAACTTGCTCCTTGCGGCCGTACTCCAGATTGTCAATCCCCACCACGCTATGTCCCGCAACGATGAGCCGGTCCGCCAAAGCGCTCCCGATAAAACCGGCTATGCCAGTGACAAGTACTTTCATAGTCATTACCCTAGCACAGCCATTAGGACTTAGCCATGAGGACTTAGACGGGCACGAAGAGATTTTTCTTTTTCATATTCCACGCACGCTCCACAAGAAAGCGCATAAAGCGCGTCGGCAAAACAGCGCCCATGAAAGAGAGTGCCCACGCCGCACTCCGCAGCGCCACGCTCCCCGAAATACTCTTGAAGAGCGCGCGCGCCTCCTTTCCCTTCCCTGTCGCAAGATATGCAACCGCGAGCCGCAGCCTACGCCGGGAAAGAATCGCATCCATCCCGTACCGCACCCGCTCCTCGGCGCTCATCCGCGTATGCAAATTCTCGAATATTTTCACCGCCGATTCCTGAATCGGCACCTGATTGTCGAACCGCGTATTGTTGTCCCACCGCAGACGGTATCGCACGAGGGGCTTCGGTAAAAAACCGATTTTGTGCCCCGCATGCGCCATGCGGAGGAAATATTCCCAATCCTCCACCATGCCAAGCGTTTCATCGTACCCGCCCAAGGCGTCGAACACAGCGCGCCGGAACATGACCGCGGTATTCGTAATAAACATGCGACTCAACAGCTCCTTGAAGATATCACCCGAGTGGAACGTATAGCGATGCTTGTAGAACTTCCCGGGTTCCCCGTCGAAAAAATAACGGATATCACAGTAGACCGCCGCATAATCGGGATGCGTTTCGAGAAACGCCGCTTCCTCGGCAACTTTCTCCGGCAAATAGATATCGTCGGAATCAAGAAACGTGAGAAGTTCGCCATGGGCTTCCTTAAAGAGAAGGTTCCTCCCCTCTTTGATACCCAGCCGCTTTTCGGAAAATATCGGGCGGACGCGGGCCTGCCCGCCGGAGCCTTGCCCGGCCTTCGCAGCCGCTACGGCGGAGGAGGCGCGTAGGCAGGAGTCAACATACTCGCGAATAATCTCCCGCGTCCCGTCAGTCGAACCGCCATCCACCACCACTACCTCAAAGTTGGGGTATGTTTGGACAAGTGCCGAATCAAGCGATTCGCGGATGTATTTCTCCGAGTTAAAAGTGGTAATGAGGATGGAAGCCAAAGGTTGCATACGCAAGAGTATACCCCCATTCACCTCATCTGTCCCGAAATTTCCCCAAAACAAAACCCCGCCACTCCTGTGGAGTGGCGGGGCAATTCATCGCAGAAAGTCGGGAGTATTTTTCTAGAGGCCGAGAAGCTGGTTAATCTTCGCGCGGGTCTTCGGTCCTACGGTTCCATACCCCGCATCGCCCGGCTTCGCAATCCCATTTTTCTCCTGGAATTTGCCGACGGCTTTCCGGGTAAGCGCACCATAGTATCCAGACACCGTTCCCTCCGGGTACACGCTCGGTCCCTGTGCGGTAAGGAAGCGCTGGAGCGCGGTTACGTCAGAGTTAGAGGAACCAGTCGCAAGATACTTGGAGAAACTTCCCGAAGGCGGAACCGAACTTGAAGAAGGAACCGCAGCTGCCGGAGCACTCACCGGTCCCGCATTCAATATTGCTACGGCACCCGGCGGCAAGGTTATTCCCTGCTGCTGCGCCTTCACAATCAATGCCTTAAGCTGCGCGATGAGAGTATTCAAGAGCTGCACGCGAACCGCCTGAATCGCTGCCGCCTGCGGCGTCAAAGCCGCAACGGAAGGAGTGGTGGGCTTCGCAGCAGGAACCGCGGGCGTTGCTGGTGCAACGGTAGGAACAGCCGGGGTGGCTGGCGTTACCGGCGGCGTATACACATACCCGCCCCCGCCTCCTCCACCTCCGCCGCCACCTCCGCCGCCACCACTTACCGTAGTAGCTCCGCCCGAGCCAACACTCCCGGAAGTCGCGGCAGTACATGCTCCCGCGGTCGTCGTGATAAGGTAAGTCGAACCTCCTGCGGTTTGAGTAAGGGTCGTGGACGCGACACCCGAGGTACAACTATTCGATATCGTACCGCCGGAGCCGCTTTCCGAAACCGAAAGCCCGTATGTCGGAGAAGTGATTGAGAAGGTGCCGCCGGTTGTCGGGAACATCACTACGGTCACGCTTGACGTGCTCACAATAACGGCTTCCGCAACGGAACTCGTTGCGATGGTAAGCGTCGTTGCGGGAGACGCGAGCGAAACCGGCGTCCCTACGCTGTAATTCACCGGAGCCGCCTGCGCAAGCGAAATGCCGAGGAGGAACACCCCTACCACCGCCGCCACGTGTAGAGTTGTACGTACAAAAAATGTTTTCACGTTATTTGGTGTGGTAATTCGTTATCCTCCCTCGCTTCCCCGGGCCTGCGCCAAGGAAAGCGAGGAGGACAGGCGACGGATTTATTAGGTACCGGTAGTAAGAGAGCAGACCTTGAGCGTCAGCGATGGGAAGTCAAGCTCACTGATGGAATCGAGGTTCGCCAGCGTCGTCGACGCAAACCCTGAAGCAATAATATTACAAGTGAGCGAGTGTGATGTTGAGGTTCCTGCACTGAGTGAAGCGAGACAAAGGTCTCCAGTCGCCGCACCGGTTACCGCAACACCCGTGCTCGTCGCATACGGCGAACTCGCCGTGACTGCCGCCTTACCGCTCGTCGCAAGAAGTGGCGCGTCCCACGTCACGGTACCGCAATTAAACTCAGTAATCGAGGAGGCATTCCCACCGATAGTAAGAGAGGTGGCAACATCATGCCTCGTAGTTGAAGCATTCGTGATATCCGCCTTCGTCGTCGTCGAGTTTGTGATGATGGCGTTCGTAATCGTGGAAGAAACGAGTGTGGTAAGCCCACTCACCGTGAGTGCACCCGATGTGGTGTTACCCGTCACCGTAAGCCATGTTGCCGTGGTTGATGCCAAGGCGCTCAAGCCGCTCACCGAGAGGGCACCGGATGTCGCATTGTTCGTAACCGTCAAGTCGGTCGCCGTGGTTGATGCCAAGGCGCTCAAACCACTCACTGAAAGAGCACCAGATGTAGTATTGCCGGTGTTCGTAAGCCACGTAACCGTGGTTGAGGCCAAAGCACTCAAACCGGTTACTTTCAGGGCACCGGATGTAGTATTGTTCGTCACCGTCAAGTCAGACACTGTCGTTGATGCCAAGGCAGAAAGCCCACTTACCGTAATGGCGCCAGATGTCGTGTTGCCCGTCACTGTGAGCCAGGTTGCCGTGGTTGATGCCAAATCGCTTAAGCCGCTTACTTTAAGCGCGCCCGAGGTGGTGTTGTTTGTAACCGTCAAATTTCCAATCGACGAACTGGTATTCGTAAGCGTCGTGATTGAAGTGATTGTTGGAGTAAACGTGCCAAGCACCGTCAGGTTCTGGAAGACACCCGTTCCTCCGACGTCCAGCCGCGATGTCGAGGCATTCGCCACGCCTAAGGAGGATGTTGCCGACGTACCCGTTGCGTTACCAAATGTGAACAAACTTACGGGGTCAAAATTTACCGTGCTCTGGAACACTGCCGCACCCGCCGTAGTAGCGGTGCCGCTTATCGTCAAATTCGTAATCGTGGTCGAGGATAAGGCAGAAAGCCCACTTACCGTAATGGCGCCTGATGTCGTGTTGCCCGTGTTCGTAAGCCATGTAACGGTAGTCGAGGCCAAGGCGGAAAGTCCGCTCACCGAAAGGGCGCCTGATGTCGTGTTGCCCGTGTTCGTAAGCCATGTAACGGTAGTCGAGGCCAAGGCGGAAAGTCCGCTCACCGAGAGCGCACCGCTTGTGGTGTTGCCCGTGACCGTAAGCCAGGTTGCCGTGGTTGAAGCCAGAGCGCTAAGACCGCTTATGGAGAGCGACGTAGCGGTCGCATTCCCCGTAATCGTCGTAGACGCAAGGGCTACCACTCCACCCGACTGCGTAAGCGTACTTAAAAAAGTAGCGGCTCCTGCCGTGGAAGCCGCACCGGGAAACGAAACACTGATACCGCTCGCGCCGATCGTTACCTGCGTGGCCGAAGCCGTCCCCACACTAAGGACGCCTCCCGCATCAACCCGCGACGCGGAATCGCCGGAAATTAATGCATTGCCAAACGTAAGTGCCGCGAACGCGACCGACGTTCCGAGCACCGCAAACACTAACCAAAACGAACCAATCGCGGAAATGAAAAACCGCGCCCACCTTTTCTTCGTACTGTCTATCATGAAATTTTTATTATGCACACGACTTTGCATTCATTGTACAACATTCGTGCAGCATGCAACATGCAAAAGCTGTGGATAAGTCCGAACCTGTCCCTCCACGACATAATGCAGAGTTTTCGTTGAGGTAGTACCTACTCAAATTCTCGACATTGTGTGGTGAGGGGATTGCCATGGATAAGTCCCGTTAGAGGCAGAGGCGCGCTGCCTCTAACGGGATAAGTCAAACGCCCCGGAAAACACCCATTTTCGAGAAGATTTCCCGAAACCGGGCTTCGTAGGTATGGTCGCGGAGCGTTCGTTCGTATCCCGCCTTTGCAATCCCCTCGCGCTCCTCCGGACGAGCCGAATAATGGCGTATTTTCTCGATTAATTCGGGAATTGTCCGGTAAAACGCCATCTCCTTCCCCTCTTCATAGTACCGTTCAAGGTCGTCGGCATAGCCCGAAATCACGAATGCGCCGCATCCTGCAAGCTCAAACGGGCGCGCCTTGATTTGCGGAATTGCCATATTAAGCCATGAGCGCACATTCGACGGGAAATGAAACACATCGGGCACGATGCGCGTTCCCGAACGGCGGAAGAGGAGACGCGCGAAAAGCTTTGCCCGCCACCGGTCGGGAGGGTTATTGAAGTTAAGACAAATTTTGCTCCGCGAAATACCCGCTATCATTTCTTCCTCGCTCAATCTCCCTTCCGGCCATCCCCACCCCCGCACCCAGACCTCAATCCCCGCCCTCCGGAGCTCCTCCACAATCCGCGTCCGCGCCGAATTCCGCTGGCCGATGAAGCTTACCTCGATATCCTTCGCCGGCACTTCAACGGGATGCCACATGCGCGGATTGCACGCCCATTGGGAACGAATAATGTTTGAAATCCCGTACCGGGCATACTCCTCGGGCGCCTTTGACCACGTCGTAACCGCCCATGAAAGATGGGGGGCGAGAAAACGGGAATAGTTCCAAAGCCGCCAATGGTCGTCCGCAAACCACGCGAGCGTGGTGGTGTGTTTTTTGAGTTCATCCAACGTCCGCTCCTCGAATTCATCGGTGTACGGGAAAATAAAGACCACATCCGGCTTCTCGCGCGCAGCGAGCGCGAGAAAATCATCATTAAAGCGGCGCTTCCCCACGCGCACGATAGCGTCAAACGGGTATTCAATCACCTCCACGCCCGCTCCCTCGGAATTACTCGAAATCTCCGACATTCCTTTGAGGGTAAGATAAAAATTGTTGTATTCGAACGTGAACCCGCGCCGATTCTCGTCGTATTGGTCTTTCCTTATTCCAGCGTAGATTATCTTCATAGCCATGAGGAAATTAGTTGCTGGTCACCCACCCCTACAACAATTGACTATTGACTATACTCGCTTCCATAACCTTCAACCATTGACTTATCATATTCGGTCTGCGAACAAGAACCCCGAATTGCCGTCGGTCGGGCGCACCACTACTCTGAACCCCGCGCGAGAAAGCCGCAAGAACCAATTGCGGTATGCATGAAGTGCGCCCCATATGAGCTTCAGTTTTCTACCGATCATTAATTAATGATTATTCTCGTTTTTCCAAAAGCCGGCAAGTTCCAGCACGCGCTTTGCGCGGTGGTGATATGTGTGCTCGCGGAGCGCCCGCGCGGCGCCCGCTTTCCGTATTTTCTCGCGCTCATCATCATGCCGGATATAATACTCGATTTTCCGGAACCAATCCTCGCCGTCGTCCTCCGCCATCACCACTTCATCCTCGGCGAAATACCGACGGAGCGCAAGATTATAGTCGCATATTTCGAACCCGCCGCACGCAGGGACTTTGAACCCCCGCTCGTTCAGAAACACGTGATTTTTTGTCTCGGGACCCCGCTCGTGGATGTTAATACTCACCTTTGCGGACGAGTAAAGCTGATTTTCTTCCTCAACGGGAACGGATATCCGCTGCCTGGTAAGCCATGCGCCCGCTTTTTCGGCTCCCGCCTTCCGCGCGAGCGCTGCGACGGACTTGAGTATCTTGTCTTTGAGCGTCCACCCCGGACCATACACGCGCACACGATATTTCTTCATAAGAGGAATGAGGAGCTGATCGAATATTTTCCGCTTCAAGGGCATCATCGCGCCCAAAAACGCGATATCGCATATGTATTTCCTGACGGGCGATACGGGAAAATGGAACTTCTTGTTCGCGGCAAGAGGAATCGTCACATACGCCCTCCCGCTCGCCCGCACGAAGTCCTGCATCCATTCGGCTTCGTTCTCGCCCCAGTACACATCCGCGATGTCGGCGTCGCGGTAGACCGGAAGCTTCTCGGGGCTCTCCGCAATGGTCTGGTCCGCCATAAGAAACACTTTTGTTCCCTTCTTCCGGGCGTCGCGGAGCGCCGGCCAGTTTTCCGGATTCTTCACCGACTCCGAAGGAACGAGGAAGAGGATGTCGGGGCGCGATTCGCGAAGCACTTTCGGCAAATCGTCGTGAAAATAAACACAGCCGAATTCATGCCCCATGTCCGCGAATGCGTCGCGGTAACCGCTCGAAATCCACCTGTCTGCGCCGAGCCCGAAGTAGTTGATTAGGAAAAGGATTTTGAGACGCATATCCTTGAAAAAATCCCAAATTACAAATCCCAAATTACAAACAAATTCAAAATTCTAATTTCTAAATTTTTGATTTTGTTCATTGGATATTGTTTGTTATTTGGTGCTTGGCACTTTGGATTTGCTGAAAAGCTGCACCATCTCCTTCGCATAGCGTGTCCAGGAAATATTCTCCCGCACGAACCTCTGCCCTTCTTCGGCAATGCGGCGGTACAACGCATGGTCTTTAAGAATGCGCTCAACCTGCGATGCATACTCTTGCGGGTTCCCCGGAGTCGCGAAAAGCGCATTCTCCCCGTCGCTCAAGACATGCGCAGCCCCCGTTTCACGATTCAGCACCACCGGCAACCCCGCAGCGGCAGCTTCAAACGCCACGGATCCCCATCCATATCCTTGCGGCGGAGGAATATGCGCGGTGAGAAGAAACACATCGCTCGTCCGGTACGCCTCGCGGAGCCCCTGCTCGCTCACTCCCTCGAAATTAAACTGTACTTCCGGCTCCACTCCCCGCGCCGCAACGCGCGAGAGAAGAAGCGCACGGTATCCCGCCTCATTCCAAATATCCTTTGCAATAATCTTTGCGCGCACCGCATGCCCCCGCGCTTTGAGGAGCGCGACCGCGTCAATAATGTCCTCATAGCGCCGCTGTGCATTAAGCGCGCCCAAGCCCATAAGCACCGCCGGATTCCCCGGTTCCGCCTTCGCGGGAGCGTAAAACCGCTTGAAGTCAATGCCGCTCCAGACAATTCGCACGGGCAACCCTCTGTCCTTCGCCCATGCTTCTTCATAACGACTCAAGACCGCCACCGCATCCACTGCGAGGAAGTATTTTCGTTCCGTCGCGTCCTTATACCGAGTGTACGCTCTATTCAGAATGTTCAACGCAATACTTTCTTTGGGAAATCGCATGTAGGGGGGATTGTTCATCGTCCACACAACCCGCGCCCGGGGATTAATGCGCTTGTAAAAATAGCCCGTTTTGTACGCGAAGTCCTCATGGCAATTCACCGCATCGAAGTCATTTTCCATTGCCTCGGCGATTCGCCGCGCGGTGCTCGTATAAAGCGCGTCTAATTTCCGCTTCTGCGCCACCCGTACGAATACCCCATCGCCGGAACGTGGGAAAAGCGGCGCGAAGGGTTTTTCGGGAGGAACGACACGGACATCAATACCCTGGAGGAGCGAGGGGTAATACTCCCGGTTAATCTCTGCGGTATAGAGGACTACAACATGCCCCTGCCGCGTCAACTCCTGCGCCAAAGAGTAGACTTGCTGCTGTCCTCCTGCCTGCGTAGTAAGTCGAAAATATACAAGTGCAATCTTCATAGTTCTAAAAATAAGAGAGTCACCACAAAAACTTTAACGCCTGTTTAAAGGCGCCGATGGCATACTCTTTCCTATGCTGTAAATCTAATATATTTGCAGAGCTTCTGCAAAACAATTGGCGCTTTCGAATCACCTGCGCATGTAACCGCAATCAAGACAGGGTTTTCCGACGTTATCACTTTGACCCCACGCGCACCGCCTGCACACCCCATCAAGGGCGTTGCATTTCCTCCAACTACCACGGGAGTCCATGTGTCTGGAACAACGGCGACACCGTACATATCCCAACATCGCTCCCGTGCTTTTCCCCTTAGAGTCAACGATGGAAATATGATCTTCAAACTTTTCATGGAAACCCAACACACAGCGAATGTTCATATCTTTTCTCCGATATTTTTTATGTAAAGAGGGTGAGCAAACTTGTGTAAAACATATATGGTATCCGGCCATCGGCTTCGAAACGGCCGAAGCGCCGCCAATCCGTTTATTTTTGTCAATTTTTCCGTACCATGCTCCTCATTGAATTCCCGAATTGCAAGAAGCTCACCGGTGTATTCGTTAAAAAACATGAAGTCATCATCAATAACGTCGTCAAAATAGCAAAAAACGCGAGGAAGGGTTGGGGCGTTAAAAATCTCGAATGCCTTTTTGGTTGCACTATAGTAATCCAGATCGAATGCGATGAACCCTATAGGGACGCCGTTTGATTTTCCCGCAACAAATTTCGGCACAGTTTCGCTCACATCTCCAATAAGGAGATTGGGCAAGAGATTAGTCGCAAGAGGGAACTGC
The DNA here is from genome assembly GCA_964646415.1 of uncultured Candidatus Saccharibacteria bacterium. Taxonomy (GTDB): domain Bacteria; phylum Patescibacteriota; class Minisyncoccia; order UBA6257; family 2-01-FULL-56-20; genus VGJV01. Next base: position 23,601 of record CAZYEL010000011.1, read on the forward strand.
CCCGCCTGCCAATAATACGGGAGGTCGCGATAGTCGAGTGGTTGGGGCAATCCTGCGCCGGAGTCAAATCCGATTACTTTAATTTCTACGCCGTACTCACGCGTAAGCTGGCGCGCCATTTTAAGCATGGCTTGATACGTGCGCCCTTGGGCTACGCCAAATTCAATACAAGTTATTTTTCCAATCCCCAGTGCCTTTGCTTGTCGAACTGCCTGCCACATTCCATAGGCATGGGCAGGACGCTCAAAAGCATCGAACTTCACTCTCAAAGCGAAGGAGCCGATTGGTATTTTTCGCCAACAGGCGCGGAAAAAGATGCTGGGATCAAAAAAAGTTCTTATGTATTTTTCTACCGAGGAATGTAGGAGTTTTCTATTTGGCACGCGAGGGATGGTTTTAGCGTCACCTGTTTAAGGAAGCAGAAAGCTCCCCACCGCAGGCGGCGGCCTTTCGGCCACCCATAACCCTTTCGGGTTACGACCATCCCTAGTGCCCGAACGAGGAGCTTTTTACTAGGGATGGAATTTGTGCGCCGTGCCTTACGGAATACACCATAAGGGTTAGGCGTTTCTAGCCGTTATTTAGTTATACAAAAATTGTAGCGTAACGCGCTGTAAAAGCAACGTGCTGGAGCCCAGCAAATAATGGTTATTGACTAACTATTTCTCCACCACTCCCACCACAATCGCGTTCGCCGCAAAATAGGGAGCGTTGTACGGCTGTCCTTTCACTTCCTCAAACGGCACCTCCTTCCACTCGTTCGCTTGAGAAACCCGCTTCAGGAAATACATGGAAGTAAATGGGAATCGCCGCTCCGCTACGCACTGGTCCACGAACGAATTGTAGCCGAACGGCATCGTGACGAGCATTTTCCCTCCGGGAGCGATGCAATGCACAAGGTTTTCCACCGCGCGGAGCACCTTTTCGGGTTCACGGCTTTCATAGGAATCCCAACCCACGTGCTCAAGCGTGGAGAGAGAAACTATCGCATCGTAGAGCCGATTCGGAGTGAACGTGACCACGTCTTCGTTTAAGACCCGCGGGCCTTCTTCGTATTTGTCCAAAATGTCGTGCGTGAAACTCCCATAGTGGCTCAAGACATTCCCCACTTCGAGAACCCGCTTCGCCCCTGCCGCTTTCACTTTAGTAAGAAACCATTGCCCGAGGGCAATTTCCACAATGCGCTCGCTCGCCCACGTGAAATTGTAGCGGGAATAGACGTATGCAAGCTCCTCGCCGTGAAACCGGAATGCGGGGATGCGCTTCCGGCGAAACGTGCGGTGGAGGTAATACGCCGCCGTGCCGACCGGCACCGTGAACCACCAAAACTTTACCCACCGCCAAATTCCCTTGAGGAGGCCCCCCAGTCCTTCTTTCGTGTAGTGAGCGCGGACACGCTCGGCGATGCTCGACATAATTTTTGGGCGAGGTCTAATTTTGTAATGCCTCCACTCCGATAACCTCCACGCGAGGCAAGGGAGTAATAAACTTCCCTCCAGCCTTGAGATATTCTCTTTCCCGTTCGAGGAATTCTTCCATAAAGTGCCACGGCAGCGCCAAAAAGTAATCCGGCTTGTCTTTCCGCGCCTGTTCCTCGGAGATGATGGGAATGTGCGTCCCCACGGTTTTATATCCCCATTTGTCGGGGTTCCGCTCCGCGGCGGCTTTGAGAAGCGGATACTCCAACCCGCAATACTGAAGCGTGGTATTCCCTTTGGTGGAGGCGCCATACACATAAATCGTTTTTCCTTTCGCCACCTCTCCCTTGATGAACGACACGAGCTGGTTTTTGAGCGACTCCGCGCGCGCCGCGAACTCGTCGTAGATTTTCTTATCGTACAGTCCGAGCTTCGCTTCGTCATCCCGCATTTTCTGCACGCGCGCCGCAGCGCCCGGCGCGAGCTTGATACCTTTCCCCTGCCCCTTGAGCCGCGCGTAGACGCGGAAACTCCCGCCGTTGATGTAATTCAGCTCCGCGTCGCAGACTTCAAAGCCATTTTTCTCGTAGAGATACTCAAGCGGCCCCAATGCGTAGTACTCGAGGTGTTCGTGCCCGATGTTGTCGTAATCCACCTGTGTGAGCATTGAGGGCAGGTACATCATTTGGATGATGAAGACGCCCTCCGGGTCAAGGCAGGTCTTTATGTCCTGCATGAACTTGTCCGGTTCTTCGAGGTCGTAAAACATCGCGATTGCGGTAATCGCCTTCGCTTTCGCGCCGCCGAACTTTTTCGTCCATGCCTCCGCGTTGAAGTAGTCGTTGATAAGGTTCACCTCCGGGTCCTTAATGTACTTCACGATGTTTTTCGAGGGTTCGTAACCCACTTTACGCAATCCCGGGACTGAGTATCCGGTGAAAAGCGTTCCGTCGTTCGCCCCGATGTCTATCACATAATCCCCGGCTTTCAGGTCAACGAGCGACTCCACTGTTTTCGCGATGCTCAACAGCTCATCCGTCATCGTCCGGTTGATGCCGGAGCGGTACCAGTATTGGCGATAGAGGGCGTCGTGCGAGAGCGTATGCTTCAACTGAAGCAATCCACATCCCCCAGCATTCTTATTGCAAAGCACGAGTTCCAACGGGAACTTCCCCCACTCTTTCTCGAGCGCTTCGTCCTTTATAAAATCCGACACGTACACGTCTCCGATGGAGAGAATCGGAATAAGGGGCTTGCTCCCGCACACGCGGCACGAATCCCGCACCGCAACGACTTCTTGTTTCATTGGAGTAATCGCGAATAACGCTAATTAAATAATTAAATAACGCGAATCCTAATTCGCATTATTTGCCTCGATTCGCATTATTCGTGAACACTCCATATTTTAGGGTCGCTCGGAAGGAGTGTCAATCAATTTGGCTACATTTATGATTAGCCCTAAGCGTTGTAACACGGGTCAACGCAAAAAGTGATGTACCCCGGAGTCCTCCTAGGTCCCAGGGTACAAAATATGACTGACATACGTGCGCCGTGCCCCGACTAACGTCAGCCGGAAAAAGCGACGAGGTCGCGCGGGGCGAACCCCGTGCGGTGATTCAAGATGCGCCAACTCAACCACCAGCCAGTCCCGCCTCGCATCACGCGAAGCATCGTTTGTGTTGCTACAGCACTCAACATCCGGGAAAAACGGGTGCTTAGTGCTACGGCAAAGCAATCAAAAAACTGCAAGTGTTATACCACCTACGCCACTATAAAAGCAATCCTCCTTACCCCGAAAGCTCCGCGTCCAAAAATTCGCACCAGCTGTGATAGATAAGCTCGTGCATTTCCTGCACGCGCGCCATCTCGTCCGACGGAACCGCCACCACCACGTCTGCATCATTCGTAAGTGAAGCGCCTCCGGGACCCGTCAGAAGAATTGAGCGAAGTTTTTTCTCTTTCGCCGCGCGGAGCGCCGCGAGGATGTTCTTAGACTTGCCGCTGGTAGTAATGGCAACGAGCACATCTCCTTCGTTCCCCAATGCATTAATCTGCCGCGCAAACACTTCCTCGTACGCATAATCATTCCCGATTGCGGTCAAAGCCCCCGCCGCGGAAACAAGTGAAATTGCCGGGAGCGGTTTCCGGTCACCCTTGTATCTGCACAAAAATTCTCCCACGAAGTGCTCCGCATCCGCCGCCGAACCACCATTCCCGCATGCGAGCACCTTCTTTCCCGCTTTAACCGCTGCGAGAAGCACCTCTCCGGCGCGTGCAACGTCCGGAAGAACACTCTCGCTTTTCTCAAGAACCTCGCGGTGTCTCGCAAATGCCGAGGCAAATATTTCCTTTTTCATGGTTAGTTAGTATTATATCCTCTTTTTGAAATCCTCCTGCGCCTTTGCGAAGTCTTCCGGAATACCTATATCGATAAAATATCCCTCGGAGACAACACCATAGAGGCCCCCCGCGATTGCCGCGGGGAACCCCTCCTCTTCAAGGGAGAATTTCTCCTTTTTCGGGAAGTACTCAAAAATGCGGCGCGAGAGCACGTAGACCCCGCCGTTAATGAGCGCTTCCCCTGTCACCTGCTTTTTCTCATGGAACTTCGTGATGCGTCCCTCCGCATCGAGCTCCACCACGCCGGAGCGGTGGGGATTCATGACTTTCCGAAGCGCGAGCACACCCACTCCTTTTTTAACTTCGTGCATGCGCAGAAGCGCCCCGTAATCCACGTCAAAATACGAATCGCCGTTCAAGACAAAGAACGTCTCTCCCACCTGCGCCTCCTCCGCCGCATACCGTATCGCCCCGCCCGTGCCAAGGAGTTCTTTCTCCTCGATATAGGCAAGGGAAACGCCGAACGCAGCTCCGTCCCCGAAATGGCTCCATAACACATCCGCTTTATACCCCACCGAAAGCACGATATTCTTCGCGCCACTGCCTTTCAGTTTCCGGATGAGATACTCCAAGAAAGGGCGGTCCGCAACAAACGCCATCGGTTTCGGCCGGTGCGCGACAACAGACTGGAGCCGCTTTCCCTCCCCGCCCGCAAGGATAATGGCATCCATCGGCGCAGCTAAACTCCCTCCTCTTCCGATTTTCTCAAAAAGATTGTATGGCTCCCGCGGTTCTCGAACGCGAACGGAACATGGAGAAGGTCGGCAAGTGCTTTTTTCACGCCAACTTGCTTTTCCGGCTCAACGAAGAAAAGAATGAACCCTCCGCCGCCCGCCCCGAGAAGTTTCCCGCCCAAGGCGCCCCCCTTCATGCCGCGGGCGTAAATTTCATCGATATGGACATTCGCGATTTCCGGGGAAATCCCCCGCTTCAACTCCCATGCTTCTTTGAGCAGCGCACCAAACTCGCGTATGTCTTTTTTTCCTTCAAGCACCGCGGCACTCTCACGCACCATTTGCTGCATGCGCCCGAGCTCTTTCGCGTTCTTCGGTGTGTTTTGTATCCAGCTTGCGGCGATGTCGGACGCCCGCCGGGAAAACCCGGTGAAAAAGAGCAGAAGGTGCCGCTCAAGTTCCTTCACACGCTCCGGCGACATCGCGACCGGTGCAACGACGATATCACCCTCTCCCTGAAATGTGATGACATTGCAGCCACCGAATGCCGCGGCCACCTGGTCTTGCGACCCCACATTCTCTTTAATGCGCTCCTGCTCCACATGAATCGCATCCTTCGCAAGCTGAAGCTTGCTCACGGGTGCTCCACGCAAGGCGTAGAATGCATGGAGAAGCCCTACGGTAAACGCCGAGCTTGATCCCAAGCCCGACATCGCAGGAAGATCCGCGGTGTGCTGTATCTCAATTCCCTCCTCAACATTTAAAAATTTAAGGCATTCTCGCGCCGAGGGATGCTCGATTTCGTCGTGCGTCTTTGTGTTCTCGTTTCTTGCGTATCGCACGCGGTACCGGTAGTCGAAAAACGGCGGCAGATGCCGCACGTTGAGATAGCAATATTTGTCGATTGTCGCGCTTAATACGGCGCCGCCACGCTCTTTGTACCACGCAGGGTAGTCGGTCCCTCCGCCGAAGAAGGAGATGCGAAATGGAGTGCGGGTGATAACCATACTGAGAAAAATTCCAAATTACAAAACCCAAATCACAAACAAATTCGAAATCCCAGTTCCTCCACTTTGGATTTTGGTCATTGGATATTACTTGGAATTTGGTGCTTGAGATTTGGAATTTGTGCCATAGTATTCTCTCCAATAATCAAGCGTGTCCTGCACGGTCTTCGAGAAAGGAATCGTCGGTTTCCAGCCCGTGGCTTTCGCAAATTTTTCGGTCGAGGGAATCTGGAGCGTGACGTCCGAGGGGCGCAGGCGGGCCTGGTCCACCTCTATCTTTATATTTTTCACGGTGGAACGCGCGAGAAGTTTCTCCGTCATTTCGCGGATGGTCATCGTTTCCGCGCCGCCGATGTTGTAGACCTCGCCCGGCGGGCACTTCGTAACGAGAAGCCAATACGCCTCAACCGCATTCCGCACATCCATGAACGTCCGGATACTCTCAAGATTCCCCACTTTCAAAACCGGCGGCTGCTTCCCCGCTTCCATCGCCGCTACCTGCTTTGCGAAATTCGAGAGCACGAAGACTTCGCCGCGGCGGGGACCCGTGTGCGTAAACATCCTTGTGCGAATCGTTTTTATCTTCCATGAAAGCCAGTACTGCAACCCCAGCATATCCTCCGCCACCTTGCTCACCGCATAGGGCGACGCGGGACGGAACGGATTGTTTTCGGTGATAGGCACTTCTTCCTTCTTCACCTGCCCATACACTTCCGAAGAACTGCAAATATGAATCACCGGGTCATAACCGCTCGAAGACTTCAGCGCGCGCACCGCCTCGAGAAGCGTGGCGGTCCCAATCACGTTCGCGTGGAGCGTCGCAATCGGCGCCGCAAAACTGAAATCCACGTACGACTGCGCCGCGAGGTGAAAAATAAACTCGGGTTTGTGTTTCGCGAGCGCCGCGTGAATTGAAGGGTAATCCGTGAGGTCGCCGTACTCGAGCGTTATCTTATCCAAAATATGCCTGATGTTTTCCTTGGGAGACCGCCACCGCAAAAATCCCACGACTCCGTACTCCGGAGCTTTCGCAAGAATGTAGTCCGCAAGATGGCTTCCCACAAACCCAGTGATGCCGGTAATGAACGCTTTTTTGCTGGTGTCTTGCGAGTTATTCATACCCCAAACAATATCAATAAATCGTGGTTTCGTCCATTGCCGCCAAGGTTCGACCTTAAGAATTCCAAAGGTCGAACCTTAAATCAACTTCCAAAATGCGAGCGTCCGCCGAAGCCCTTCCTCCAAGCTAATTCTCGGCTTCCACTTCAGATCGCGCTTCGCCTTTGTGATGTCCACGCAGTACCGGTCCTGCTCCCCCGGGCGTTCGGGCTTCTTTACCGGCTGCGGTTTCTTTTTAAGGAGTTTCGCCAAAGCGTAGTAGAGATCAATCAAGTGCATCTCGCCGCCCATGCCGATGTTCCAGACAGGGTTCGGGTGCGCTGCGGGAACGCCGAGCACACGGAGATTCGCGTTTACCACGTCATCGATGTACACGTAATCCCTTGTCTTCAGCCCGTAAAACTCCGAAGGAACTCCCGCCTTGAGGTCCCGGATATAAGCCGCCATCGCGCCCGTAATCTGCCGAGGGCCATACACCGCCGCATTCCGGAGAATGGCGTAGTCCACTCCGAAATTCTTTTTGTAAAAGCGGAGGTACCCTTCAACCGCATACTTGGAGATGGCATAGGGCGAGGTGGGCTCAAACGGCTCGGTTTCTTTAAGCGGAAGATGCGGGTTGTTTCCGTAAATGAACCCCGAAGAACTGAACAGCACCTTCTTCACTTTGTAACGCTTCGCCGCCTCGAGCACGTTAATCGAGCCGCGAAGCGAATCCATGTCAAGCCGCGGGTTTTGCGTCGATTTCGGAACAATCACGAAATAGGCGAAGTGATAAATGTACTGCGGCTTATGCTTCTTCACCACCGCGTCAAACTTTTTATCGTCCGCGACGTTCAATTTATAGAACTTTGCCTTCGGGTTAAGGTTCCCGCGCCGCCCCGTCGAGAGATTATCCGCAATCACCACCTTCCCGCCGCGCGCGACGAGCGCGTCAGTCACGTGCGAGCCGATAAATCCCGCGCCGCCCGTCACGAGAAAGGTTTTATTTTTGATGATCATATTGAAAGTTATTGGTTGAAGGTTGTGGAAGCGAGTCAGGTTATTGGTAATAAGTCTAAGGCTGGTAATCCAATGACCATGGACTATTTACTAGACTCGCTTCTATGACCAATGACTCATGACTATTGTGCCAATGTCCCCGATTTCCTCGCCTGCTCCTTAATCCACTCGTACGTCTTCCTCATACCCTCTTCAAGCTTCGCGCTCGGAGCCCAATTAAGCTTCTCCCTCACAAGATTATTATCGGAGTTTCTCCCGCGGACCCCCAAAGGCCCCTTCACATGCTTCACCGATAGCTTCTTGCCGGCGATGCGCATCGTCATTTCCAAAAGCTGGTTGATAGTGACCATCTCTTCCGAGCCGATATTCACCGGCCCGGTGAAGTCCGACGCCATGAGCCGCCGCACGCCCTCCACGCACTCGTCGACATAGAGGAAGGACCTCGTCTGAAGCCCGTCCCCCCACATCTCGACCTCACCCCCGTCTTTTGCCTCCGCCACCTTGCGGCACATTGCGGCGGGCGCCTTTTCCCTTCCTCCCGTCCACGTACCTTCCGGACCGAAAATATTATGGAACCGGGCAATACGCACGGGAATCTTGTAGTTCCGCGCAAAAGAAAGGTACAAACGCTCGCTAAAAAGCTTTTCCCAGCCGTATTCGCTGTCGGGCGCCGCCGGATACGCGGAATCTTCAGAACACTTCGGGTTCAAGGGGTCTTCCTGGTTGTACGCAGGGTAGATGCACGCCGAAGAAGAGTAGAAAACTTTCTTGAGGTTCCCGGTTTCCTGCCCCACATGGAGCATATTTAAATTGATAGAGGCGGAATTATGCATGATGTCCGCATCGTGCTCGCCGGTGAATATAAATCCCGCGCCGCCCATGTCGGCGGCGAACTGATACGTTTCATCGAAAGTCTGACTGAATATCTTTTTCACAAGCTGCTCATCGCGCAAGTCGCCCAACACAAATTCGTCCGCAACGGTTGGAGAATACTCCGGCTTCTTCAAGTCGACTCCTAACACCCAGTGCCCCTCTTTCTTCAGGCGCTGGACCATATGCGAGCCGATAAACCCGCCCGCGCCGCATACCAATGCTCGTTTCTCTGCCATAGTTGCTTCAGAATACAAAATTATCCCCTACTTTTCAATACGTTTTTCCAAAACATACCTTCTCAACTCCCACGCATTCCCATGCATGAGCAATCCTGCATATGAAGCGATGGTTTGGGATTTCGGATTATGAGCCACACTTTTCAGCATGCGGCGTTTGGTCGCCGTCCGCAATACGCGATGGTCGGGAAAATGCACCCAGCCCAAGAAATCCACACCGGAGACAAGAGTTTTGATGGAAACTTTCTCGGGATGCAGGCGGAGCTTCAGTCGCCCCCAAAGGAACGACTCGATTTCAGGAAGAATGGCCTCAAGCCACATTTTGTTTGGCGAGAAAACCACAAAGTCATCTGCATAACGGATATACTCTTTCGCGCGCAACGTATGCTTCATGAACTGGTCAAACTCATGCATGTAGATGTTCACGAGGAGTTGCGAAGTGAGATTCCCGAGCGGAAGTCCCACGCCGGGTGCGGTTGAAGAAAAACTCCCGATGATTTCGCCGAGCAACTGAATAATCCCTTTGTCCGGTATCCGCGCGCGGAGAATGCCCATGAGCGCTGCGTGGTCAATCGAAGCGAAAAACTTTCTGATGTCACACTTTAACACCCAGCATGTCCTCGTGTGGTTGTAGCTCGTATGATACCCGAATTCGCGGAATCGGTTCATGGCGCGATGCGTCCCCTTCCCGTCTCGGCACGAAAAAGAATCGGCAATAAAGGTGCGGTCAAAGAAAGAGTAGAGCACGCGATAGATGGCGTGGTGGAGGAGCCGGTCGCGGACGGTTGCTTTGTGGATATCGCGCGGCTTCGGGTCGGCGATGCGAAAATGCCGGTACGGCCCGTGGCGGTACATGCCGTTGCACAAGTCGGCGTGAAGCGCTAGGATGTTGTCCATCAGCCAAAGCACGAATTCTTGCACATCCGGTTTATACCGTTTGCCGCGAACGAACTCGCGCCACGCTTCAAGCAGGTTCTCGAGTGAAGCAATGTCATTGAGTGCGCCGTTAAATATCTTTTTCATAAAAACTTTTCCTATGAACGCCCCCCCCCCGCACGAATTTGCCCATTATCCAGCGTCTCGTACGCGCGTATGAGCTCTGGCACGGATTTCTTCCGCACATTCCAAAAGACGTCCGCTATACGCTCGGCGCGAAGATAGATGCCTCGCTCGTAGACACGATTGAGTCCGTGCTCACCGCAAGCTTTCTTCCCAGAGACAGGAAACTGCCCTTGCTTGAGTGTGCGGCGGCGAAACTCGACCTCACGAAATTTTTCCTGCAAATCGCGTGGGAAATGCGGGCACTCGACAACAAAAAATACGCCATGCTTTCGGAAGAACTCTCGGAAGTCGGCAGAATGCTCGGCGGCTGGCTCCGGCAGTTCACAAGCCGGAGTTAAACCGCCAAGCATATCCCCTTATTTCTCTCGCCAGTTTCCGGAGAAGGCAACGCGTTCGTTCGCATTCACATCGTTCGTGAGGTAGTTCCAGTTCAAGTTCCAGCGCTTGCCGTCGTTGTTCAAGTAGAACACGTTCCGACTGCCGTCCTCGTTCACCACAAATGTGCGGAGAGTCGCCCGCGCCACCATCCTTTGATTACTCTCGGGACTGTATCGAATTCGGAATCTTCAATTCCATAACCCGCCGCACCAAGTAGCAAGAGTATTGAGCGAAAGAGCGCCGCACGCTGGAAACAGACGTATCCGCTTCCATTCTCGCAGATGCTCTCGCGGAGTTCGACGGCGCAGAACCTTGACCCTGCACGCATTGCCTACTGTCCAGTCACACTATACAAAATGTTTCGGACTCCCGCGACATGTGTCGAGAGAGTCCGATTTGATCGGAATTCCAAAATCCAAAGGTCCGAGGGCTGAATTCCAAAAGCCCAAGTCCCGAGCGCCGCTACTCGCCGGAGAACGCCGCACGCGCGCTCGAGCCCACATCGCGCGTGAGGCAGATCCAGCGCACATACCATCGCTTGCCGCCGCGGCCGAGGCAAAACACGCACCGGTAGCCGCCCCCGCCCACCACGACCAGCCCGGGAAGGAGAATGTACACCTTCCCAAGAAGGAGCTTCAGTGCCGGAAACTCATCTTGGTGTTCCACAATCCAAACGCCGTGCTGGTACCCATAGAGGGCGTCCCTCTTCGCCACAATGCGCGACTCGAACGCGCGCCCACTGATAGTCCTTTGTTCCTCCATCTCATCCGGAAGAAGGACTGTCCCGAGCTTGAACATTCCGGCCTTGATGAGCGAACCGTCCCGCTCAATGCCGCCCTCCACCTTGATGCCCGGAAACTTCTCGCGAAGTTCTTCAAGTGTGGGTCGCGGGAGTCCGGGGATTTGGATGGTGAGTTCGTCCGTGTCGCGGAGTACATCCACGGTTTGGATTTTCATCCGGTATCTGTTCCTCACGAACTCCGTATATTCGGCTCCTGCTCGCTGCATTTCTGCCGAACTGCTCATGCAAACCTGCACTTGCTCCGGGGTGAGACTATCCCAACCGGTATTTTCGCCGAGAGTACCGAGGGACACGAACCTCTGACTTACGCTAATAGTGCTCATACTTTTTCCTTGCTGCGGGGACTTTGACGCACTCGCACCATGCGAGGCGTTACATCACTTTTAGTTTTTGCCGCAGCACTCAAAGCGCGAAATGTGCCCTGAATGCTGGGGCAAAACGCTTTCAAAAACGCTGGCGCAATTATGCCACAGACTCAAATAAAACGCAAATTGTTTAGTGGAGCTTGGTGAATAACGCAAAAAAGCGCCTCATTCGGGTAGAATGAAGGTTATGA
>CAZYEL010000012.1:0-34901 GCA_964646415.1 uncultured Candidatus Saccharibacteria bacterium
ATTTCATCTCGTTTTCTATATCAACGAGCTGGGTATAAAACTCATCTTTTTTAGCGGAGTTTGCTTTGCGCAGATCTTTATTTGAAGATTTTCTTTTCATAAAATTATTTAAACAATTCTGCCGTCGGTACGCCGAGGGCTTTAGCTATTTTTTCTAATGTGTCTACGGTTGGATTAGGGCTTTCGCCTGTTTCTATCTTTACAACCGTATTTAAAGCTAAATCAGCGTCTTTTGAGAGGCGATCTTGGGATATGCCTTTTTTCTGCCGAAGTTTGCGGATATTTTCACTAACTGAATTTGCCATATTGTTTTGACTTTGATAAACTATTATAATACACTACTTATAGTGAGTGTATATCAACTTGCTTAATACAATGGTATCAAAAATATTAAAATTTGGCAAACAAAAAGGGAGTTCCTTGTCGTTGCCCGCGCACGGGAGGGATGGGGCAAGGGCAATATCTCTTTTGGCGGCGCATTTCGCAAAGCGAAATACAAAATTCGGCGACGGCGGAAAAGCGAGGGCGGGCAAAAATTCCTTCCCCCCAACCCCCTTCCTTTTTGCCCGCCCGAGCTTAAAAGTTTCTCAAAATTCAGCGTTCGGATTTTCGCGAAAAAAAGTTCGGATTTCGTTCAGCGTTCGGAGCCAAATTGTATGTTGCGAGTTTATTGCCTCGGCGCTTCGCGCCTCGGCAGGCAGATTGTATAGTATTTGCCAAGATTTTTTGGGTTCAATCGCCACCTTTTGCGAAAGCAAAACGCGGTTCGCCGTTGCGAAGCAACGGATAAACGAAGTTTATGAGCCAATCCTTTTTATTCCGCCGAAGGCGGAAAGCAAAGCGATAATTTTTAACAGCCCAAAAGCGATATGAAATATTTTTTATACATTAGAAAATCAACAGACGAGGACGACAGACAGGTTTTGTCGCTGGAAGCACAGGAAACGGAATTGAAAGAATTTGCCTTGCGGGAAAATCTTTTGATCGCCGCTACTTTCCGAGAATCACAAACCGCCAAAGAGCCGGGCAGACCAATTTTCAACGATATGCTCAAACGAATGGAAAGCGACGAAGCCGAGGGGATTTTAGCGTGGCACCCCGACAGATTGGCAAGAAACAGCATAGACGGCGGACGAATAATTTTTTTGATAGACACCGGAAAAATCAAGGCGCTAAAATCCCCGACATTCTGGTTTGAGCCGACCCCGCAAGGCAAATTCATGTTAAATATCGCTTTTGGGCAATCCAAATACTTTGTTGATAATCTTTCAGAGAATACTAAAAGAGGGTTGCGTCAAAAATTACGCCGAGGCGAATTGCCCGGCTATGCTCCGCTTGGCTATTTGAACGACTTGCTAAAACATACGATGTATAAAGACCCCGAAAGATTTCGCCTCGTCAAGAAAATTTTTGAAATGTACGCAACCGGAAATTATTCTCTGAAAGATGTGCGGAAGTTGATAACTTCCGCCGGCTTGTTGAGCCGAAAGAAAAATATGCTTTCCGTCTCCAATATCCAAAGCATACTTTCCAATTCTTTTTATTACGGAGTTTTCAAATATAACGGCGAAATGTATGACGGAAAGCATGAGCCAATGATTCCAAAGAAACTTTTTGAAGCGTGCCAAAAAGTGATGGCGGATCGTTCGCGCCCGAAAAAGCCGAGCCAAAAGGAATATCCGTTTAGAAACTTGCTCAAGTGCGGCGAGTGCGGGTGCGCCATCACTTCCGAAACGCAAAAAGGACATAACTACTACCGCTGTACCAAAAAGAAAGACAAGCAATGTTCGCAAAAATATATCCGCGAGGAAGTTTTGGCACGCCAGATTTCGGACGAGATTCAAAAAGTTTCTTTGCCTCCCGCTTGGGCGGAGTGGATGTTAGCAGAACTCAACAAGGAAGAAGCAGAAGCCGCCCAAGCGGGCGCCGTTTTCGCTCAAAATCTCAAAAACAAAATAAAAGAGCTTGAAGGAAAGCTCGACCTGCTTTTAGATGCACATTTAGCCAGCACTATTTCGCGCGAGGAATACACCGCCAAAAAAGAGAAATTGATAATTGAAAAGGCCGAGCTTTCCGAAAAATTGAAGGATTTTGAGCGAAACGGCAATCATTGGCTCGAACCGGCCCGACAATTCATTTTAGCGGCTCAACAAGCCAAAATTATCGCTTTGCAAGAAAATCCCGTTGCGGGACGGGATTTTCTCAAAAGGATTGGCTCGAACCGCGTTTTGCTTTCGCAAAAGGTGGCGATTGAACCCAAAAAATCTTGGCAAATACTATACAATCTGCCTGCCGAGGCGCGAAGCGCCGAGGCAATAAACTCGCAACATACAATTTGGCTCCGGCGGCAGGGATCGAACCTGCGACCATCTCCTTACACTTGTCCTACTGTTTCCAGTGGGGGTGGACTATATCATCACCTTATCCGCCAACTGGCGGACTTAGGTGTCTCGGTATCTAGTCTCTACGGAGCCCCCGCTCGAAGTATCGAATGGGGTTCCCACGGTATTCGCATATCCAAGAGGATTTAGCATTCACCGTTATCCCGAGATGTTACATCGCACGGTTTCCCGCGCGAGCTGCCTATATTTGACAGGGAGCCGCTCTACCGCTGAGCTACGCCGGAATCTTACTGCGCACTCACTTTACAGCTTTCTTATACCATTTTCAACTTCACTGTGGCAGTTCTTACAAAGTAGTATGCATTTTTTTGCTTCTTGTACTATCGAATCCCAAGAGTAGCATAAGCCCTTCACGCTTAATGAAAACGATTTTAAATCAGGATTTTTGTGGTGGAAATCGAGAGCGCCAACATATTTATTATAACCGCACGCGCTACATTTCCCGCCAAACAGAGAAACAAGCTTTTTCTTCTTATTTATGCGATTGGCTGTTACCCATTCCGAGGCGCATTTACCGCATCGCTTCGTTCCGTCTTTTCGAGGGAAGTGTTTTGTTTGGCCGTGTTTCTTACACTCACATTCCATCTTTATATTATAACACTTGGTGTTAAGCCGATATGAGTTTTCAAGTTTTTTCCATCTGGTACTCTAAAGAGGTATGCGCTTCATTCTTGCGGCGCTCGGAGCGGTCATTGTGGCGGGAGTTGTTTCCTATGCAACCGTGACAAGGTTCGCGGGGTATCCCGTGCCGCTCAAGGAAGCGGGGAAGCTTGTTTCGGCGACGATTTCGGACGCGGTGCGCGGTTCGCCGGGGGAGCAGGGCGGAAAACCTTTCATGGAGATTTCACGGGAGCGTTCTTCGGAAGACGATATTCCGGTTGTTTCGCCAAAGAAGATTGCATCCGCCGCAATGCGTCAGCCGAACGCGCCAGCGAAGTCCTCGCAGAGCAAGAGCGCCCCTTCTGCCGTGGTTTCCGGTCCGCCGGTGCGCATGGCATCTGCGGCGAGTTCTGTAGTTTCATCGGCGGCGACTTCTTCGCAGACAATTCCTCCATTGCCTTTGGAAATTGTTCCACCCGAAGCGCTGCCGGAGGAAACCATGGAGGTTTGTGATTTCTCCGAGAGAAAACATCCCACGCACCTGGTGTTGCTCAATGAAATCGCGTGGATGGGTTCGACTCTGCGGGGAGCAGAAGACGGCGGCGGAGGCGCGCAGGCGGAGTGGCTTGAGCTCAAAAATAATTTCGGGAGGGATATTGACCTCGCGGATTGGCGCATCCTGAACAAGGCGGGAAAGTTCAAAATCGACTTCGACTCCGGCGACGAACTTAAGGAAGGCGCGCATTTTCTTCTTGAGCGGGGGGATGATGAAACGGTGCTGGAGGCGCTTGCGGACAAAACGTACTCCGGCGCACTCTTGAACAGCGGGGACTGGCTTCGGCTTTTTGACGCGCGATGCAGGCTGGTGGATGAAGTGGACGGCTCGCACGGATGGCCGGCGGGGGACAATACATCGAAGAAGACGATGGAGCGGAGCGCGGTTGATTTAAGCTGGAACACGAGCGGGGTCATCGGCGGAACGCCGGGGGTGATAAATTCCGCAATGTATACGCGCAATTCCCCGCCTATTCTTACGGCGTCTCCGGTTCCATCGTCACCCACTCCATCTTCAACTCCGTCGCCTTCTTCTTCGCCCTCAACTTCTTCAGCCGCTTCATCGACGGACTCTGCGGCAACATCCACCGTGGCGGAGAACGCCTCGTCGTCCCAGGAGTCGGCGTCGGGCGGGACTGTGCAAAGCGGGGTCACTCACGTGGTGATTGCGGCGGTGCAGATAACGGGCGGCACGGGATTGAGCGGCAATGATTTTGTGAAACTGTACAATCCGACCGCGAACCCGATTGTCATCGGCGGGTGGAAGTTGCGGAAGCGCGCCCAGACGGGGAGCGAATCCTCGGTGCGGGTATTCGCCGGAGGGCGGACTATCTCGGCGGGCGGCTATTTCACATGGGCGAATTCGGCGGACGGATTCGCCGTTTCGGTTGGCGCGAATGAATCAAGTACGCAGACGATTGCCTCGAACAACAGCATTGCGTTTCTTAATGCGGACGGCGCGCTTGTAGACGCGCTTGCGTGGGGCGAGGGACATGTGAACCCCTTTGCGGAGGCGGGCGCGTATCCGGCGAATCCGGAAGGCGGACAGCGTTTGACGCGGAAAATAGCGGGCGGCGCGGTGCAGGATACGGACAATAATGCGGCGGATTTTGAGATTCAATGAAGAAAGGAGTAGGGAGAAAGGAATAAGGATTGAGAGTTGAATTACCTCATCCCATACTTCATACTTCTTACTCTCATGCGTCTCGTTGTCATTCTCCACAACATCCGCAGTCTCCATAACGTCGGCTCGATTTTCCGCACTTCGGACGGCGCGGGCGTGGAGAAGCTTTACTTGTGCGGGATTACGCCCGTGCCGGTTGACCGGTTTGGGAACATCCGGAAGGAGGTTGCGAAAGTGGCGCTCGGCGCGGAGCGGGCGGTGCCATGGGAGCACGCGGTGCGCACCGCACCGCTTCTCGCGCGCCTCGCGCGCGCGGGGTGGCATCTCCTTGCGGTGGAGCAGTCGCGCACTGCGGAGGATATAGGGAAGGCATTGCCGCGCCTTCGGCGGGAGAAAAAGATCGCGGTGCTTTTGGGGGAGGAGGTGAGGGGAGTGCCGCCCGCGTTGCTGCGGCGCGTAGAACGGGTTGTGGAGATTCCGATGTATGGGAAGAAAGAATCTCTCAATGTTTCGGTCGCGGCGGGAATTGCGCTTTTCGCGCTGCGCAGTTCGCGATAGCAATTTTCTCCACGGTAATGTATTTGATTTTCATTGTCATAGTTATTGTGGGATTTTTCGCCTGGTGGCGGCGCGGGAGGAATATGCCGCCGAAGACCGCAGCGCTTTCGGTGGGGGGAAACCGGTTCACGGTAGAAATTGCGGATACGATGCCGCTCCGCGAACGCGGGCTCTCGGGAAGGGAGCGACTTGAAGAGGGGCGCGGGGTGCTGTTTGTGTTCGGCGCTCCCGCGCGCCACGGCTTTTGGATGAAAGGCATGAAGTTCGCGCTTGATTTTGTGTGGGTGAGCGGCGGTAAAGTCGTGGGTGTGACGGAGCATGTGCCTCCCCCGGCAGACTCGTTGTTCTCGCTCCCTATGTATTATCCGCCGGAGCCGGTAGATACAATGCTTGAAGTGAACGCCGGGACGGTGGGAAAGGCGGGAATAAAGGTGGGGGACAAGGTAGAAATGGTAAACTTATAGATATGAAGAAAACTCGCATCGCGATCAACGGGTTTGGGAGAATCGGGCGTCTTTTCCTGCGCGCCGCAACGGGAAATCCGGCATTTGAAGTTGTCGCAATCAACGATTTGGGCGATGTGGAGAACCTTGCGTATTTATTGAAGTACGACACGGTGTATGGGAGGTATGCCGGAGATATCAGATTTCAGAAGTCGGATATCGGAGGGAAGCTGGTTGTAGACGGGAAGGAGATTGCGATGTTGCAGGAGAAGGATGCCGAGAAGTTGCCGTGGAAGGATTTGGCGGTTGATGTGGTGGTGGAGGCGACGGGGATTTTTGAGTCGTACGAGAAGGCGACGGTACATCTCACGGCGGGGGCGAAACGCGTGGTTATCACCGCGCCCGCGAAGGACGCGGATGGGTCGGCGGGCAAAACGGTTCTCATGGGCGTCAATAACGCCGCCTTGAGCGCGTGTAGTATCAGTTCCAATGCGTCGTGTACGACGAATTCGGTAGCGTCAGTGATACAAGTGTTGAGCGAAAACCCCGGTATCAAGAAAGCGCTGCTTGGCACGGTCCACGCCATGACGAGCACGCAGAATCTTGCGGACGGGCCGACGAAAGGAAAAGACTTCCGACGCGGCCGCGCGGCGGGGATGAATATCGCGCCCTCGACCACCGGCGCCGCGATTGCGGTTACGCGCGCAGTCCCTGAACTTGAGGGTAAGTTCGACGGGCTTGCGTACCGCGTGCCGGTCATCGTCGGTTCGCTTTCAGACATCACGTTTGTTGCGAAGAGGAAGACTTCCGTTGAAGAAGTGAACAGCATCTTGACTGCCGCCGCCGCAGAACCGCGCTGGCAGGGGATACTTGCGGTCACAAACGAACAGCTTGTTTCATCGGACATTGTGGGCCGGACGGAAGCCGCGATTGTTGACCTCTCGCTCACTAAAGTGGTTGATGGGGACTTGGTGAAAGTGCTTTCGTGGTACGACAACGAAGCGGGGTATGTGGCGACACTTGTGAAGCATGTGGAAGCTGTCGCAGCTTTGGTGTAAAGGAGGACACATACTCCGGCGAAAGGGGGTCGGGGGAAAGCGGAAGGGTTCCCCCGTGTCGGAATGAGCCGAAGGCGAACGGGGCGATTTTTATTTTGTCATTGTCATAGTCATCGTTATCGTCATTGTGTTTTTGCTATACTTCCCCTATGGTCATCTACTTCGGCGCCGACCACGGCGGTTTTGCACTCAAAGAAAAACTCAAGGTGTTTGCGCAGGAGAGGGGGTATGAAGTGGTTGATGTGGGAGCGCTTACTTATGACGAGAAGGATGATTACGTGGACTTCGCCGGATCGGTGGGAAAAAAGGTGAGTCTGGCGTCCGACCAGAGCCGCGGGGTCCTTTTGTGCAGGAACGGCGCGGGAGTGAATATTACGGCGAACAAGTTCCCGCATGTGCGCTGCGTGTTGGGTTTTTCTTCCGATCAGGTGTACGACGCGCGGCATGATGACGACGTGAACGTGCTTTCGATTCCGGCTGACTTCGTGGACGAACCCACGGCGCAGAAACTCACCGAGGTGTTTCTTGCCACTCCCTTTGCGAAAGAAGAGGAACGTTTCGTGCGCCGGTTGAATAAAATCGCGGCGATAGAAGAAGAGATTAGGAAGGATTAACCTGATTTCTAATTACCCTGGTTATTCTAAATAAATTCCAAACCCCAACGCCCTAGTGAGATTTTTTTAGGCCAATTAGAACAATTAGGATAATTAGAATAATTCTCAATGGAGATTCTTCCTTCAATCAATTGTGCCGATGTCGAATGCGCGCGGGAGCGCCTCCGCGTACTTCGGGGCGTGGCAGCATGGGTGCATCTTGACGTGGCCGATGCGCGGTTCACGTTCAATAAAACATGGGGCGACCAGCTCTCATGGCCGATTTTCGGGAAGGGGTTTGGACTTGAGGCGCACCTGATGGTGGAAGAGCCGGAACAGGTGATTGAAGGGTGGCTCAAGGCAGGCGCGCAACGGCTTATTGCGCACGTTGAAGCGGTGGAGGATGCGGAGTTCCGTTCGCAACCCGAGAACCCCCTGGCGCTTATCCAGAACATGCAGCGTATATGCGCCGCAGGAGGTGCGGAGCTTATGCTTGGCATCAATTCCGAAACGACCGTGGAGCGGCTTTTGCCCTACCTCCCTTTCATAAAGCGTTTCCTGGTACTTGCGGTGCACCCTGGTCCCGCAGGGCAGCAATTCCTCCCTGCGGCGCTTTCGCACATCCGGTGGATACGCGCAAAAAGCCCCGATGCTATAATTGAAGTGGATGGCGGCATCAATTTGGAAACTGCACGGCAGGTAAAAGATGCCGGCGCGAACGTTCTCATTGCGGCAAGTTTTCTTTTCAACGGGCAGGACATTAAGAAGGGAATCGCAGCTTTGGAGAATGTGTAATTTAGAGAAAGCGTTGCGCGGGCGGCAAACTGATCCCTTTCCTCATAAAAAGTAGTTTTAATGGAATCTCTACACGAAAAAACGCTTCAATTTTTGGAAGTTACCGCGAACCGGTTACGGCAGGACGTAATTCGCACGGTTGCCGGCGCGGGGTCCGGGCACATTGCGGGTCCGCTTGATACGGCCGATATTTTCGCCGCGTTCTATTTTCATATTCTCCGGCACGACCCGAAGCGTCCGCACTGGCCGGACCGCGACCGGTTCGTGGTTTCGTGCGGGCATTACTGCCCGGTGCTGTACTCGGTGCTTGCGCATGCGGGATACTTTCACGTCGATGAGCTTCACACGCTCCGGCAGATTGATTCGCGGTTGCAGGGGCATCCGCATCGCGGGTCGCTTCCCGGCGTGGAAACGACTTCCGGCCCGCTGGGTTCCGGAATCTCGCAGGCGGCGGGCATGGCGCTCGCGGCGCGGCTTGACGGAAATGGTTCGACAAGCTCACCACGCGGAAAATATCGCGTGTATTGCCTCACCTCCGACGGCGAGCACCAGGAGGGGAACACGTGGGAGGGCGTGATGTTCGCGGCAAAGCACAAACTTTCGAATCTCACCGTGGTGGTGGACCGGAATAACATCCAAATTGACGGGTACACCGAGGACATCATGCCGCTCGAGCCCTTCCGGGCGAAATACGAGTCATTCGGCTGGCACGTGGTGGAAGTGAACGGGCACAATATCCCCGCCTTTATCGGCGCGGTCGCGGAGGCGCATGCGATTTTTGAGAAACCGACGGTAATTATCGCGCACACGATTGCCGGGAAGGGTGTGGGCTTTATGGAGCGGGACTACACATGGCACTCCAAGCCATTCAAGCCGGGAGAAGCCGAGGCGGCGCTCAAAGAACTAAAGGCGGAGTATGAACGCATTACGCAGAGTCATGAAAAATAACAATTTTCAATTAACGAATGAGAGGATTAAAGGTTCGACCTTTAGAATTCCCAAGGTCGAACCTTGGAATGCAGATGCTTAATTCTGGCGCATACCTCTCGGAAAAGATTTTCGGGGACGACGTTCCACAACTTCCTACCCGCAACGGTTATGGAGAAGGCCTTGTGCTTGCTGCGGAGGAAAACCAGAATGTGGTGGCGCTTTGCGCGGACCTTATTGAATCCACGAGAGTCGAGGCGTTTGCGAAGAAATTCCCCGGGCGGTTTATTGAAGTGGGCGTTGCGGAGCAGAATATGGCGACTGTCGCGGCGGGGTTGGGCGTATCGGGGAAGATTCCTTTTATTTCTTCCTACGCGACATTTTCTCCCGGCCGGAATTGGGAGCAGATTCGGACGACGATTTGTTACAACGATTCGAACGTGAAAATTGCGGGGCATCACGCGGGCGTTTCCGTAGGGGCGGACGGGGCGACGCACCAGGCGACGGAGGATATCGCCATGATGCGTGCGCTTCCCAACATGCGTGTGATTGTGCCGTGCGATGCGATTGAGGCGCGGAAAGCGACGATGGCTGCAGCCCACATTTGGGGGCCGGTGTACCTCCGCTTTGCGCGCGAGAAGACGCCCGTGTTCACGACCGACCAGACGCCGTTTGCGCCGGGCCGCATCCAAATTTTTTGGGAATCGAAGAAGCCGGATGTGTTGCTCCTTGGGTGCGGGCCGCTGTTGCATAAGGCGCTTCTTGCCGCCCGTGCGCTCGAAAAGGAAAAAATCGGCGTGATTGTGGCGAATTGCCACACGGTTAAGCCGTTGGACGAGAAAACCATTGCCTCGCTCGCAAAGCGCGCGGGTGCGGTGGTAACGGTGGAGGAGCACCAGATAAGCGGAGGACTTGGGGGAGCGGTCGCGGAGGCGCTTGCGCGGCATGAGCCCGTGCCAATGGAGTTTGTGGGAATGCGCAATGTGTTTGGAGAATCGGGACCGCCCTCGGCGCTTATCGAAAAGTACGGCATGGGAGAGAAGGATATTCACGCTGCGGTGAAAAAGGCGGTGCGGAGGAAAAAGTAGCTTGACTTTTTTTCACGAACGGGTATAAAAAGGGTACCACTTTGAAAATTAAGGATTTCGGGAGCGTGGGTGCGGTTTGCATTTTGTGTCTGCTACACACAGATACAGTTTGCAAAACCAGCCCGCGCTCCTATTGGAGCTCCCGTGGGGGTGGGGTTTTCCTCCCAGGCTGCTGCGCACCGTCTGTCAACAACGGTGCGTTCTCCAGGGAACTCCATTTTTCATTTTCGCCGCGCTGCACCTCGCTTCGCGGCGCTCTCATTTTTTATGGGAAATAATGGCTTATTTTCGTTCGTGGCGTTTTCTGTCCATTGCGTGATATATTGAACTTCAATGCGCCACTTATCGCGATTCCAGAAACTCCTTGTGGCGTTGTTTCTCGCCGCCGTTTTCTTTGCCGCGTGGAATCAGCTTAAAGAATCCGACAGCTTTTATCATCTCAAAACGGGCCAGGTAATTTGGGAAACGCAGTCGGTGCCGCGCACGGATATTTTTTCTTCTACGGCGCATGGTGTCCCGTGGGTCACGCACGAGTGGCTCGCGGCGCTTCTTTTTTACGGTGCGTATTCGCTTGGCGGTTTGGCCGGCTCGCCGCAGGCGGGATTTGCCGCACTCACCGCGTTTGTTGCCGCACTCGCCGCACTTACTTATGCGCTGCTTTTTCTCACCGCGCTTCGCAGGTTTTCTCCGCAAACGGGCGGGGGAGCAAACGTGTACGTGACTCTCGCCGTCGCGGCGGCATTGGGCGCGCTGACCTTCGAACTTTGGATTCCGCGGCCGCAAGTATTCGCGTTTTTTGCGTGCGCGCTCCTGCTCTTTTTCCTTGAAGGATTCAGACGCCGCGCCGCCGGAGAAGTTGCCCAAGGCGGACAAGGAGGATCCGCGCGGATGCTTGTCGGCGCAGTTCTGACTATCTGGTTTTGGGCGAACGTCCATGCGAGCGTTCTTCTGGGGCTTGTGCTTATGCTTATTTACACGCTTCTCGAAACGCTGAAGCTCCGGTGGCCGCATTTGGGGGAGGCGCTGCCGCGCGGGGCGGCGCGTCTGCTTGCGCTCGCGACGGGCGCGGCAATTGCCGTTTCTTTTCTAAACCCCAACTCCTATGATATTTTTCTTTACCGTTTTTACGTGACGCAGGGGGTGGAGCAGCTCGGTGTCCTCGAATGGAAATCGATTTTCGACTTTTTGTATCAGTGGCAGGCGATTGTGTTTCTGGCGCTTCTCGCGGTTTCTCTTGCAGTGGTCGCGTGGTGGCGGTGGCGCCGTGAGAGCCGGGACGCGACGCCCCTTGTGGTGCTTGCGGCGGTTGCGTGTCTGCCGCTTCTCTCGATACGGCATGTGGGGTGGTGGCCGCTCGTTGCGGTGCCGCCCGTCGCGCTCGTGCTCTCCGGCGCGGGAGAGAAACTGCTCCGGCGCGTGAGTCCGCGCGCGCTCCGGCGCGGCTTTTTTGCGGGGCTTGCGGTCTGGCTTTTTTTCCTGATGCTCCATATCCCGAAAAACTTTGTGCGGCGCGATTTGCTTCCCGTGGGCGTTGCTGATTTTATTCTCGCGAACGATATCAGAGGCCCTATTTTCAATCTCTATAACGAGGGCGGGTACCTTATCTGGCGATTATGGCCGAAGATACTGGTGTTTGTCGACGGTAGGTCGGAAGTTTTCGGCGGCACCCCGCTCGCCGACCTCGTCCGCATCGTCAAGCGAGGGCGGGAGTGGGATACGGTGCTTCTCGGGAAATACGGCGTGAATCTTGCGATTTTGCCCTATCAGCCGGAGTCGCTTTCGCGGGACACCGGGCCGCTTTCGTTCGAACTTGGACGGCGCGGGTTCCATCTGGTGTATTGGGATGACGTCGCGATGCTCCTCGTGCGCGAAACGCTGGAGAACGGGGATTTTATCGGCACGTACCGCTTTGCGAGCATTCATCCGCTTCGCGACCCGAAGATGATTCCTTTGGAGGAGAGAAGGCAGGCGGGACTGGAAATACAAGCGCTCCTTGCCCGTGCGCCGGAATCCCGGAATGTGCAGCAATATGCAAAGGACTTCCTGCGCGGCGCGGCGGGCGAGTAATGGTGTATAATTTCTTTGTTCACTAAAACCTTAAACCCAACACCTATAACCTATGAAATATGATTTGGTTTGCATCGGCGACGTGGTGATGGATGCCTTTATCCAGCTTCATGAGGCATCCGTCCATTGCAGTCTGCATCACGAACGGTGCGAGCTGTGCATGTCGTTCGCGGATAAGATTCCCTACGAATCGCTTTTTATCGCTCCCGCGGTGGGGAATGCTTCGAATGTCGCGGTGGGTGCGTCGCGCCTGGGGCTCAAAACCGCAATTCTCACCGCTGTGGGGAAGGACCACTACGGCAAGGAAATTACGGATGTGTACCGCAAAGAGGGGGTGGGGACGGAGTTCGTGCGGGTGAATGCGGGGAAACCGACGAACTACCACTTCGTGCTTACGTTCCAGGCGGAGCGGACGATTCTCGTGAAGCACGAAAAATTCACGTATGCCGATCCCGCACTCTTGGACAAGCGCACCGATTGGGTCTATTTCTCGTCGATTGCCGAGCACACGCTGCCGTTTCATCACAAGGTAGCGGCGTATTTGGAGAAGCATCCGAACGTGCGGATGGGATTCAATCCGGGGACGTTTCAGCTCCGCTTCGGCGCGGAGAATCTTAAAGGAATATACCGGCACACGTACGTGCTTTTCGTGAACCGCGAGGAGGCGGAGTATATCGTTGGGAAAAAAGAAGGAGCGGATATGAAAGAGCTTTTCGGCGCATTGCATAAACTGGGACCGAAGATTGTGGTTATCACGGATGGTCCGAAAGGCGCCTATGCATCGGACGGCGCGTGCCGATACTTTATGCCGGCGTATCCCGACCCGAAGCCGCCCGTCTCGCGCACTGGCGCGGGGGATGCGTTCTCGGCGGGGTTTATGAGCGCCCTGATTTACGGGCTGCCGGTCCACGATGCTTTGCGGTGGGCGCCGATTGAGTCTATGCATGTGGTGCAGTCTTTCGGCGCGCAGACGGGGCTTTTGAGCAAGCGTGCACTCCTCGCGTTTTTGAGGAAGGCACCGAAGAATTACAAACCGAAGGTTGTATAAATTAAAGAGAGGCCTCAACGCTGGATGCGTCACGGCCTCAATATTATTACGGGAGGTTGCCAAGTATCCTGGTTTTTGCTATCCTTTTCTTCACTATGGACTTGAACGCGGAAAAACGTGAAAAGCTTGGGCGGGCGGCGAAGGCCGTTCGGCACGCGGGGTTTATTCCTGCCGAGCTTTACGGGAGGGGTTTGGAGAACATTCATCTTTCCATTCCGGCGAAAGAATTTGCCAAAGTGTTTAAAGAAGCCGGAGAGAACACGGTGGTAGAGCTTGTCGTGGAGGGGAAGAAACACCCTGCGATGGTGCACGAGGTTGCGCGCGATTATCTTACGAACGAAGTAAGCCATGTTGATTTTTACCAGGTGCGGATGGACGAGAAAATCACCGCAAAGATTCCGCTCGAGTTTATCGGTATCGCTCCCGGGGTGCGTGATAAAGGAGGTATCTTAAACAAGGGAGTTGCGGAAATCGAAGTGGAGGCGTTGCCGGGTGATTTGCCGCACCGGCTCACCGTTGATGTGAGTGTGCTCGGCGATGTGAATGAGAGTTTGCGGGTGAAGGATATTGCCGTACCGAAGGGGGTCAGGGTATTGGTGGATATGGCGACTGCGGTTGCAACAGTCACGCCGCCGCTCGCGGAGGAGGTAAAGGTGGAAGAGGCGACGCCCGACCTTTCTGCGGTCAAGGTGGAAACGGAAGAGAAAAAAGCCGAGCGTGCGAAGGAAAAAGAGGTGAAGGGAGAGAAGGGCGAGGAGAAAAAGCCCGAGAAGAAGTAGAAACCGCGCTTTGTGCGATGCGCCCCGAGCCCGTAACCAGGTTACGGGCTTTTGCGCTATAATAGAAAGGATATGAGGTATCTTCGTCCAAAGGTTTTGCAGGACATAGGTCCCAAGCAGCAAGGGCGGGCGTTCGCACGCCTTGCGCATCATGTGGACCTGCGTCCCAGAAGCCGCTGGGAGAAAATTCGCCTTGGGAAACCCGTGCGCCTTGCGCTTACGGTTTTTGCGGTTGTGTGGTTTCTTTTCGGCACGGCGATTGCGCCGACTACTCCCATGCATGTTGCCGCCGCGGTTGACGAGGAAGAGCGCAAGGTATTGGAGGCTCAGCTTCAGGAGCTTGAGGGTCAGATTGACCAGTATGAGGAGCAGATTGTGGGGTATCAAAAGCAGGGAGGAACGCTCAAAAACGAGATCGCGACCTTAAACAGCAAAATCGCGAAGTTGAATCTCCAGATTCAGGCAATCACGCTTACGCTCCGGCAGCTTGACCAGAAGATCACCGACACGAAATTCCAGATTAAATCCACGGAGTCAAGCTTAGAGAGCCGTCGGGACGCTTTAGGCGCTCTTGTGCGTAATCTCCATACTGCGGAGGGAGAAAGTCTGCTCGCCGTGTTTTTGAAAAATCCGCGCCTCTCCGATTTTTTTGCCGACTTGAACGGCGTGCTCGTGCTTCAGAACAGTATGCGTATCGCGATTGAACAGATGACGGATCTTCGCAGCCAGCTTGCTGACCAGCAAGACCAGCTCCTCGTGGCCCGCGCCGACGCGCAAACCGCAAACGCGTACCAGGCAGCCCAAAAAAGGGCGGTGGATAACGCGAAGAAAGAGAAGGGGCAGCTTCTTGCGGTGACGAAGGGGCAGGAATCAAAATACCAAACGCTCTTGAAACAGACGAAGGAAGACGCGGCGAAAATCCGGAGCCGCATCTTCCAGCTCCTCGGAGGCGGCGAGTTGAGTTTTGAGGAGGCATACCAGTACGCGAAGCTTGCCTCGGGTGCAACGGGGGTGAGTCCGGCGCTTATTCTCGCCGTGCTTGACCGGGAATCCGCGCTGGGTCAGAACGTGGGGAGATGCACGTATGCCACCGCGATGAGTCCTTCAAACCGCCCGATATTTCTTCGTATCACCGAAGAGCTCGGGTTGAATCCTGATGTGATGACGGTGTCGTGCCCGAACCGCGACGGTGCGTACGGGGGAGCGATGGGGCCGGCGCAGTTTATACCTTCGACATGGAATTTGTACAAAAACCAGGTTGCGAAAGTCACCGGCCACTCGCCGGCGTCGCCGTGGAACAGCGCGGATGCGTTCGTGGCGACTGCGCTCTACCTTAAAGATGCGGGCGGCGCCACCAGTTCGGTATCGGCGCAGCGGACTGCGGCGGCGCGGTACTACGGCGGAAGCAACTGGCGGCGGTATTTGTGGACGTACGGCGAAGCGGTGGTGAGCCGCGCTCAGCAGTTCGCGGAAGACATCACGGCGATCACGAGTTGAAAAGAAGAGCTTCTCGCTTTAAGCTTTAAGACGAAGCCGGAGAATTCCGACTCGCTTAAAGCTAAAACCTTAAACCTTAAAGCTACCTTTTCATTGACAGCGCGTTGTTTGTGCCGCATATTTTATCTATATGGCAGTCGTTGTTCCAAAAAAAATTATCCTCCCGAACGGCATCCGGTGCATCTTAGTGCCTCAAGAGCAGAGCGTGGCGGCGTCGGTTCTTATTCTTGTCGAAGCGGGTTCGGAGTACGAATCAAAGCGCGTGAACGGCATCTCGCATTTTTTGGAGCATCTTGTTTTCAAGGGAACCACAAAGCGCCCGCAGGTCGGGAAGATTGCGGAGGAGCTTGATGCCTTGGGCGCCGAATATAATGCGTTTACCGGGCAGGAGTATACGGGATATTGGGCGAAGGCGGAACACCGCAAGCTGGCGCATATCTTCGAACTGATTTCCGATTTATATCTCAACCCCATTTTCAATCCGGAGGAAATAGAAAAAGAACGGGGAGTGATTATCGAAGAGATCAACATGTACGAAGATACGCCCATGCGTCGCGCGCAGGAGCTTTTCGGGAGAGCGCTCTATGGCGACCAGCCGGCGGGGTGGGATATCGCGGGGGAAAAGGAAACTGTCCGGAGAATCACGCGGGAAGAGGTTATCCGCTACCGTGCCGCGCATTATGTGCCCGGTGCTACGGTGGTTGTCGTGGCGGGGAATTTCGATACGGTGAAAGTTGCCGGAGAGATTCGGAAAACGTTCGGCGTACTCTCGCGCGCGCCCAAAAAGAAGAAGCCCCGGACGCGGACAGGGAAACCGGCGATGCGCGTGCTTACGAAATTCAAAAAATCCGACCAGACGCATCTGGTACTCGGCGTGCCCGCGTACACCGTTTTCGACAAGAGGCGGTATGCCCTTGAAGTGCTTGCAAATGTGATAGGAGGGGGGATGAGTTCGCGGCTGTTCCGGAAGATACGCGAGGAATTAGGTGCCGCTTATTATGTGCGTGCGGGCGCGGATTTGTCCGCGGACCACGGGCATTTTGCGGTTTCCGTGGGCGCCGACCATGCGAAAGTGCCCACGGTGGTGAAGGCAATCCTTGCTGAACTGGTACGGCTGCAAAAGGAGCCCGTCGGTGCGAAGGAACTTTTGAAGGCGAAGGACCATCTTATCGGCGGTTTGTTCCTTGGTGTCGAAACGTCCGACGAGCTGGCAAGCTTTTACGGGGGGCAGGAAATCATTACCCGCAAGCTTGAGCGGCCCGAAGCCGTTGCCCGCCAGGTTGCGAAAGTGAGTGCGGATGATATCCGGCGCGTGGCCCGGGAACTTTTTAAGAATTCAATGATTTCGCTCTCGGCAATAGGGCCGTACCGCACCGGAGCCGTCTTCTCGAAACTTTTACGCCTTCCGCCCGTTATATAATTATCTATTCAGTCACACTACAACTGCAGTTCCGGACATGGAAAAGAGAATAATCGAGGTATCGTGGGTAAGTCTTTGGCGAATCCTCGTTTTCGCTCTCTTTGTGGCGGCACTCTACATCGGTCGGGAGGTTGTTCTCGGCCTTTTCCTTGCGTTGGTTATCTCTTCCGGCCTTGAGGTTGCGGTAAGCTTTCTTGAGCAGAAAGGGCTGCCGAGAACGTTCGGAGTCATTCTGATTTTCTTGATTTGCCTTCTCCTGCTTTCGCTTCTTGTCTACACGGTGATTCCCTTTGCGATTGTGGACTTGAACAGCATGTTCGCAAATCTCGGGAAGACCGCCTCAAACTCATGGTGGGGGTCGGTCATCACTCCCGAAACTTCGCAATCTTTGAGCGACCTCGCAAGCCGGTTTTCCCAGATGCTTTTCTCGGGAGACGTGTCGCCGCTCGCCATATTTTCCCGCGCGTTGGGCGGCGTTGCCCTGGGAATTGCGATTTTGGTGAGTTCATTCTACTTGAGCTTGAGCAAAGACGGAGTTGAACGCTTCATTAAAGTGGTGCTCCCGCCCGATTACGAAAGTACCGTGCTCCGCATTTACCAGCGCTCGCGGCGGAAAATCGGCTATTGGTTCCGTACGCAGATTTTCCTCTCGGCGCTCATGGCGGTCCTTGTGTGGAGCGCGCTCCTGTTCCTCGGTGTCCGGCATGCTTTTTTGATAGGCGTGCTCGCCGGGCTTTTCGAACTGGTGCCGTTTGCGGGGCCGATTATTGCCGGGGCGATTGCAGTGCTCTCGGCATTCATCACATCCCCCTCCCTCGCCTTTTACACGCTTCTTGTGTTTATTGTGCTGCATCAGTTTGAGTCGCATGTATTGGTGCCGCTCGTGACGAACAAAGTGGTGGGGCTTCATCCTGTAATCGTGATTGCCGCAATATTGATTGGTGCCGAGGTGGCGGGTTTTTGGGGAGTGCTCATCGCCGTACCGGCCGCCGCGGTATTCCAGGAGGTAGTGGAAGACTGGTCGCTGTCGCGACGGGGAAAATCGGAGGCTGCTTAGCTTTTGCCTTTTCCCGTGTACATCGTTGCGAGGAGTTGGTTATTGGGCGTTTTTTGAGGTATATTTTCCTTTGTGAACAGCAAAAAATTCTATATCACGACCACGTTGCCGTATGTGAACGCGGCGCCGCACATCGGTTTTGCGTTGGAATTGGCGCAGGCGGATGTTATTGCACGGCATGAGGCCTCCCTTCGCAAGGAAGTTTTTTTCAACACCGGCACCGATGAGCATGGAGTAAAGATCTACCGCAAGGCGCAGGAAGAGGGGAAAACGCCCCAGGCGTTTGTGGATGAGAATGCGGGAAAGTTCCGTGCGTTGGCGGACGCATTGGGAGTGAACTATACCAACTTCATTCGCACCACGGATGCCGCGCATAAAGCGGCCACCGCGGAGTTTTGGAAGCGCTGTGCCGCGAACATGGGGGAAGACGGGAAGCCGGACATTTATAAGGCGAAGTACAGCCTGAAGTATTGCGTGGGGTGCGAGCTTGAAAAGACCGATTCCGACCTCAAAGACGGGCGTTGCCCCGTACATCCCGGTCTCACGATAGAAGAGCGAGAGGAGGAGAATTATTTTTTTCGGTTTTCGCGGTATCAAAAGCAGCTTCTGGAACTCTATGACCGCCAGCCGGATTTTGTGGTTCCCGGGCATCGCCTTGCGGAGATTCGGAACTTCGTCGGGGCGGGACTTCACGATTTCAGCATCTCGCGGCTGACGGAAAAGATGCCGTGGGGGATTCCGGTTCCGGGCGATGAAACGCATGTGATGTATGTGTGGTTTGACGCGCTCGTGAACTACATCACCGCGCCTGGTTGGCCCAAGGATGAGGAAAATTTCCATGCGTTTTGGGGTACGCAAGATGCGCCGAATGCGCTCCAGATTGCGGGGAAGGATAACCTCCGCCAGCAGTCCGCAATGTGGCAGGCGATGCTCATGTCGGCAAGGCTCCCGTCGTCGCGCCAGATTCTTATTCACGGGTTCGTATTGAGCGGGGGCGAGAAGATGTCAAAATCGTCGGGGAACGTGATTGACCCGATGGCGCTCGTGCAACGGTATGGCGCGGATGCGGTGCGGTATTACTTGCTGCGCGAGATTCCCACAACGGAAGACGGGGATTGGAGCGATGCAAGATTCAAAGAGCGGTATAATGCCGACCTTGCGAACGGACTCGGGAACTTCGTGGCGCGCGTGCTCGCGCTCGCCGCGCGGGAGAAGAAGATTGTGCGTTCCCATGATGTGCCGAAGGAAGTGTCCGCGCGCATCCAGGAAGTCCGGAAAGAAGTGGCGGCAAAGATTGGCGAATTCCGCCTGCATGAAGCGCTCGCGGCGCTTTGGAATCTGATTGCGTTTGGCGATGCATACGCCAACGCGAAGGAGCCGTGGAAAATCGATGATGCGGATATCCGCGCGGAGGTGATTTTTACGCTTCTCTCGATGGTGAGCGAAGTGGAAAAGATGCTCGCGCCATTCCTTCCGGAAACTGCGGGAAAAATTTCCGCTTCAATCGCGCGGGACGGGGACACGGATACGGTAAAAATAAACCGGGGTCCCGCATTATTCCCTCGCTTGGAATAATCCGATGAGGTTTTTTGACGCTCATACGCACGTAAATCTTGCTGCGTTCAGCAAAGATGGAGATGAAGTTGTCGTCCGCGCCCTTGCGGCAGGAGTGTGGCTTGTGAACGTGGGTACGCAAAAAGACACTTCGCGGCGCGCGGTGGAAATCGCAAAAGAATATAAGGAAGGGGTGTATGCCGCAGT
This sequence comes from uncultured Candidatus Saccharibacteria bacterium, assembly GCA_964646415.1. Taxonomy (GTDB): domain Bacteria; phylum Patescibacteriota; class Minisyncoccia; order UBA6257; family 2-01-FULL-56-20; genus VGJV01. Next base: position 19,772 of record CAZYEL010000012.1, read on the forward strand.
GGGAATCCACCCCGTGCATACGTCAAAATCGCATCACGACGAAGACGAACTGGGCGGGGGAGAAGCCGCTAAAGCGTTCACGAGCCGCGGCGAGGAGTTTCATCATGACTATTATCTTGAGCTTGCCCGTGACCCGAAGGTCGTGGCGATAGGGGAATGCGGGCTGGACTATTACAGATTAGTGATAGGCGACATGGAACAAGCGACAAGGGAGAAACAAAAGGAGGTGTTCGTTCGACATATTGAGTTGGCGCACGAAGTAGGGAAGCCGCTCATGATTCACTGCCGCTCGGCATTCCCCGATTTGATTGATGTTCTTGCCGCTTGCCGCTTGTCGCTTGTCACCGGCAATCCAGGCGTAGTCCATTTCTTCTCCGGCACGCTTAAAGATGCGCAAAAGCTTCTCGAAATGGGGTTCGCATTCACGTTCGGCGGGGCCATCACATTTCCTCCGCGGCAACGAAGCCCCGTGGCCGCAGGCGGCTCTACGGGAAGGAAGTCGGAAGGGGACTACGACGCGATAATCAAGATGCTCCCGCTCGAGCGCATTCTTTCCGAAACCGATGCGCCCTATGTCGCGCCGCCGCCGTATCGCGGCAAGCGCAATGAGCCCGCGTATGTGGTAGAGGTGGTGAAGAAGCTCGCCGAGCTTAAAGGGGTTTCGGTTGAGGAGATGGCAGCGCAGACATTCTCAAACGCGAAGCGAGTTTTCGGGATTTAGCAAATTACAAGCGACCGCTTGTAATTTGCTAAATTAGCATTAAGTATCAAATTCGCACGATTCGTTTCTGGGGCAAAGTGGTTACGATGACTTTGTTTTGGGAGGTGATATAAAAATTAATCTCGCTCCGGATGCCGAATTTGCTCTTGAGATAGATGCCGGGTTCGATGGTGTAGCCCACGTTACGCTCGAGCGGGCGGCGGAATTTCCGGGAGAGATTCATGCCCTTCCCGTGCGGTGAGGTGAAGCCGATGCAGTGGCCGGTATTGTGGAGAAACTTTTTCCCGTATCCGGCTTTTGCGATAATGCCTCGCGCAATGCCATCCATCTCCGCGCCGGTGGGCATTTCGCCCTGCGTGAGTTTGCGCCGGAGGTGCGTGAGGCACGCGTCGCGGGCTTTGCGCACGATGCCGAATACTTTTTGAATTTGGCGTGGCACTTTCCCGCCGTAGTAGGCAATCCAAGTGATGTCTGCGTAAGGGGAGCGCGGTTTTTTTAGTCTTCCCCACGTATCGAGAAGCACGAGTGTGTTGGGCGTGAGACGCGCAGAGCCGCGCTTTGAAGGAAAATAGTGGGGGATTGCCGCATGGGCGTTGAACCCCACAATTTGCGTGTGGAAGGGTTTCTCTGCAGCGAGATTATTCCGTTTGAATTCGCCTTGGACGAATTGTTCCACTTTATACTCGCTCGCGCGCGGATGTGCGGCGAGGTATGCAAACGCGCGGTCTTTGATTGCGGTGAGGCGCTTTGCGGCGGTTGCGTGCTTGCGGAGTTCTTCGGAGGTCCAGCGCATCTTCTTTTTTCGCCGCAGTTACTTTATTAAGATAGTTTCGCCTTTTGTCTTGAAGACACGCACGATTTGAGGCTCGATGAATGCATTAAGGAAAGAGATGTTCGCAAACAAATCTTTTTCTTTGAATTTCATGCTCCGGCGCGCGCGGTGTGCAGCGGTGAGGAGCGCGCGATATTTCCCGAGTTTCAGTTTCTTTGCGTGTGCGTATATTTCCCGGTAACCCGCTGGAAACTCCTTTGTTTTGAGTATGACGAGGCATCGGGCGCCAAAGAAGCACGATTTCGAAAACTGCTCAGCGGCGCCCGCGTAGTCTTTATGCCGGTAGGAGAGAACCGCGGCAAGGGCTTGCCCGATGTCAAACCGGATCCGCTGCACGAGGTCGAGTGCGGTGATCGGCGGGGGAACTATCCTTTCGATTATTTTTCTCCCTGCGAGCGTTTTGCCGGAGCGCGCAAGCTCGCGGAGGTAGAGAGCTTTTTGGAAGGGCGTGTCAATTTCGCCGTGCTTGAACGTTTCATATTCAAAAGGATAGATGCGAAAACCTTTCGCGCGGATGCTCTTTTGGAGTATGTTTCTGCTTATATACTGTCGCCGCGACATGAGTACGCCTATTTCCACATCGCTCTGCGTGGTTGCTTCGCCGCGCGCGTACGAGCCGTAGAGGAATATGGAAATCGGCTTGGCAATTTTGAGAATTTTCGCCGTGACGCGTTGCACCTCTCTTTCGCTGCTCATTTTTGTAGAATTGCTTGCGCGACCGTATACGTTTTTCCTTGCCGCACTTTTTCATAATTTCCGAACACTTCCTGGAAATTGCGCTTTATGAATTCTTTGAGACCCGAAACGGTGACGAGATAGATGCGCCCGCCTTGATTGAGGTGCACCTTCGCATCGTGGAGGAGAATGGAGAGAAGTTCCCGCCCGCCCTGCGCCGGGGGATTTGAGAGAATCACGTCGAATTTTTGTTTTTCCGGCACGTGGCTCAAAAGGTTGCTTAAATATACCTTTGCATTTAAGAGGTTATTGAGCACCGCATTTTTTGCGGCGAATTCTACCGCAACGAAGTCTTTATCCACGAGATGTACGGTTCCCTGCGGGGCGAGTGCGGCGGCGGCAAGGCCAAGTGCGCCATAGCCGCATCCCACATCGAGTACGGCATCGGAGGGTTTTACTTCCATTTCCTCAATAAGAAGCCGCGACCCCTCATCAACCGCCGTGGGGCTGAAGAGTCCCCAGGTTGCGCGGAAAGTAAGCGCGTGTCCGCGAAATTCCGCAGGGAAAACGATATCGCGCTTGAGCGACTGGATTTTCTCGGGGGTTGGAGTGGGCATGTGCATATTATACTGCATCAATATGGGGAAGTCGAACTTCCTGCAGGAAGTCCGACTTCCGAACATTGGGAGTCCGCGTATGGTACACTTATACAATATGGATAGTATCATAGCGCAGAAGCCGAAGACGACCGCGAGGGACTTCTTCGTCCATCTTGGCGTCGTCGCGACGCTTTACACCGCCGCAATCAGTTTGCTCCAGCTTTTGTTTCAGGTGATTGATTATGCGTTCCCTGACCGGCTTGCGGGGTATGGCGACCCCTATTCGACGGGTATCCAGATCTCGGTCGCGGTGCTGGTGGTGGTTTTCCCGCTGTACCTTTTCCTCTCGTGGCTTCTCGCGAGAGGGGAATATGCCGCTCCGGAGCGGCGGGAAGTCACCGTGCGGAAGTGGCTCCTTTACCTTACGCTTTTTGTGGCGGGCATCGCCGTTGCGGTGGATTTGATTACGCTCGTACGCTTTTTCCTCGGAGGGGAGATTACCACCCGCTTTACTCTTAAAGTGCTCGCGGTGCTTATTGTGGCAGGCGGCGTTTTCGGGTACTACCTTGTGGACTTGCGCCGGAGCGATGCGCGTACGGCGGGAAAAGGAAAAATTGCGGCATGGGTTGCCGCAATCGCGGTGCTCGTTTCCATCGTGGGAAGTTTCTTTATCATGGGTTCTCCCATGACGGCGCGCGCGAAGCGGTTTGATGCGACTCGCGTGTCTGACCTCCAGAACATTCAGTGGCAAGTAGTGAATTCCTGGCAGCAGAAGGGGCAACTACCCGCAACGCTTTCCGACCTTGAGGATTCCATTTCCGGCTACCGTGTGCCGAAAGACCCTGAAACAGACGCCGCATACACTTATAAGGCCGGTGAGGAGGAAGCGTCGTTTTCCCTTTGCGCGACGTTTATCCGCTCTACCATTGGAGAGAAGGATGCGATGCGCGGGAGAGGTGCATACGATGGCGGGGGAGGATATTATCCCTCGTCCCCGATTGCAATCGGCGGGTATTACTCTATTGGTACGGGCGAGTCGTGGGAGCATGATAAAGGAAGCCATTGTTTCCAAAGAACAATTGACCCGGAGCGCTATCCGTCGCGGAAACTGGAGGTTCCCGTGCCGAAAGTAAAATAGTTCTTGTCGGATTTAGCCCCGCTTTCCGCGGGGCTTTTTTTGCGGTAAAATGCAGGAGTATTCGCGAATAATGCGAATTTGGATTCAATAATGCGGATCCATTCGCGTTATTTGGCATAAATTCGCGATATTAGCGATTACTCCATGAAATACGACTTCGGCAAAATCGAGAAAAAGTGGCAGAAAGAGTGGCTGAAAGAGTGGCTGAAAGAGGGAACATACGAGCCCTCCTTCGCCAAAGCTACGGTCGCACGCCGCCAAAGCCTCCGGCGACGGAGCGCGGGCAAGCCCGATTTGAAGAAGGCGAAAAATCCTTTCTATAACCTCATGATGTTCCCGTATCCTTCCGCGGAAGGGTTGCATGTAGGGAATATGTATGCGTTTACGGGTTCGGACATTTATGGGCGGATGAAGCGCATGCAGGGGAACGATGTGTTTGAGCCTATTGGCCTCGACGGGTTCGGGATTCATTCGGAGAACTACGCCTTAAAAATCGGCGCGCATCCGATGGAACAAGCGAAAGTATCGGAGAAGCGTTTTTACCAGCAGCTTCAGACGATAGGGAACGGGTTTGCGTGGAGCGAGAAACTCGAAACCTACAGTCCCGACTATTACAAGTGGACGCAGTGGATTTTTCTGCAGCTGTGGAAGAAGGGTTTGGCATACCGGAAAAAGCAGCCGGTGAACTGGTGCCCGAGCTGCAAAACAGTGCTCGCGGACGAGCAGGTGGTGGACGGCAAATGTGAGCGGTGCAGTTCCGTGGTGGAGAAGAAGAATCTGGAGCAGTGGTTTTTCAAAATCACGGACTACGCCGAGCGGCTTCTTGGGAACTTAGACAAACTCGACTGGTCCGAGAAGGTGCAAATCGCGCAGCGGAATTGGATAGGGCGGAGCGAGGGGGTAAATATTCATTCGCGTGTGAAGGACTTAAATATTAAGTTCGAAGTGTTTGATTCCGTGCCGCAAACGTTTATGGCGCAGACCTTTACGGTAATCGCTCCCGAACACCCAATGGTTGTTGAGTTGGTGAAGGGGACGAAGTTTGAAAAGCCGGTGTTGGAAGCGGTCGAAGCGATGAAAAAGAAGAAGGCCAATGGAGCGTATAAAGCAGAGGCGGATTTCGACGGGATTTTTACGGGGCGGTATGTGGACAATCCGTTCGGAACGGGGGATTTGCCCATATGGGTAGCGTCGTTTGTGGTGATGGAATATGGAACCGGGATTGTGCATTGCAGTGCGCATGATGAGCGGGACTTTGTATTTGCGAAAAAGTTCGATATCCCGTTGCGTCCGGTAATGTTTCCGAAAGATAAAACGCTCGCGGAAAGAGTTAGGAATCTTGAGTTCGCATACTGCAAAGACCCGGATGGAATAATGGAGCAGCCGAAGGAATTCGCGGGCAGGAAATGGGGCGAAGTTCGTAATGACGTCATTGCATTTATGGAGAAGAGAGGAATTGCGAAGCGGACGGTATATTTCCGCCTTCGCGATTGGCTGATTTCGCGTCAGCGCTATTGGGGTGCGCCTATTCCCATGATTCACTGCGATGCGTGCGCGAAGGAGGGGAAGGGAGAGCAGAAAGAAATGCCCGGATGGTACGCGGTACCCGAGAAAGACTTGCCGGTGGAGCTTCCGTACGTGAAGGATTTTCGTCCGCAGGGGAAGGGGGAGTCGCCACTCGCGTCCGTTGAACCCTTTTATAAGACGAAGTGCCCCGGTTGCAAGGGGCAGGCACGGCGGGAAACCGACGTGTCAGATACGTTTCTGGACTCCGCGTGGTATTTTTTGCGGTATCCGTCTGCTACGGACGCGAAACGCCCGTGGGATCCAAGTCTCACGAAGAAATGGCTGCCAGTCAATATGTATATCGGCGGGGCGGAGCACTCGGTGCTTCATCTTCTCTACTCGCGGTTTGTCACGATGGCGCTCCATGACATGCAGCTTCTTCATTTTGAGGAGCCCTTCACGAAGTTTCGCGCGCACGGGCTTCTTATCAAAGAGGGCGCGAAGATGTCGAAGTCCAAAGGGAACGTGGTGAATCCCGATGAGTACGTGAAAAAGTTCGGCGCGGATACGCTGCGGATGTACCTCATGTTTTTGGCTCCCTTCGAGCAGGGAGGGGATTTTCGCGACGCGAGTATTTTGGGAGTAGAACGGTTCTTGAAGAGAGTGTGGAAATTGTTTAGCGACAAGCGACAAGCGACAAGCGACAAGGAGCAAAAAGAGCTTGAGCAGTTGATTCACCGGACGGTGAAGAAGGTGACGGGGGACATTGAAAATTTGCATTACAACACCGCCATAAGCGCATTGATGGTGTTGTTGAACAAAATGGAAGGAGTCCGCCCATCCTTGTCGCGTGTCGCTTGTTCCATGTTCCTCAAAATGCTCGCCCCATTTGCCCCCTTCATGACCGAAGAAATATGGCGCGAGGTTTTGGGAAACAAAACTTCGATTCACCTTGCGGAGTGGCCCGATTATGATGAGAAGTTTATTGCGGCAGATACTTTTACGCTCGTCATTCAAATAGACGGTAGAGTGCGGGATATCGTTGAAGGCGTGGCGGTGAGCATCTCGGAAGAAGAGGCGCGGGCGCTCGCGCTCTCGCGTGAGAAAGTGGAAGTGTTCATTGGGGGGAAATCGCCGCAGCGAGTGGTGTATATCCGCGGCAGAATTGTTAATATAGTTTTATAAAAGCATGTCATCACACGGCGGAGGAGGCGGCGGCGGGAGCGGCGCGATGTTGGGATTGATTCTTATTGTGGCGTTTGTTGCAATCGTCGCAATCGCGTTTACGGCGTTTCCTCCAACGCAGCCGGGTTCGTTTGGAGAAAGTAGGGAGGTTTCCACATCGACTTGGAGCATACGGGGGTCTATCATCGGTCCTCCGGTACCAAATGCTCCCGTGCGAGGCACCAAGCATGCCCAAGGTTCCCGGATTGGGCCTGCGGCACCCGTTGCGCAGCCGAAGCCAACATCAGCACCAACGTCAACTGCTCCTCAAATTTCCCCGCAGGAAATTCCTCAAGGCTTCACGTTGCAGCAGCTTTCTCCTTATTTTCGCAAAGTGCATCTGACTTCCCTGTCGGTGGGGGGGTTCGGTTTGATAGGGCAAGTGGGGTTCTACACTTCCTTTGGCCAAGGCGAGCAGGTTGACGTTACCGGCTGGCGGGTTCAGGGAAACCGCGGAGCGCTTTTCGTACCCAAAGCCGTGCAGGTGTATGATGCGGTGGGACTTACGCCCGAAACGAATATTGTCTTAAAAAGCGGGGATTCGCTGTACCTTTACTCGGGCGGCCAGAGCGCGGTGGGGAAAAATATTCGCTTGAATAAATGTCTGGGTTATCTTCCCACTGCCAATAATTTTAAGCCGGGCATACCCCGTTCTTGTCCTCCCGTTGACCGGGCGGAGCTCGTGAACTTCAGCGGCCAATGCCAGAACTATATCCAGTCGCTCGGTTCATGCACTGTTCCTGATTTCGGCGATGTCCGGATCCCGCTTCCGGATTACGCCTGCCGGGCGTTTCTTGAAAAACTGAACTACCGGGGATGCGTGGAACGATACGGGAAAGACAAGGATTTTTTGCAGAACCAGGTTTATGGGTGGATTGGTGCCGTGCCATTTGACCAGTATCACGACAAAATCCGCCTCTTCGACGGGAAGGGACTGCTGGTGGATACGTACGAGTACTAAAAACCAGCCATTAGCGATTAGCAAATAGCCAATGGAAATTTCTAAGTCCTAATGCCTGCCTTCCGGTAGGCAGGGCTGAGTTCTAGTGGCTGCTTTATTTTCTCTCTGCCAGCACCACTTTCATATTCACTCTCTTGTTCCCGCGGAGGACGAGGAGGTTCAGCGTGCTCCCCACGTCGAGCTTCTCGAGGAAATCCTGGATTGCGTGTTCGTGGTCCACTTTCGTTTCGTTGCATTCGAGGATGATGTCCATTTCCTTGAGTCCTGCTTTTGCGGCGGGACTCTCGGGGACGATGGCGCCTTCCTTTGATGCATCGTGCACGATGAGTGCGCCGTAGCTTACCGGCAAGCCCATTTTTTCCTGGAGGTTCTCGTCAATGATGAGGTAGCGCACGCCCAAGAGCGGTTTCCGGATGTGCCCGTACGTCTTGAGGTCGTGGAGGTCGCGCCGCGCGGCGTTGATGGGAATTGCGAAGCCGATATTCTGCGCGCCGAAGACGATTGCGGTGTTGATGCCGATGGTTTTGCAATCGAGCGTCACGAGCGGCCCTCCGGAATTCCCCGGGTTGATTGCGGCATCGGTTTGTATGAGTCCGCGGAGTTCTTGCGGCGGGGCATTCGGTTCTTCCTGTGCGGCAATGGAGCGGGAGAGTCCGGAAACGATGCCCAGGGACACCGTGTTTTTAAAAAGTCCGAGCGCGTTCCCTATGGCAAGCACGCTTTCCCCGAGTTCGGTGTTGGTGGCGTCGCCGAGCTCGATGGTGGGGAGATGCGGCGCGGGCGGGGTTATTTTCACGATTGCGACGTCGTTCACCGGGTCACGGCTCAAAACGCTCGCGGGGTATTTTACTCCGTTCGAGAGCACCACGGTGTACTCCGCTTTGGGGTCGCTGATGACGTGCTTGTTCGTGAGGATAATGCCATCGGGTTCCACGATGAATCCCGAGCCGCCGCCGATTTGTACCATGCCGCGTTTGTCGATGAGAGATTCCGGGACGTTCAAGTGCCGCCCTTCGGGGCTGCTCGGAAGGAAGGGGTAGAGTTCCTGGGGGATTTCTTTTTCGAGCTCGATAAGATTTTTTGAGATGACGATGGAAACGACTGCGGGGAGAGTTTTCTTGATGGTTTCCACTACTTTGTTTTTTGGCATAAGAATATTCTAGCATAGAGTGCGCGAAACATATCGGCTCCAGCATGTAAGCGGGGAGGGTTTCTCACAGCGCGGCGGCGCGAGAGAAAGCGCTGCAGCACAGCCCGATGCAGACAGCGTCCCTAAGCGCTATATGCTGGAGCCGATCCCAGCATGCCAAAGACGTGATATACTGTTTGCTATGACGAAAATTTCTTGGTTTGCGCTGGGCGGGGTCGCGGTGGTGGCAGCGGTCGTGGTAGTATGGTGGCAGGCTGGGGGGGCAACGGAGCCCGCCGCGCCGCCGGAGAATGCGGCCGCAATATCGTCGATAACTCCTACAATTAAAACTCAAATGGGTTTGGAAATAACCGATACGGCGCAGGGTACGGGTGCGGAGGCGAAAGCGGGGGACAAGGTAACGGTGCACTACACGGGCACGCTTGCGGATGGCAGCGTTTTCGACAGCTCAAAGACGCGCGGTACGCCGTTCTCATTCACGCTTGGCGCGGGGCAGGTGATTCGCGGTTGGGACGAGGGATTCGCGGGCATGAAAACAGGCGGCACGAGGAAACTGGTTATTCCGCCGGAGTTGGGATACGGGAGCGCGCAGATGGGTCCCATTCCGCCGAACTCGACGCTTACCTTTGTTGTTGAGCTCCTCGAGGTGAACGGGAAGAAGTAGGGTGTATGTGGAAATCCGACTTCCTTATGGAAGTCGGATTTCCTAAAGTTAAATCAAGAAAGTTTCTTGTACCCAAACCGCGCGAGATCCGCTTCGATTTCCGAATAGTTTTTTCCGAGAATGCCCTTGCCCGCGAGAATGCCTCCGGCGATGAATTTTTCCTGCGTCACGTCGGCGAGGCAAAACGCCGGTTTTTGAAACGCCTGCTTTTCCGAAGTGGTTTTGAATTCCACATCTATCAGCACGAGCCCAATGAGTCCTTCTTGAAAAACATCAAATTCGTAAGTGGTGCCGTTTAGCGGGTAATAGTAGCGGATTTTTGAAACTCGCTTGCCGGGCAGTTTGCTTAAGTCGGCATATTCTTCTGCAGCGAGGGAAATGGTGCTTTCAATAAGATGTGAAGAATCGCCTTCCTTCGCTGGCTGTTTCTTTGTAATTTCATATTTCTCACCCGACTTTCGTATCCGGATGAGAGGGTGCTCCGCCGAAGCGGGAATGTAGATGTCGGTAATTTCCTTTGAGGGCGATGCAAAAACTCCCGCGGGAATTTCTTTGGCAAGATATGTGAGTTCGAATTCATCCATGGCGGATATCGGGTTACCGGATTACCACCATGTCGTGGTCGTACCGCGCCCACACGCCGAGGAATTTGTCCGCCGGTATTTCCTCCCGCCCGTCTTCGGGGTCGTTCATGAGGAGTGTGTAGTTCCCGTCGGATGCTTTTTTGAATCCTACGACGAGTTTCACGTGCGTGGGCGTGAAGGGGATTCGTGCGCCTTTGGGCGTGAGGTATTCCTTCAGCGTAAGGAGTTCCGTGGGAAGATATTCATAGTTCCATGTGATGACGGGGTTACCGTGCTCGATTTCTTTGATGATGTCGGCGATTACCGTGCCCGATTTGTCCTCGCTCCCGGGGCGGAATTCTTTCGCTACGCGCGCGATGGGCGCGCGGTTCACGCCCCAGCCGGTTGCGGTGAGCATCCCGCTTTTCAAGCCATAGAGCCATCCGCGCACGTCGCCCACGAAGGCTTCGTTCGGGTCGCCCCAGACGTATTTTCCCTGGGTATTTCTGTATTTCGCTTTCGGCTCGGCGATGCCGATTTTCGCAAGAAGCTCATCCTGATTTTTCTCGATTCCTTTGTAGCGAAGCGCCATTTGCAAGCTCGCCACTTCGCAGGAGAGGGGATATTGCTGTTCAATGAGCGGTATCGCGAGTTCCACGTATGCGGATGACGCGGCAATCCGGCTTCGCGTCATGCGTAAGTTGGAGTCCGGTTCAAGTTTCCTCCCCGCCTGGATTTCCTGGTTCATCATGTGGCGCGTGAGGGAGCCGATTGCGCCTGTCACTGCAAGGTCGTGCGTGCGCTGGTATTCCGCAACCGCGCTTTTCATTGCCTCGTCGAATACACTCGCCGTTTTCGATGCGGTGAGGTAGTGGTCGCGCTCAAGGAGCCGCCGCGCGGCTTTTATGGAGGCGAGTGCGAACGAATGCGTAGTGCCTTGCGCAACGTTGTACACGACGGGACCGATGGGAAGCGTGGAAATGGAGGCGAATTGCGGGAGGGGGACTTGTTCCTCAGGCGGAATCGGAACGGCAGCGCTTGGAGGAGCCGCGGATTTTCCCGAGAACAGTTTCCAGATGAGGAAACCCGTTCCTATCATGAGGGCGATGATGAGGCAGATTGCCGCGAATGCGCGTTTGGTCATGGGGTTAACTATACCGCAAAGTGAGGAACATTGAGATTCTCGTTTTGGTAGAAGTGCGTAATATTTTGAAAGTGTAGCGTATTTTGATAGGAATCTAATTGGTAGTTTTCTTAAGTTGTTCTAATTCCGTTTTTGCCCCCTCACGTACTTTTTTGAATACCTTCATGGTATTACACTGGCTGACATCGCTTAGGTCTAAGTTGTTTTTCCACCTCGTGTACCTTGTCGCGACCCTCCCTTGATGATCTTTCTTGGATTGCTCTTCGCATAACATAACCAGATCCTCGTAGAACTGCGTGAGGTCAAAATATAATCGCATCGTCTTGTCTCCCAATAGCTCTGAGTGTAAATGTTTTTCAGGTATGTTGAAGGCTAGGGCATATTCCATTCTAATTGTTATGCCATGTGAGATGGGTTTTGGTTCGTCTTGGTGCATCAAAGCGTTTCTATACACTATAGCCATTATGTTTTTTGTCATTCCGTACCTCGTGTTATATTTGCCTAAATCATTAAACACTTCTTTAAGGTTGTCTCCTGTTTCAGGACATTGGTGTAAAAGATCTCCGATTGACTCAGCCATAGGGAACAACATTCTTGTGAATGCTTTCCAAGGAATCCATCTCCAGTCTTCCTTGCCGGTTTTTCTTGGGTTGTCGGGATGGTTGTAGGCATACTCAATGATTTGACCCACCTCATCCAAAAGGCGTTTTTTCATTTCTTGTAAAACTTCTTTATCAGTCATCAGGATTAGAGTATTTTTATTTGTCACTCGTGCCCATTTGCAGGGTGCTTGGCATCTTTCCCTATTATGCTGGGGCGGCCCGCCAAAGGCGGTCCGGGATTCTTCTCACAAACACCGCGGAGGCGGAAGGATTCGAACCTTCGATGCCGTTGCCGGCATAACAGTTTTCAAGACTGTCCGTTTCAACCGCTCACGCACGCCTCCGCCCTGTTCATCAGTTTTCCCGCCGTTATTCTGTCTTTGGATGCGATAGTACCATAAACCGCCCGGTATGTGAAAGATTTTTTTTGGATGTTCTTATTCCAATGTTCTTGAGAACATTGGAATAAGAAGAAACGTTAAAGATGCCCGTATGAGAAGTGTTACAATGAATGCCATGGATTTTTTGCCCATCATTCTCGCCATACTGGGGCTCTCGCTGTTCGAGATTGTTTCAAGCATCGACAATGCGGTGATTAACGCCGAAGTGCTCGGCACGATGTCCGCGCGCGGGCGGCGCTGGTTCCTTCTCTGGGGATTTCTATTCGCGGTGATCTTTGTCCGGGGGCTTCTGCCGTGGATTATCGTGTGGGCGGCGAATCCTTCTCTGGGATTTATCGGGGCGCTCACCGCGACGTTCTCAAATGACCCGAGAGTAATGGAGGCCGTCGAGCAGTCGGCCCCCATGCTTCTCGCGGGAGGTGGCACATTCCTTGTGTTCCTTTTCTTCCATTGGCTTTTTCTCGAACCAAAAAACTTCGGTTTGCACGGGGAGCTTTTCTTCTACCGGAACGGGATTTGGTTTTATGCGGTAGTGTCACTTATGCTTACCGGCATCGTGTGGTTTGCGCTCCAGGCGAATCCGTTCATGGCATTCGGCGCGGTGGTGGGCTCCACTGCTTTTTTCATCACGCACGGGTTCAAGCAGAACGCCGAGCGTGCGGAGGAAAAACTGCTCCACGGCGGCGCAAAGTCCGACCTCTCGAAAATACTGTATCTTGAAGTCATTGACGCGACGTTTTCGGTTGACGGCGTTTTGGGTGCATTCGCGTTTACCCTCTCTGTCCCGCTCATTCTCCTCGGGAACGGGCTGGGAGCGCTTGTGCTTCGCTACCTCACCATACGCAACATCGAGAACGTGAAGAAGTATCGATTTTTGAAAAACGGCGCGATGTACGCGATTTTGGCACTCGGCGCGATTATGCTTGCGGACGCATTCGGGTATCACGTGCCGCACTGGGCATCGCCCGTCGCGACTTTCTTCATCATCGGGTACTTCTTTATGAAGTCCGTGCGGGCGTTGCCGCGGACAAGTTGAGGATTGCGAAGTGGGAAGTGCGAATGGTTGCAAAAAGCCGGAATTTCTGGAGAATAGGGTGGGTAAGGGGCCTATATTTACTTCGCTCATATAGGCCCGTCACTCGGACGAAATGAATGTGGTTCATTCACTTCGCTCCTCGTTTGGGCCTATAGTTTAGTGGTAAAACACCTCATTTGCAATGAGGAGATGGCAGTTCGATTCTGCCTAGGTCCACACTTAGAAAATCTTATCCGTATGCGGATTTAGATTTTCAAGTGCCCCGAAGAAGCGAAGCGGAAGCGGGGCTTTAAACAAAACGCCGCTTGCTTCGACACAGGGGTCGAGGCAAGCGGGCGTTCGTTGATTTTCTTTTTTAATCCTTCCTTTGCTTTTGGTTTGGTTGGTGGTTACCTCTTCGCCATCGCGTCGGTGAAGTGGCCTTTCGGCAACCGATAACCGCCGAGCGTGTGCCGAAGATGCTCGATTGCTTTGCGGCTCACGTCTTCGATCCGGAAGAAAGGATTCTCGGCTTCCGCGTAGAGCGGGACCGGCAAACCCATTCCAAACCAGAATTCGACGATGCCGCTCAAGGTGAGCATCCCGCCATATTGGACGAAGTCCACGATCCCGTGGGGCGAATCAAGCGAGGCGAACGACATCCCGAGCAGGCGATCATCCGCCTGGTAGCCGAGAATCGCGCGCCCCGCAAACAATGAGGTGTTTTTCGCATGTGCGAGAAACACTTTCACGCCAGCTTTTCGCAGCTTGTCGAGCGCTTGCCACCACGTTTCGCCGTGCCAGAAATGGCTTGGGTCGAACCCGGCACCGAAGTTGTCCGGTTTGCCGAGCATTTCCCAGATGGTGATGAAGTCGTCGGCATTCATCGCGATGGTGCCGAAGTGAATTTCATGACAGAGTTTGATGCCGAGCTTTGCAGCGAGTTCTTGGAGTGGTTTCACCAGCCGGACGAACTCCTCGCGCATCGCGGCGATTTGTTCCGCCGTGATCGGCGGCCATTTGTACGCGGGGAGATTTTTCGGCGCGCCCCAGAAAAGGTGGAGCGCGGGAATCCCAAGTTCCGCCGCGCCTTGAATCATGAGAGCAAGGCGCTGCAGATGCTGGTTGCTTGTGTCGTCTGCGGGGAATCCCTGTATCCGCGATGGCGTGAACATCTTCGCTTTCTCATCGTCACGCACCGCGAGTGCCGCATAGGTATCGCAGTGGATGGAAACACTGAGGAGCGGAATGTCCGCCTCATCGAAAGCTCGGAGTACACCTCCCCGATATTCAGAGTCCGCAGAAGCCTGAATCAGATCAATGTGATTCCCGCTCGGCTGTGCCACGTCGCTGCCGATTGCTTTGGCGAACCCCAGCGCTTCTCCAAGCGACAAAGCACCGTACTGCGCAAGTTCGGGACCAAAAGTGAAGACTCCTTTGTTGTTGGGGCCGTCTTCTCGCGGGTCCCACAGCTTTTTCCGTGCGGATTCGATGAGCGTCCTCCGCCGGTCGGCGAGAGTTTCTTCGTCGATTACGATGTCCCACGGGTCGCCGAATTTCCGTGTTACCACTGGCACCACTTCGTTTGTCGGGGTTGGTGCTAACCCTGTTTCTGTCGTCATGCATTTCTCCAGTTGTTAGGAATCCTCCCCCAAATAAGCGAAAGCGTCGCACACGCGTGCTTAATGAATCCAATCGTTCAGATTGGGATTCTCGCTATTTCGGAGTTGATTCCGGCTGGGCACAGAGTACCAATCATTGGCGTATTCGGCCCTGAGTCAGTCGCCCTTCGAATTCCTCGGGGCGACCCTGAGTCCGTCGAGTGGGTCGAAGGGTTGACAGGGGAAGGCGCCAATCTATAGGATTGGGGGAGTTTGGGCTTCGGCGCCAGCCCCCCTCAATTAGAATGCCGCTCACCGCGGTGTTTTTTGTTTC
>CAZYEL010000013.1:0-33837 GCA_964646415.1 uncultured Candidatus Saccharibacteria bacterium
CTTATTTTATTTGAAAAAGTCGTTATCGCTTGTACCAATTGACTAGGGATGCCCGATCACCCTTTGCCTCTTGGAGCTTGAGCTCTTTGAGGTCGGGGCTTTCGCCGCCGACCTCATCGCCGTTTCCCCGGACCCGTTTCCCGTGGGAAACGAAGGCTTCTTCCGTACCAACGGAATGAAGCTTGTACGGTACGTCCACGTGGACCTCACGCGGATTACCGGCGACGCCGTCTGGAGCGAAGACCAGATCGGAATCGGTTGGGTGTACTACCCTCCGAGCAGCACGGACCTGACCGAAGCGAAGCTTCTGACGCTTGGCAAGGAGAGCGTTCGAACTCATCTCGCAACGTTCGGCGCGGATGCGTTCCAAGAGTACCCCGGGTCGAGTTATCGGCTTGATGTGGACTGGTTTGGAGACGAAGAAACCCCCGTTTCCTACATCCCTCGCTTCCGTTACAAGGCGCGCTTCACCCCCATAAAGGGAACCGATGGGACATGGCAGACTCCCGCAGAAGTGATCGGCAACATGAAGATGGAATTCGGCGAATACGTCTTCATGGAACTCCCCGGCGTCCAACGGATACGTGTCCGTTGGTGGGATGGGAAAGGGTTTCAAGACTCTGACCCAAACCAAGGGATTTCCCTTGCGAGCATCAAGAAGTCCAGCGTCGACACCTCCTTTATTTCCCTCCCCACGGAACCTATCATTGGAAAGCTCTCGGGCATTCTGACAATGGCGTTCTGGGATGACATCACCGAAAGTGAAGTCATCGCCCGTTACCAAACGGGAACTGGAACGATGCTTCCAGGGAAGCAGGAGATGAGGGAGCCGCTCTTGGTCGCGCTTGGACCAACTCCAGGTGCAATCAAGATCTTCGCCAGTGGAGATTACAGCGACATCTCGGAAATCCTTTTCGAGAGGTCAGGGGATCTTCGCACATGGACTCCCATCATTGGCGGCGGCATTGACTCGGACGGGAAACGAATCCTCCCGCCAAAAACACCGGAATTTTTCCGCGCTCAATACAGGTAAAGGTTGCTACCTGAAACAGTTTTTGCAGGCAACCTATCAACAAAGACCTATGCTAACGCATCGGGTCTTTGCATTTTAAACTCCGTGGATTCCCGCGTACGCGGGAATGACACTGGCGTTACTGTTCCCGATATTCTCCCGTCAGGCTGTTGCAGTCCCCGCCGACAGTCGCTGAACACACACGCGCCCAGCCCTTCAATATATTTTGAGAAATATCGAGATATGCTGGGTCCGACGGCGATTCAGGATAATTTTCTTCTCCAAACGGCCTCGCATCAAACTTCACCCACCCGATATTTGACGACCATGCATAGCCAATAAGATTCCGCTCGCTCGGGTTCTCTTTCCGATTCGCCCCTTCGACGGTTACTTTCCCTACTCGCATTCTTACTCCATAGTCCACCCCACCCTGCGGAACAGTCGTGCTCGACATGCTAATCCATCCGATATTCGACGACCATGCCCAGCCAGTGAGCGTGTACAACTGGTCTACAATAGTATCGTCATAGGGAGAAATGGGAATGGAGGTTATTTTATTTTCATCCACTTCAATCCTCGCAAACGCCGTATCCGCCAATCTTACCCAGTCACCCTCGGCACTTCCCGGAATCACCCTGTACGGCGGAGCGGAGATGATTCCCTTTGCGTCCACCGTTCTCGTCTGGTCGCAAATCCATCCCGCTCTTGCTTGCTTGTCTTCATCGGGACGGAGCGGAATCTCCTCGGGCAAAGGCCCAAACTTCACCCACCCCACCACATTCCCGCCCCAGGCATAGCCGCAGAAACGAGTCGTGTCGGGGTCGTAGCGGACGCCATAACTCTCCCCGCCATCGGTTTTCCCCGACATTTTTATCCACCCGTCCCAGGGTTTGCCGGTCGGCGTGGCAGGGGCAGGCGGCGGTTTCCCCGGCTCTGCGGGCGCGGGCACCACCGCAATCTTCAAGGGCGCGGGCGAACAGTTATTCGCTTCGTTCAGCTCGTTCGCTTTATTTTCATCATCCGCGCACATCCCCAGTTGGAACTGCCCGATGCGCAGCTTCTCTATCTTCCTTGAGAAGGTCTGATTTTTCTTCACGCCGAGCGCGGGGACAGTTTCCACAGGGTCGAGCTTCCCGAAGTCCGCGACTTTCGTGAGCGCGGTTACGCCTTCCGTCCCGCGCCAGGTTATATTTCCGCCAACCCAAAACTTATCTCAAGCGCGCGATCCACGCGCCGCATTGTCTCCGGTGCGAGCATACCAAGCTTGACCATTAATCGCCGCGTATCAACCGTGCGCACCTGATTCAAAAGCACTACCGATCGTTTCGCGAGGCCGCCCTCCGGCGGCATAACCGCTACCTCGGTCGGGTACAAGGACTCGTCGAGGCGCGAGCTTATCGCGGCGACAATCGTCACCGCGCTGTACCGGTTCGCCACATCATTCTGAAGGACCAGTGCAGGGCGCGTCTTTTTTATTTCCGCACCGACGGTCGGATCAAAGTTCACGAGGTATATCTCCCCTCGTTTCAGCGTGTGCGCATTTCGCCTTTCCGCCATATGCTTTCATCAAGAGGAAACCATTCCTTGGCAACCGCGCGATCACGGGACGCGCGGGCAATCGCCCCGAGGCGCAGCTGCTTTTTCAGTAGTGCGAGGGCAGTTGCCTCACCGCGACGCGCCACCCCAAAAGCCCGGTCGTATTCTTTCCGCGTAATGACCACCAATTCTTCACCCCGAGTTATTTTTTTTGGAATCGTTACTGTTGCCATATCAAGCACCCTAGCATAAAAAAGGAGCCACGCCAACCTCGCTTTCATCAAGTCCCCTCTGTGCACAATCTGTGGACTCCCGCCCCTCAAACCCTTATGCCGCAATGACTAATCGAGGATTGACTTGAAGCGCTTTTTTGTGGTATAATATAGTTAGCTAGTATTCTCAATTTTGACAAATCTCACCTGGAACGTGGACGAAAGTCCTTGCGCTCCTTTTCGAATCCGTGTGGATTCGCGTCAAACTTGAGCATATTGGGCTAAAAAAACTGAATTGATTGATTCGACTTGTCCTGAACTTGTTGAAGGAATGCATCGAATCGATCAGAAAGGAAGCATGAAAACCAAAACCTCTTTGGCAAGGGGGATCACCCTTTGCCTCTTGGAGCTTGAGCTCCTTGAGGTCGGGGCTTTAGCCGCCGACCTCATCGCCGTTTCCCCGGACCCGTTTCCCGTGGGAAACGAAGGCTTCTTCCGTACCAACGGAATGAAGCTTGTACGGTACGTCCACGTGGACCTCACGCGGATTACCGGCGACGCCGTCTGGAGCGAAGACCAGATCGGAATCGGTTGGGTGTACTACCCTCCGAGCAGCACGGACCTGACCGAAGCGAAGCTTCTGACGCTTGGCAAGGAGAGCGTTCGAACTCATCTCGCAACGTTCGGCGCGGATGCGTTCCAAGAGTACCCCGGGTCGAGTTATCGGCTCAACGTGGATTGGTTTGGGGATGAAGAAACTCCCCTTTCCTACATCCCTCGCTTCCGGTACGCGCCGAACTTCACCCCAGTAAAGGGGAACGATGGGACATGGCAAGCGCCTGCCTCGGTCGTGAACTCCATGGAAATGGAGTTCGGGGAGTACGTCTTTGCGACGTTCTCTAGCACCACGAAGGTGCGGGTGCGCTGGTTTGAGGGCGGAGAGTTTCACGACTACTCCTATCCCTATGGCGAAAGCGTCGCGCTCCAAGGCGTGAAGCCGTCGTCAAGCCAAGCCACCGACACTGTCGCGCTCCCGATCTATCCCATCATCCAAAAACCCTCCGGCATCATCACTCGTGTGTTCACGGACGGGAGCATCGTCCGATACTTCACTTCAACGGGAGAGCAACTTCCGGGGGAACAGGAGGAGAGGGAGCCGATAATCCTGATCATCCAATACCGTCCTGCGGACAAATGGAGCAAAGCTGGAGTATTCTTCGACTTCTCATGGGACCGAGAATGGGATCCGTCCGGAGAAAGTGTAGTTCTCGAGATGTCCAATGACTTCAAGTCATGGATTCCACAGAAATACACCGACGTCGAGGTGACGCCCGCAATGTTCTACCGCGCGCACTATAACAGGTAAGGTTGTACCTGAAGAATTTGTTAGACAACCCAACACAAAACCCGAGTGGCAACACCCGGTGTTTTTGTTTTTTATGACCCTCTAAAATATTCCACTTAATTCCCCTGATAATCCCCAGTTGGACTGTTGCAGTCCCCGCCCTTCGTCGCTACACATATCCGGGCCCAACCCCCGAGCAAGTTTGAATTGGTATTCAACCATGAGGGCGGTTTTAATCTATCGTCGGACGTTAACCTCGGTTCGGGATAATTTTCTCGTCCCGGTGTACCTTCGGGATCGCGAAACAGATACGGCACCGCATCAAACTTCACCCATCCGATGTTTGAGGACCACGCATAGCCGATGAGGCTCCTCTCGCTTGGATTCTCTTTTCGATTCGCTCCTTCCCCAGTTACTTTCCCTACTCGCATTCTTACTCCATAGTCCACCCCGCCCTGCGGAATAGTCGTACTCGACATGCTTATCCACCCGATATTCGACGACCACGCCCAACCAGTGAGGGTATACAACTGGTCTACTATAGTGTCGTCATAGGGAGAAATAAGAATTTCAATTGGCTCCACATCAATAAGGGCCTTCGCCGTGTTCTCCACCCGCACCCAATCGGGCACGGGATATTCTTGAGTCCCGGCGGTCCCCGGAATCACCCGATACGGCGGAGCGGAGATGATTCCCTTTGCATCCACCGTCCTCGTCTGGTCGCAAATCCATCCGGGCTTCGAACCGGGGATTTCCTCGGGCAAAGGCCCAAACTTCACCCACCCCACCACATTCCCGCCCCAGGCATAGCCGCAGAAACGAGTCGTGTCGGGGTCGTAGCGGACGCCATAACTCTCCCCGCCATCGGTTTTCCCCGACATTTTTATCCACCCGTCCCATCCGCCAACCCACGGCGGAGGCGGTGGCGGCGGAGTTACGGTCCGATCGCCTGTTTCATCAACTGGATTTTTTACAGACGCCGAACACGACGCCCACCCCGAAGCCGCGCCCTTCAAATCAATCGCGCGGATTTGAATTTGTTTCGCTCCCTCCGTTGTCCACTGCTTTGTCGTTGACTGCTCCGCTCCGCTTTGCACATATCCGGAAGACGGCTTTGTTACGGGCAAGCTGAAGTTTCCGTCAAACGCGAATTCGTATTTGAGCGTGTCTCCGTCCGGATCGGTTGATTTAGCCTTGATAGAGAAACTTGTCGTTGTCGGGCCTTCCGCCGGACTCACTTCGCATGAGGGAGTCGCGGGGGGATTGTTCTTTGGCGGAGGATCTTTCACTTCCGCGGAGCAGGAAGTCCACCCCGATTCTCCCCCTCTCTCATCTATTGCTTTGATTTTTATACTCTTCACTCCAGCCACATCCCACCTCTTTGCAACCGAAAGCTCGGTGTTGCTTCCCACGTATCCGGAAAACGGAGCGTCAAACGTCTCGGCATTATCAAAAGAAAAATTATATTTAATCTTGTCGCCGTCCGGATCCGCCGATTTTGCCTTTATCGTGAATTCCTCGCCAGTGAAATTTGATGCCGGAGAAACCGAGCAGGAAGGCATCGCCGGGGATTTGTTGGGAGTTGAACCTCCGCCAACTTCGATGGACACGTGGCCGTCAATCATCTGCACAACGGCAAAATACACCGGCATAGTTCTCTGCACATATAAATCGATGCGATAAATACCCGGCTTATCAGGGGCCTCCAGTTCAATCGAAAATTCCGAGCTGTTCTCTCCCACAGTATCCTTATAAATAGTGTCGCATCCCAACCATCCGCTGTTATGTCTTTTTATTTCCGGCCCCCACTCGGGCCAAGCGCATGCCGCTTTGGCTCGCGTATTGGCCGTTAAATCCGGCCGGATAATTCCTTCTAAACGGAACTTTTTGCCCGGCTCAACCGGATTTTTCGGCGACGTTATTTTAACAGTATTAATCGTCAAATTGGCAATGGTTCTGTCGGCGTAGAAAATCGGCAACCCGGAAGAATCGCTTATCTGCTCTCCGGCATTCGCTCCCTGTGCCAAGAACAAACCGACAACAACAAAAGTCGCCAAGCCAGCCGTAAGAATTAACCCAAATTTTCCCGAGAAAATTTTGCCCTTCGTCCGCATTAAATAAAGTATATCACATCGGGAAATCAAAAAATCGGGCGCATGTCCGCAGGGGAACGTTCCGTAGAATCAATCATTTGACACCGACTTGTCCTACCGTAAACTTACTTTCATATGACCCCCGCAAAAAAAGAGAAGGACGGGAAGGAAGGCGGCGAGCTTGAGGAACTGATTGCAACGCTCCGCGACAAGTTTGGCGAGGGGGCGATTATAATCTTTTTCTAGTCACTCTCTTCAACTTCTCATTTTTGGTCTTAGTGCTCGTGGTGAGAATGTTGGAGTAGTAAGTACTCGACTTCACTATCAACGTCGTTGCAAAAAAGACCCTTTTTGATTTGATCCTTAACCTCGCCAAGAGTCATCCACCGTACTGATGCGACCTCGTCGTCTCTGTAATGGACGCTCTCTACATTGCCATTCCACCATAAAACAAAAACTTGGCAGAAATGTTTTGCGCTATCGCTTTTTAGAACATGCACGGGGATTAGTTCATCCGGCATGACGGACAACCCTAACTCTTCGAAAAGTTCTTCGACAGCATTATCTATATAGGTCTGGCCAGCCTTCAAGTGTCCGCCGAAGAACGACTGCCACTTGCCCGGGTTGGCGTCTTTGGCGAATGAGCGTTGCTGACAAAGCACAAGCCCACTAGCATTAATAATCCAAATATGTGTGGTGCGATGCCAATGCCGCATGGCGGTATGCACTTCCTCTCGGCTCTTCGTAAAACCAAGCGGCTCATTGTTTTCATCTACAATATCGAAAAGTTCTTCTGCACTCATGTCCTTCTTATATTCTGGCCCCCGTCAAATTGCTGCTCTCATATCGTTTAACTCCTTTTCGCAAAACCCATAGCGCGGCTAATGTCCAAAACACGGCAAGTATCCAAATAATTGAAATTTTTAGAACATCAACATTTTTAACGGCCTCAACCGGCAAACCCGCGATGGCAATCGTTGGCAAAATAAACAAAAATATAAATCTCACCACGCCCTGATAAACACCCGAGGGATAGAGGCTTGGCCCGAACATTAGGTCAAAGCTATACGTTGCGATTTCCGATGAGTCTGGAATAAAAAATCCAATACACGACGTGATCAACGAAAAATTTGTGATAATTACAATGGATGGGAGAAGTAAAAGTGCCATTATCAATATTTGTAAAGCACTTTCGTGGGTTATAAAAGCATAAATAGTAGAAAGAACAATCCCAAACAGTATGTCGCCGACTGCTGAAGTGCGCGTTGTCAGTGTCAGTATTCTTAGGTATAGGTTCCTTGGTGTTAAAAGCGCGGAATCAAAAGAGCCATTATTAATGATGTTGGGCAGTTCTGTCGCTCCCGCGAAAAAAGAAAAGGCGAACCCATAAGCTATAGCCAAGAAACCTTGTAAGGCCAGCACCTCCTTGCCTGTCCAGCCGTTGATACTGCCAAATGCGCCAAAAAAAAGCAGCCAAATAACCACGAAGGTTACGTTGTTTATCATCATCCCTACTACTTGCATCAGAAATGAAACCCTAAGTTCCGCCGCTGAACTAATATTCCTATGGATATATTCAAGAGCCATCGCGACTTCCGAGAAAATTTCTTCTCGAAATGTTTTTTGTCTGATTCTTTTCCGCATAAACTTTCTAGCCCCCGTTAATTGACAGCCTCTTTCTGGCCGCAGAAAAAACAGAATAGATCAACAGCAAAAGAATGCCTATCCAGGCAATTTGAGTCAATAAAAGACCGGCCCAGTAGGAAGAAAAGCCGGGATTAAACATCTGGGTGGCAAACATTGGAGCTCCAAAGGGCGTGAGGTTTGCGAATAGTTGAAAGGGCGGTGGCAATAATACAAGCGGGATATAGGAACCTCCTAAAATTAAAATTGCCTTATCAACTACCCAATAAAGAGGTACTGCATCATCAATCCATAAAGCTGGCAGAACAATCAAAATGTAGACCGCCGCGGACACTAAAGTCCCTCCAATAATCAAAACTAAGGCAGACAGAAATCCAAACAAAGAAATATGCGGAAAACCGCCGGTAAGCATATACAGCAAGGGCACGACCGTTATTACACCGACTATAAAATTTGGCAGCCCCTTGCCCAGCTGCTCCCAAAATTTGTAGATAAGATAATGGTACGGTTTATTTAGTTGGGTATCTAAGTGGCCTCTTCTAATTTCTTCATTAATAGTTTTAAAGATCCCCCTAAACTGCGTAAACAAAAGAATGTGATAAACCGCGATACTCCATACCGCGATCTTTGCGTCAATTCCGTTAATTGTTGTACCAAGATATTGAAAGGCGTAGCTGTAAATTACCAGCATAATCAGAATCCGAAACGGCACAATAATGGCGGTTACCTGGAGTTTTCTTGGGTAATAAAATACCTCTTTGACGGAAAAAGTGTAGGCGGCTAAGTATTTGCTCATGCCGCATAGAAAAGACTTAGCTTGTTTGAGTTTCATAAATGCGGCTGATAATTTCTTCGAGTGGAGGATCTTCAATGGTTATGTCTTCAACGCTTACACCGTGGATGATATCTTTTAGCACTTCATCAATGCTGGTTTTATCGGTATCCACGGTAAATATAGCTTCGCCTTTAGTGTTTTTAATAAAGGCTATTGCGTTTATATGAGATGAAACGTCCACTTTTTTATCATCATCCAAGACGACTCTAACTACTTTCTGATTTAAGTATTGTGTTTTTAAATTATCCGTACTGCCGTCAAAAATAACTTTACCGTGGTTGATAATGATAGTTCTCGCGCAAACTGTTTCTATATCTCCGGCATCATGGGAAGTCAAAAATATGGTGGTTTTGAACTCCTTGTTAATGGATCTCAAATTCTCCCGCAGTCTTCTTTTGGCTACAATGTCGAGACCAATAGTGGGTTCGTCCAGAAAGATGATGGGTGGTTCGTGTATTAACGCAGCCGATATTTCAGCCCGCATTCGTTGGCCCAAAGACAGTTTCCTGACCGGCTGGTTTAATATTCCGGATAAGTCAAAGATTTCGATCAGCTTATTTTTTTGTTTTTCGTAAGCAGTCTTTTCTACTTCATAAACTTTTGCAAACAGTTCTAAGGAATCAATAATTGGCAAATTAAACAAAAGCTGGGATCTCTGGCCAAAAACTGTTCCAACATTTAAAGCCAGCCGCTTACGATCTTCTTGTGGATTAAAACCGAGGACTTCAATTTGACCGGAGCTGGGCCACAGTATTCCCGTAAGCATTTTAATAGTGGTAGATTTCCCTGCGCCGTTGGGTCCGATAAACGCCAAAGACTCTCCTTCATTAATAGAAAAGGATATATTATCTACTGCGGTAATCGACTTTATTTCCGGCGTAAAGAGGTTTTTTAGAAATCCCTTGTTCGGATCTTTGACGCCAAAACTAAAAACCTTTTTCAAATTCTTAACCTCAACAACTTTTTCCATGTTTAAATTTAATACTTTTGTTTTATCTTATCACTTTTGACCATTGAGGAAACTTTGCCATTGTCGGGTACGGGCAAACTTTATTGCAGATTGTTTAAACTTAGTCAAATTATCGTAAGCAAAAAAATACTGACATTTACACGAAACCATACTAGAAGATGTAATGTCAACAAAAAGACGTCTGCAAAAAGGGTCGGGCTCGCGTTGTGGCGCAAGCCCGGACTTTGACTTTCTCTGTTCCAGCGTCGATTTTAATCCTACCATCCTAAACGCGGTACATCTGTCTGGGCTTATTGGCGTGATCCCATACCGGATTGGAAAGGATAAGTTCCATTACCATGCTGGGCAAGTTATCCAGGTGGGACCGTACCATCTCCCGAATATCTTTTTCTAATCCGCCGCAGTCATTGGAACACTTAACAAATACATGGGACGGCGAGCGTAAATCGTCACCGTTATGCGAGATAATGTTGACGACGTTTTCGGCGCCAAATTTTATATGAATGTCGCGAGCCATACGAAACGCAACTTCGCTGTACAGCTTCCCGACATGGTGAGTGGGATTCTTTCCGGCAGCCGCCTCAATACTCATCTCCCGCTGAGGCGTGATAATCCCGTTATACCGGTTCCCCCTGCCAACCGCACCGCAATCTCCTTTATCAAGCGCGGTACCGAAGACCGTAAGGTACGTTCGTTCTCCGGAGTCCTTCGTGTTCATAAAGAGAACATAGGCGTACTCCGAGTAGAGAGAGCTCGCTTTCTCCAAAATTGCCTGACGGATAGCTGCCAAATTGTCAGCATAATAAGCGAAGTTAGGAGTAGCGCTCCCGATAAACGGGATGCAGATAATGAGAGTGACTTGTCGGCTGTCGCGCACAGTCATCACCTTGATGTCGGTACCCGTGGCAGGGTAGCTGGACTTGAATTCAGTCGAGTTAAGAAAATTCTCTATCTCGATAGTGAGCTTTTCCATATCGCTATATCCTGCGTAAGCGGTTACAACAGACGTATCGTTGGCTCTAAGTCCAGTGAGGAGGGTTTGCACCTCATTTGCCGTCCCGGGGTTGTAGAATCCGGGTGGGTGGTCGGGACCATAGCCGTCATGAACGACTGTTTCGTAAACCACGTTTTCCAAGATTGAAGTGTTTGGAAAAACACTCTGAAAGACAGTTTGAACTGCCTCTTGAAAAATTTGCAGCGAGTCGATTTGGGATCCGCCAATCGATCTTGTCGTTTTGCCGAATTGGTATGCCTTAATGGGCAATATGACGTTCGATGCTCCAAACGCCACATTGGATTTCGCCCCAGCAAGGACAATTTTGTCGAGCCAGTGGGGTGGAACCACCCCAAACCGGTTAAGGCACGAGCGTGAGTACATGTTGGAAGCCGTTATCGCAACCAGATCAGCCAACGTATCTGGATGCCCCAGGCCCTTTCTCTCCACAACCTCCATCGGTTGTAGCGCCGGACTACCGGTAGAACGTACAATGCGGACTGACATAGCGATTTTCCTTTCTTGTCTTATCTTTCTATTCTTCTTCCGTTACGTCGAGGCGGATCGGTGATCGCACCAAATATCGGTGGCACTGTGAGATGCAAAGGACTCGGTTCGCCGTGCACGGTTCCGGCCCTTTACTAGGAACGAACGTCCCCTCGTAAAGGTTGCCGTAGTCGCCCTTCACTGTCGCACATCTTTGGACATGGCCGGTAACGTCTATCTTGAACGAGGCACTCCCCGCGGTACATGACTGCCCCCGAAAGCACATTTGGTCGTCCAAATAGGCAGTGTTAAACCGATAGTCATATTTATGTCGAAGAATTTTTTCCTTTTCTTCGTCGGTATAATTATCAGGGTAACGCCTCCCTTTATAGACGCCCTTAAAAACTTTCGGACTGATGCTATTCACTCCCGCCTCCTCCAACACTCGAAGATCGTCAACAAAACGATCAAGCAGTGGCGGATACAGAACGTAAAGCGCCGTGATGTTGAATCTTTTTCGCTGAAGCAGCAGGAAGTTTTTTAGATATATGTCAATGTTCCCCTGCTTGATTTCCCGTTCCACTTGATGAAGTGCTGCCGTAACACCAATAATGCGGCAGGGATCAACGCGATGAGCAAAGTCAACTGCGATGTCAAGCGATAAGTTCGTATTGATGCTGAGGTAATGCCGCTGTGTTAGACCAGCACAGAGTTCTACGAAATCTGGATACAGGAGCGGCTCGCCTCCTGACATTAGGATTGCGCAGGTCTTCTGCAAGTCGTTAAAACGGCGCACGACTAATGAATAATGCGGCTCATTGAGATGCAAGCGGTTCAACACTATTTTGATCTGCGGGTGGCAGTAAACACAGTCGAAGTTGCATCGGTTGGTAAGATGCCAGTCAAATTCCAGCTGAATATCCTTCGGATAGACAGAAGTTTCCAAGATTTTCCTTTCTGACGATTCAGCTCATCCGAATCAATCATTGCAGTTATTTTTCAGCCCCACAAATCCGCTGAAGCGAACCATGGGGTTAACCTAATATACTCAAGTTTGACGCGACTCCACGCCCTTCGATAAGCTCAGGGCAGGCGGATGCGCAGAAGGCGTAATGACTTTCGTCCACACCTCACTGTTGAGATTTATCAAAGTTGAGAGTCGCTAATCTACACTGCATTAATTAGTGCGCAAAAAACGGGCAAAAGTCAATCCAAAACAAAAAAACTCAACGAAAGCTTTGTGTCTTGAGCTCGCGGGCGGAAACTTCCTCTTCCAAACCCTCTCCGTTTTCGTCCGCAAACACAGAATCACCTCCGCCTGCCTAATGGGATAAGGCACCTTAACTAATTTGACACCCACTTCCTCTATCGTAAACTTACTTTCATGGTTCCCGCAAAAAAAGAAGAAAAGCAGAAGAGCAAAGAGGAGCAGAACAGCGAACTCGACAGCCTCATCGGCACGCTCCGCGACAAGTTTGGCGAGGGGGCGATTATGATGTTGGGCGAAGCGCGGAAAGTAGACGTGGCGGTGATTCCCACGGGCTCCTTCTCGCTCGACCTGGCACTTGGCGTCGGCGGCCTTCCGCGCGGGAGAATCGTCGAGATCTACGGACCGGAATCAAGCGGGAAATGCATTAATAAAAACTCGCTCATCCTTTCCGAGGACGGCATCCTCCCCATCGGGGAGTTCGGCGACCTCAAGAAGCAAGGATTCCAAAAGCGCGAAAAATATGTGTACGCGGAAAACTGCTTTGAAAAAACGAGCCATTTCTACAATGAGGGGAACTGCAACACCATCAAAGTAGATTCCCACTACGGATTCAGCATTGAGGGCACGCCGAACCACCGTATCCGCGTGATGGACAAAGAAGGAAACTACCTCTGGCGGCGCCTAGACGAACTGGAACGCGAAGACCACCTCGCCATACAACGCGGCCAGCAATTCTTCGGCAAGGGAGTAGACGTGAGTAAATTTGAGTACGCCGCAAGCCGCTTTAATACGAACGGCAAACCCTTCTCCGCGCCACGTACCATAACACGTGAACTCGCAATGCTTCTTGGATACCTCGTGGGCGACGGCACCACTACGCGCACGGGGCTAAACAAGAATAACGTCCAACTCACGTCCGGCGACCCGGAAACTACGAAGGATTTCACTCGCATCTCTCAAACCGTTCTCGGGGAAACGCCGAGGATTACCAAAGATAAGCGAACCGCGGGAACTGCACGACTTGTTATCCACAACGCGCGGGCGAGGGCATTTCTTGAATACGCAGGACTCGGGTGGAATGCCGCGGGCGAGAAGGAAATACCGTGGACGGTTCTGCGTTCTCCTAAAAAAATAGTTTCGGCATTTCTCTCGGCACTTTATGAGTGCGACGGCTGTTTCAGTGGCTCAACCATCGAATACTGCACAAAGTCCGAAAAACTCGCCCGACAGCTTCAGGTGGTGTTTCTCAATTATGGCATCGTCGCAGCGCGGAAGACGCGCGTGGTGAAGGATGCTCCGTACTGCTACCTCTACATTGACGGGCAACGCGATAAAAAACTATTTTTGAAAGAAATAGGGTTCAGAAGTTCGCGAAAAAATAACCTCCTGCGCGCAGACGTCTCAAAACAGAAAATGCCACAGACTAACGTTGATGTGATTCCTAATATCAACAACTTCTTCGCAACTCTCTTCGAGAGATTCGACGCTGTAGTGAGAAAAACAAACCGCGCAGACTGGAAGGTTGCTTACGACTACCTTCCCGCGCCGCGAGGAAGAGGCGTACGCATCAGTTATGACAGGCTTAATAAGATTCTGAAGCGCTTCGAAACTGGAAGAAACCTGCCCGAGTACCAACACCTTGAGCAACTGCGCGAATTGAACTTTTTCTATGACAAGATTGAAAAAATATCACGGTCGGCAGCCCATGTGGTTGACTTTACCATTCCAAAAGGAGCCACGTTCTTCGCAAACGGTTTCGTAAACCACAACACCACTCTGGCATTGAACGTGGTGGCGCAAGCGCAAAAGCAAGGCGGGAAAACCGCATTCATTGATGCGGAGCATGCCATGGACCCGGAATATGCGGCAAAGCTGGGCGTCAAAATAAATGATCTATTGATTTCCCAGCCCGATAACGGCGAAGAGGCGCTGAACATTTTGGAAAGTTTGGTGCGCTCGGGAATTATCTCCGTAATCGTGGTGGACTCCGTCGCCGCGCTCACCCCGCAGGCGGAGCTTGAGGGTGAGATGGGCGCCCAGCACGTGGGACGGCAGGCGCGCATGATGGCGCAGGCCCTTCGCAAGCTCACCGCAATCACCAGCCAGACGCAGACGCTCGTCATCTTCATCAACCAGCTCCGCATGAAAATCGGCATCATGTTCGGGAACCCGGAAACGACGCCGGGCGGCATGGCCCTGAAGTTCGCCGCCTCCGTCCGCCTCGATATCCGCCGTATCGCGCAAGTCAAGAAAGGCGAGGCGGTCGTGGGCAGCCGTGTCAAGGCGAAAGTGGTCAAGAATAAAGTTGCGCCCCCCTTCCGCACCGCGGAGTTCGACATCATGTACAACGAAGGCATCTCCTACGAAGCGGACGTGCTGAATGCCGCCGTGAAATACGGCACGGTAACAAAGTCGGGCGCAAGTTACGCTTTCGAAGGTGAGCGGCTCGGCACCGGCTTCGAGAACGTGCGCACGAAACTCAAGGAAGACAAAAAACTTTTGCACGCAATGAAAGTCAAAACCGTGCATGCGGTCAAAGAATTCGAAAAAACCGGAGGCGCGCCTGCGGGAGGAGGAGCGGAGAAGGAAGAATGACCGTGGAGAACGCGAAACAAAATCCGTGCCTTACCTGCAAGTCCCTCCGCAAGGAGATTTCCCTTACCCCGGGAGAAGTAATTTATTCGGGTACGTTTTGGCAGGTTGAGCACGCCTATCCCACCTCGGTCAGGGGCTGGCTTGTGTGTATCTTGAAGCGCCACGCCTCCGCACTCCACGAACTCACGAAAGAAGAAATGCGTGAATGCGCCGAAATACACCATGCATGCGTTTCGGCGTTGCGCAAAGAAACGGGATGCGAAAAAGAATATAGCGCGTGCTTCGCGGAGGGGGCTGGTTTCAATCATGTCCACTTCCACATCATCGCGCGCCCGAAGGACTTGCCGGAGGACGCACGAGGTCCTCACATATTCACTCTCCTCGGAAAAAAAATGGAGAGCCCGGTCCCGGAGGAAGAAATTGCAAGTCTTTGCAAAACCCTCAAAAGGGAAGTGGAAAGTTTTTTTGTTGACACAAACACTTAAACAGCTGTATGAAGTTAGAGACAGTTACAACCACGTACATTGAAAGGAAAACAAATTAAAGTGAGAAACATCCCTAAGGAATTACGGCCAACCGAGACAATGCGTGTGCCGCTCCCAGGTGGTAAGACAACAATGCTGCCCGTGTGCCACCCGACATTCTCTCTGTGGAAAGGGCCTCCGGTTGGCTTCTCGTACGGAGGGAAACCCATTCTCACTTATAACGGCGGGCCGTGCTTCGCTGAACTGGTGATACTGCGCCTCCTTCACGGCCATGGATGGGACGGCGCGTGGGTTGAAACCTACGGAGGCACGCACTATCTCCGCACCATGCCCCACGGATGGTCGCTACAGCCAGAACACGTACTTATTCCAACAGACAAAGAGAAACTTCTGCAAAGGATTCGGAAGAAAGTCGGCACCTCTGCATGCTTTGACGTATTCGCATGGCGTGGAAAACAAATACTCTTCTGTGAGTTCAAGCAGGCGGAGAAAGACCGACTCAATGCTCCACAGCGAAAGTTCATCGCAGGAGCTCTGACATGCGGCATTCCCCTAGAATCACTTATGGTTGTGGAATGGAAATGTGTTTAAAGTGATACAATATCGCTATGCACTGGAAAAAATGGCCATACTGGCTGCGGGGAGGGGTAATTGGGGGAGGAATTGCAATCATATCAGCTGCTCTCACTGAACTCTGTGCATCCCAAATTCCAAGTCTAGGATATAGCAGTTTGGGATTCGAGTGTCTTCCCTTGGCAATTCCATGGATACCACTCTGGCCTGCTCTTTGGGCGCTTAAAATCCAGAATACAGCAACTCTCTTTTTTATTGGAGTAGTTATATGGTTCTTCCTCGGCTCCCTCATCGGCACACTCGTCGGATACATCAAGAAAAGGAAATCTGCAAAATAGAAAAGGTCTCATCCGCTTTCGCAGACAAGACCCTTCTGTGTTGTTGATAGGTTGATGGTTACGGTCCCACCGCACGATAGAATCGCGTAGGTGCAGTGTTGGTGTTCGGTGCAGTGAAGCGAAAAGTGGGGAATGATATACTTTGAACATGCAATGGAAGCGGGGCTTGCGCTGGGCACGAGAGAAACTTACAAAGAGCGACAAATCGCTTATCGCATTTACGAGTTTCTTAATCGCCTTGTTGACTTTTCTTAGTGCGCTTGGTTGGGAATACAAACTATACGCAGGAACCCCACCAGACATATGGAGTACTAGATTCTTTGGCTTCATTCTTACAATACCACTCTATATCATTTCCCCAGTTTACTTATTGATCAAATCCGAAGGGACTGCCTTGGGAGCGGGAATATTAATCACATTTTTGTCGCCTGTTATTAGTTTCATTTTCTGGTTTGTTTCTTTTTATCTTTTAACCAACCTGGTCAAACATACTTTTGGAACAAGTAAGTTTCTGGCAAGAAATTCAATAACAATAACATTCCTTATTTTTATAACGCTGAGCGCAACTGCGTTTATTATTAAAGGAGTTCCTATCTACCAAGCAGACCGAACACCCGTCGTTTTAAAGTCGATTACGCCACTCACCGCCCCCATCGGAGCGACGGTGACAATAATCGGATCTGGGTTTTCGAATCACAGACTGATTATTTGGCTAAGAAACAAAACGACGAAAGAAGAAGGTTCTCTCTGGGAGGGGAAATCTACAATTGATGGCACATTGACGCTCCAAATTAAGGAAAGGCTCTGTAGTGTAGCTTTCGAAGAAATAGGTCTTAAAGAGAGCGAATGTCGCTCGTTTATAGAAATCAGACCAGGAAAATACGAGGTGGAAGCGCGATTTGTCACCGATTTTTCCGGACTCGAAATTACTCCTTCTTTAGCGTTTGAAGTTGAACCTTAAAGGCAAATGAAGAAGAACTCGCGGTGAAGCGAGTTCTATTGTAAACCAAAATAGCTGATCTACGGCGCCACCGCTCGGTAGAACCGAGTGGTTGCGTTTGTTGCTGATGAGTCGGTAAAACGGACAGTCCCGCTCGTGTTGGCGAGGATAGCAGTTACCGTCCAGTTTATTAGGTCTGTCGAGGATTCCACCGCATAGATGTACCCCTTGGGACCATCTAACTGGAAAACGGGCAATCCTTTGTCGTACATTCCCGTGAAGGAGAGCGAGAACGGTTCCCGCAGTCCTCGAAATCCCAGCGCGACATTGGTAACGGTGGCACTGGAGAGAACCGCAGAGAACGGGTCGAGGCGGAAACCCAACATCTCTGTAGTACCGTTCGGCGCAGCCTCGGGAAGCGGGAGAGTGTACTTCTGCAATCCCGCCGGAGTTACACGCTCGTCTATGGCAGCAAGCGTGTTCGTGCCCCAATAGATGGTCAGCAGTCCTTCCCCTTTTTGGCTTCCGATAAAAGCAGCTTCAAGGGTGAGGAAATTGACCGTATTGGTGGTTGTCACCATCGTTGCCACCCATACGGGAGAACGAGGGATGAAGATGAGACCTCGGTTTCGTGCCTCCACAATTCCTGTGGAACTTGTGGTGAGGGTGAGGTCTCCGAAACCCACGGGCGTGTCCGCAAACATGGGCGTTGTTTCGTTCGGAAGCGGGATGCAGGGCGGACCCGAGATAACGAGCGTTGGCAACACCTTATTCCCCACCGCGTACTGGTTCATAGCTCTTTGCAAACCTCCCGCTTCTGCGCTCAATGGGAAACCGAATCCTCGCGCATCCGACCAAGACGAATCTGTGATCGTGCGCATGTAGAAGTCCACAGGCCAGCCGTGTGTACTTACGATAGTAGAGCACACGTCGCCCGCGATGCCTGCTATGGCGGAGAAGAACACATTCGCCAAGCCTCCTTTCTCGTCTAATTCGGTCACATCCACGTTGTACGTACTCTCGATGAACCCTTCGGTGTATTGGAAGAGCTCTCCGCTGGTTTCAAGATCGCGAGAGAAGTAGTAATCAGACCAGTTGGCTCCTTTTCCGTAGTGATCTCTCTCGCCACCATCCAACCCAACATAAGGGTCTAAGAACGTGAGGTGGATTATAGTGCTTGGTGATCGAGATTTAATCACATCAGAAGCCGCCTGAATCAGAGCAGCTCCTGCGCTATGGGCAACGAAGTGGATATCCCCCCACCCTTCTAGAACGACGGAGTCCCCGAGACTTTTCCCCTCTTCCTTGCCTTGGTTGATGGCAATGTCAGGCAACGGCAACAAAGTATGAGCTTTCTCTATCCACTTGTATGGATAAACCCGCCATCCTTTAACACCATTGGACGCAAGATAGCCTTCAATGGCTTGTGCCATATTATCCACCCAGCGAGCATACGGGGGTATTTCCCACGGCGGAATCCAACCATGTACCAGCACTATCAAGCCAGCCACATCATCCTGCTTTGCCGGGCACACGCCATAAACCGACTTAACCGTCGGAACCTGAACTGTTTGTAATTTCTCAGCAGGAATAGGAGAAACCGGAGAAACAGGCGCATCGCTTGAGGCGTGATTCGTCTCAAACATGCGGATAAACTCCGTGGCCGTCGTGAACGTGTCCTCTTTCAAAGTCATCTGCACGGTAATGCCAAACCCCGGGCGCAGCCAGTAGAAGGTGCGGACGTAGTCTGTTGCGATAGTCTGAAAACTGCCGTCGCCACGGAGGTCGGCTTGAATGTTGAATTCGACCAATTCGTTGACGCGGAGTGCATCGCCGGAACCGACTCCGGGTTGATTCATCGTGCCGAAAGCGTCCACTTTAGCCGTGCTGCTGTAGGTAATCATCATCGGAATCGTGAACGAGTTCGCAGGCGCGGTAGGATTATCTGGGTCTATTGTGTCTGAAAGGACTATATCCGCCCTGTAAGACGTTTTCGCGCTCCAGGTATCCCCGTACTTGATTGTGCCCGGGAAAGTTACAATCGGGCTCGAAAACGGCGTTGAGGGTCGGCTCGAGGCGAATTTTTTGTCGTAGAATCCATAGACCCGACGGCCAACGCCGGGAACTTGCTCGAAATAATTCCATGACTTCGAGCCGTCGGACAAGTCGGTCCTGCGCTCGGCAACTGTGGCCTTGGGGAAGTCCGCGCCGTGACCCTCGTCGTTCGGAGCCACATAATCGAAGCGCAAGATGACATTGGTCGGACCCGACGTGAAGTCCCACACTTGCCCACCGCCCGTGGTTCCCATCTTCCCCGAGACGCCAACTTCATTCGCGTTCGCATACGCGCGATAGTACTGTCCAATCTTGTTGAACATATCGCTCGACGTAATGGTGACCTGCCCGTGTGCCCGCTCGCCCATTATCAATGTCGCTGCAGATATCACTGCAAGCATTTTCAGTTTTGCTTTCATAACAGAATTCCAATCTTCTCTTCAATTCTCAATTGTTGTCTTCTCGCAATTTCCCGCTCACTCAAGCGGGGCTGCAAGAACCTGCTTTTATACTACCCCGCCCTCCTATATTCAAAAACTGCTCGCGAGGAGCAGAAGAAAGGGACTGGTCATTATCCACTCTGCCTAGTGACTAATGGCTAAGTTCTAATGCCTGCCTGCCGGCAGGCAGGGCTATTCACAATCTCGGCAGTATCGCCGCGAATCCTTCCCGGGACGTGCTTATGAGCAAGTACCCGCGGAACCAGCCATAGACGAAGTGCAATTTGGGCGCGGATTTGTCGGCGGGAGTCCAGTTGAGTTGCCGCACCGCGACATCCCCCACGCGCGCATCGCTCCATTCCTCATCCGCCTCCCCGGGATCCGCAAGATAAAAATTCGCAAGTTTCGGCGAGGATTCGAGCTTCGCAACTTCATCTTTCAGAAAGAGCCAATTCTCCGCGGGTTTCAGGGTGAGCACGTATCCGGGCCAGAGTCCCTGCTTGTCCCGGTACACGAACATCGCGAACGTGTCCGCAAAATGCGTCGAGAGAAAGTTCTCGGGGAACGCACTGATGTCCTGAAGCGTGAAAAACGAACCGAGAGGGACGGGAGTTCCGCCCGCGTCGCCCGGGATCACTTCGATAAGCGTGGAGGTTCCCGCCGCGGGAGTTGCCGCGAGCACTTCCCCAAGCCGCTGGTTCGGCGTTTTCAAATCCGTCACGCTTTGCACGAAACCCGTTGCGGTGAACGACGCCGTGCGGTCGGCGGCCTTCCGGAAAATCCCGCGCAGCGGCGCCGCCTGCTCCTCTTCCCCCGCGGGAATAGCTACGCCAAGCGCGTCGCTTGAAGTCGCCTCTCCCGGAGAAATCGCCGCGGGCGTTTCCGGCACCGCCGGAGACGGAGAGGGCAGCGACAAACGTGAGAAGCTGTACACCAAGACCGCGCCCAAGGCGAGCGCCGCGCCTCCCGCGACAAGCAGCCACTTCACGTCAATATTTCTCTGCGCAAAAAAAGAAGTTTTGGGCGCCTCTTCCTTCGGCGCATTCCCCCCCACCACGATGCGGTCCGGCTTCGGCCGCGCACCGCCGCTCTCGCGGAGCGACCGGATGTCGGACTCCATTGTGCGGACAAATACCTCCGCCGGAGGGGTGGGCACGAGTGGCGGCGCCACCGTCTGCGAGCGCGGCGCAGGGGAAGAACCAGTATCTATATTCAAATCCATGCCCCTATTTTAACACGCAAAGCCCATCAGCTGATAACGAATAGAAACGCGAATTTACGAATTCGAAAATTCGTAACGGATTCGCTATTCGTTGATGCTACTTGAGCTGCTTCAGCGACAAGCCAATCCGATCGTCTTCCGCGCGCACCACTTTCGCGCGCACGAAGTCGCCAAGCTTCACCACGTCCGTCACGCTCTTCACGAACCCCTCTTTGAGCTCCGAAACGTGAATCATTCCGTCCTTCCCGCCGCCGAGGTCCACAATCGCGCCGAAGTCGAGAATCTTGATGATGTTCCCTTCCACGATTTCTCCCACTTTGATTTCCCGCGTGAGCGCCTTGATTTCCGCAACCGCCGCCTCCACCTTCTCGTGCGCGGCTCCCGCGACGAACACGCTCCCGTCCTCCTCGACGTCAATCGTCGCAAGCGCGTACTTCTTGATAAGCCCGTTGATCATCTTCCCGCCGGGACCGATGAGAAGCCCGATTTTTTCCGGGTCGATTTTGAGCGAGGAAACCATCGGCGCATGCGGCGAGAG
Organism: uncultured Candidatus Saccharibacteria bacterium; assembly: GCA_964646415.1. GTDB lineage: Bacteria > Patescibacteriota > Minisyncoccia > UBA6257 > 2-01-FULL-56-20 > VGJV01. The sequence goes on from CAZYEL010000013.1 coordinate 21,524, forward strand.
CGCGGGGCGGGGCGACGCAATCACGCCCTGCATTACTTTCAGGATTTCGAGCCGCGCCTTCTTCGTTTGCGCCAAAGCCTTCTCTAAAATTTCGAGGGTCAGCCCGTCCACCTTCACGTCCATCTGCAGCGCGTTCAATCCCGCCTCCGTGCCCGCCGCCTTCAAATCCATGTCGCCGTGGTGGTCTTCCGGCCCCTGAATGTCGGTCAGCACTTTGTATTTCACCTTTCCGCCGGAGGCGGATCCTCCTTCGGAGGACATCATAAGCCCCATCGCGATTCCCGCCGCCATCTTTTTAATCGGCACGCCCGCGTCCATGAGGGACATGACCGACGCGCATACGGTTGCCATCGAGGATGAGCCGTTCGAGGAAAGGATTTCGGAAACGACGCGGATGGTGTATGGGAAGTCGCCCACCGCGGGGATAAGCGGCTCCACCGCTTTCCGCGCAAGGTTGCCGTGCCCGATTTCGCGCCGGCCTGGCCCTCCCATGCGCCCCGTCTCCCCCACGGAAAAGTGCGGAAAGTTGTAGTGGAGAAGGAAACGGCGCTTGCCGGTCGTTTCCATCGTCTCGATGAGCTGCTCCGCGCCGGGCGCGGCGAGCGTCGTCACCGCCAATGCCTGCGTGTTGCCGCGGACAAACAACGCCGAGCCGTGCGTGCGCGGCAGGAGCCCCACCTCGCCGTCCAACGTCCGCAACTGGTCGAGCGCCCTCCCATCCGGACGCCGCTCTTTTTCCAAAATGTTTTGGTGCACCACGTCGTTCACTGCTTCATCAAAAAGTTCTTCGATGACTTTGTAATGCGCGCCTTCGATTTTTTCCGCAATGTGCGCGTGGAGCGCGGACTTAAGCTCGCGTAACTTCGCGGCGTGCTCCCGCTTGGTGGGCCGTTCGGCCCCGAGTTCACCGAGGGGCTGGTACACCGCCGCCTCAAGGCGCGGATTCAAGAATTCCTCAACCGCCGCGCGGAGCGCGGGGTCAATCTCCGCCAAATGCACAGTCGATTTCGGAAGTCCCGCCTCCTTCACAATCTGCAATTCAAAATCAACAAGCCGGTCGATTTCCTTCTGCGCGGCGCGGAACGCGTCGAGCACGGCTTCCTCGCTCGCCTCGTACCCGCCAAGCTCAATCATGTTGATGCGGCCCTTGGCGCCGGCGGTAAATGTTTCGAACGTCATCGCCCCTCCGGCAGCCGCCGGATCAGAGGCGGCGCGCATCTCGGTGTTCGTCGGATTTATCACCAGCCGGTCGCCGAGCTTCGCCACGCGCACGCCCGCGACAGGCCCTTTCCAGGGAATGTCCGACATCGCAAGCGCGAGGGACGCCCCCATAAGCCCCGGAAACTCGGGGTCGTTCTCTTCGTCGTACGCAAGCACCGTTATCACCACCTGGATCTTCCGCCGCATGCGGCTGTCGAAAAGTGGCCGGATGGTGCGGTCCACCAGGCGCCCCGCAAGCACCGCCTCTTCCGAGGGGCGCCCCTCGCGCCGGATAAACCTGCTCCCGATAATTTTCCCCGCCGCATAAAACCGCTCTTCGTAGTCCACGGTGAGCGGCATGTAATCAAGCGGCTCGTCGTCCGGCGACATAACTGCGGTAACCAATACCACCGTGTCCCCGTACCGCGCGATAACCGACGCATTCGCCTGCTCCGCGATGGACGACAGCTCAAACGATAACTCCTTCCCCCCTACCTCGATTGCATATTTTTTTCTTTGTATTGGCATGTTATTTTGTTATTTTCCCCGACGCTTCGGTCGGGACTCCGATCTCTGCGGGGCGTAGAAACTACTTTCTGATGATGATCTTCGGAATCTCCTCAATGTTGATGAATTTATCCGCAGCTTCCTGGAGCTTTGACGACGTGCTCCGGCGGAACGCGGCAACTTCGACCAGCCGCCCCATCCCCCACTTCAAATAATCCACGAGCGGAAGGAAGTCCCCGTCACCCGTAACGAGCACGATGACGTCAAGAAACGACGCCATGCGGATGGCATCCACCGCCATTCCCACATCCCAATCCGCCTTCTTCGAACCGCCCGCGAAGACCTGAATATCCTTCACGCGAAGCTCAATCCCCGCATTCTCGAGCGCTTCGAAAAACGAGGTTTCGGACGAGAGGTGTGTCCCTTCGGGGACATCAGGGCGATTCGCTTTAGGCGGGAGATTTTCCACAATGCCTTCGCTCCGCACCACGTACCCCATCGTGCGGATAAGCTGCCGATCGCGCACCAAAAAGCGCACGAGTTCGCGATAATTCACCCGGCCGCGATGGAGATTCTTCGCGGAGTGGTACAGGTTTTGGACATCAATAAAGATGCCGACGCGCTGATTCGAGTAGTAACCGTCTGATTTCATGAGTTCTGCGAAACAAGCCTTCGTCCCGAGCTTGGGGCCGAGGGGGAACAGGTGATAAAGAACAGTGGAACTCTTCTCTATCACATGTGCCCTGCTCGCCCACTACCAAAGCTCTGCGGGGTACTTATTCCATTAATTATTTCTTCAGTCCGAGTTTCTTTAGTGTTTTCTCATACACCGCGGGCTCGCGACGTTTTAAGTACGTAAGAAGCTTCCTGCGCTGGCTCACCATCTTCAAAAGTCCCCGCCGTGAATGGTTGTCTTTCGCGTGCTTTTTGAGATGCGCCGCGAGGTCATCGATTTGGCGCGAAATCACCGCGACCTGCACGGCGGCAGACCCAGTGTCTTTCTCATGCCCTTGATGCTCGCCAATAATGCGAGATTTCACTCTCTTCGTAAGCATTGTGAGGATTATACGGGAAAGAAAGGAAAATAGCAAGAAAACATGCGGCGGGAGGAAAAGGCCGGCGCGCCTTTGGAAAGCGGCGCCGGCGCGTTTGCTCTGGATTTTTGCCTCGCGTGACGCGAGATTCCCTCTCTTCGCGCGGGAAATATTTCCGAAGCGCTATTGCCTCCGTCCAGTTTTCAGACGCAAGGAAGGGAACATTCGTACGGGAGCTACGCGGACAAGAGCAGACTCGTCTCATACGGCCGGTTCCACCTCACTAAAGAGGGTGGAGCGTTCGCGTATTCCGCTTTTTAGGAGCGTAGATGCATACGACACATTGAACGTATCACTTTAAAAACGGACAGGCCAAGCACCTTCTGTCGTAAAACAGTGAGTGCCGTATAATAGAAAAATGACCGAGGCGGAAAAATTTCTTGAAGATTATTTGAATTATCTCGAGATCGAACGCAACCGCTCGCCGAAAACCCGCGAGAATTACGGACGATACCTTAAAGATTTCCTCGCCGCGGCGCACATCCGTACCCTGCGCGACATCACCGAAGAGCGCATCCGCGAATTCCGCGTTTCGCTTGCCCGGCGCAATGTGCGCGGCCGCGTGTCGCCTAAAGCTTCAGCGGCGGCGCAAAGCGCCCGCACCTTGAAGAAAGTCACGCAAAGCTACTACGTCATCGCGATACGCAACTTTTTGAAGTATCTGGTGAAGCGCAACTGCGCTCCGCTTGCGCCCGACAAAATAGAACTCCCCAAGACCCCCTCGCGCCAAATCGAGGTCCTCGATTACGCAGAGGTCGAACGGCTCCTCTCTTCTCCGAAAGGGAGCGCACCGCGCGCGCTCCGCGATCGCGCCATACTTGAAACACTCTTCTCAACCGGACTCCGCCTCTCCGAGCTCTGCGCTTTGGACCGCCGCCTCGACCTCGTCCGCGGCGAAGTCACTGTCCGCGGGAAAGGCGACAAGCTCCGCATCGTTTTTTTCTCCGAGCGCGCGAAGGCGGCGATTAAAAAATACCTTGAGCTGCGCGGCGACACGGACCCGGCGCTTTTCTTGAGCTATACGCGATCCGGAAAACCCCTTGACCGCATTACCCCGCGCGCGGTGGAACGGCTCGTCGCCGAACGCGCAGTCCAGGCGGGCATCCCGAAACGCGTGCACCCGCACCATCTCCGGCACTCCTTCGCCACCGACCTCCTTATGAACGGCGCCGACCTCCGCTCGGTACAGGAGCTCCTCGGGCACGCGAACGTGGCGACGACGCAGGTCTACACCCACCTCACGAATCAAACCCTCCGCGACGCGCACAAAGCGTTCCACGGCAGGAGGAGAAAATAAGCCTTGCGGAGCAGACATAGCCCGGAGAAAGCAGCCGCCACCACTCTCATCCCACGTCGCGCGCTTGTTTTTGAATTTTGAAGCTTGTACACCATTCTACGATCGTAGAATGGTGTACAATGTACCAATACCCTACTCTTCAATGAAGGGAGAAATAACCCTCAAGATTCTTGAAACGCTCGGGGAGGCGGCTGTGGGCGCGGCGGAGCTTTTCGCGGCAATCATGGTTGCCGGCTATGGCGCTTCTCCAAACCGAATCAGTTACATACAAGAGAAAATCCACGCGCACAGAGCGCAAGAAAAAAGGGGGCGAGAACACGAAGCTCAGCTTCGCCGAAAATATTCAAACCTTCTCTCCAAGCTGAAACGCGAGGGTTTGATCGCGGAACGCAAGAAAGGCGAGGGAACTTTTCTCTCGCTCACATTTTTGGGAGCAAGGAAAAGGGACTCCCTCCGTTCCCGGCACGCGCACGCACTTCCTCCGCCTCACTACCGAAAAGAGCAGGGAACCCGGCTCCTGATCGTCGCGTTTGATGTCCCCGAAAAGGAACGGAGAAAACGAGACTGGCTGCGGAGCGCCCTGCATAATCTCGGCTTGATACGGGTGCAAAAAAGCATGTGGCTCGGGAAAATCAAAATCCCCAAAGAACTGCTGAAAGATATCCAAACGCTGGGCCTTGTCGAGTTTGTGGAGATATTCGAAGTCGGCAACGCAGGTAGTTTGCGCCACATCATCTAAACCATCTTCGCCTGAAGGCGAGGGGGTTCCAGATCCCGGAGGGAGACCCTAAATCCCCCTTCCTTTCTGCTGATTACCATTCTGCTGACTATCCTTCGCGCTTGGCTTGATGCGTGCACACCGTTCTACGATCGTAGAACGGTGTGCAGATAGACAATAATAGTTGCCAGTCATCATCCATGTCCTTCTCGGGCTGCGCGACGCGCATAAGGCATTCCACGGCCGACGCAGAAAATAAACGAGACTGTTGCTGCGTCAGTTGCGCCCACCTATCACTACACCACTCTACGATCGTAGAGTGGTGTAGTACGACTTATGGACTAGATTAGGCTTGAACTCTTTCGAATTACGGACAGATACAGTGGTGCCTCCGGGAGGATTTGAACCTCCAACCCTTGCGGGAACACGGTTCTAAGCCGTGCGCGTATCCCAGTTCCGCCACGGAGGCATCGGGATGTTCACACAATTTCTCTCCGAGAATACCCCATTTCTACCCAAAAAGCCATATAAGTCCTTGTTTTGCAAGGTTTATTTGCCATTGACTATATGGCATATTTTGTGTTATAATGTAGGCACGTAGATAGGTGGAATGAATTCACCTATCGAGCTTACCAACTCAATATCAGTTTATGAAGAACCTCCTCGTCTCCCTCTTCGCGATGGTTGGAACCATCGCATCCGCAAACGCTCAACAACAACCCTCAACCAACAGTCCGGTGACGTGGGACAATATCCACCTCCGAACGCAAACGAATAACGCAGCGGCGGCCACCACGAATGCGCCGGTGACATGGGATAACATTCATCTCCAACCGAAGCAGCAGTCCCAGCTCACGAACAACGCGGCGGTGACATGGGACAATATTCACCTCCAGTCGAGGCAGCAACCGGTGCCGCAACAGTCACGAGGTGGTGGCTGGGATACCGGCAACGGGTGGCACCGCAACTACTTGGGTGGACTAATCAGCATCCAGGGGGTGCTGATACTCAACACCCAACAACGGAGCGGACCAAATTGGATGCTCGTCCCCACTTACCCGGGACAGGTGATCCAATTCGGCGGGTTCGGCGGTGGCTCGGGCGGGTCGGGAAGTTGGGACAATGTGTCCCCCCGACAAGCTCCGAACGCCGCGGCACCCGGGGGATGGGACAATATGGGCAAGAAATAATGGGGAGAAGACAGTCCATTCTCCTCAAAAAATCGAAAACGGGCGCGTGCTCCTACCAAGGACATGCGCCTCGTTTTTTTTCCGGGGGAATTTCCGCAACCTGTCGGGGCAGATGCAGGGCAAATCAAAAAACCCCCGAAGGGGCTTTTTGTTCTTCTCTCGAAGAAATGAACTGCTTAACAGACTCCCAGCGAAGCACCGGCACTCGCGTTGAAGAAGTTCGCCACAATCACCGGAATCGCCCGCGCGAGGACTGCGACTGCCACCGCCACTACCGCGTAGATAAGCATGTGGTTCGCCGTGCCCACTTTCTCCGCGTCGCCGCCTGCGGTCAGGTACTTGAATGCCGCCACTATCACGAACACCACCGCAAGGATGATGAAGAGAATGAAGAGCCATCCCAACAATGCACAGATAATGTTGAACACTCCCGTCACCGTCGTCACGTTTGAGGCCGGAATAGCCGAACCGGTCGTAGGAGCCGCCGGGGGAGTCTGCGCACCCGCAAGGAGGGGCACCAACAGACTCATCGCCGGAACCGCCCACTTCGTAAGCTTTGCCATCATAAATATAATCTTTACGCTACTTTCAGGTCACTTCGACCTTTCGGAAAATGCTTCGTTTCGATTGTATCATATTCGCTTTTCCTGCACCACAATAGCCTTAAAAACTTGTTCCCCCCTGTGCGCCAGAGGGGGTAAGAGTACCGGCGGGGGGCAAGTTGGGACGCGTGTATACAGGAGAAGTTACTTGCGGGGCGCCAACGCCCGGCGCGGCCTGCACAGGGGCAGCAACCTGCGCAGGAGGAAGCGGCGCAGTCACCGCAACAGATGCCGCGCCACTCCCCGAGTCGCCGAATACTGACCGCACGATTGCAGGAAACCCCTTCGCAAGCAGCGCCACCACGATTGCGACCGCCGCCCATGTAATGGTTTTGTGAGCGCTCGTCACTTTTTCCGCATCGCTCCCCGCAGTAAGGTATTTGTATGCGGCAACCATTATCATAATTATTGAAAGAACGATAAGAAGTTCAAACATCCTGTCTCCGACTTTCACTATCAGCCCTATAACTCCAGACACATCGCTCACGTTAAGGGGACTTATCGGCTGTTGAGCAAATGCCGATGCCGCGAAGAAACTCTGCGCTGCGAAAACTCCCGCCGCCCCACCCAACAATTTCAATCTTTTATTCATAATCATCAGTGTATCATATCCGCGCCTGCTGGAAAATACTCCGTATGAGCGCCGGTATGGAACTCGCCACCAGTACCACAAAGAACCCGATTGCGGCGTAAAGTATCGTTTTTCTCCCCTGTGAAATTTTCTCCTCATTCCCTGCGGAAAAGAGCATGAGAAACGCCCCGTAGAGCACCATAATGGTCACGACAGAGGCGGCGAGCGGTATCACCAGCGGCACCGCGCGTTCCAACACTGTTTGGAGGTTGTCGACTCCAAGAGGGTTTGAAAGCTGCACAGAACTGCCCCCGCTGGGCGGATTTCCGGTCTCCTGCGCATGTGCGACGCTCGCATACGCCAGCATCAATACAAACCAGCGGATTTTCATAACTATTATTAATAATATCCTAAACTATTTCACCTCGCACGCAATGTTCGGCCAACTTACACGGGCAGTTCCCGACGCGGGATTCCCCAAGAGCCAGAGAAATGTACTCACAATAAGGAATGCGCCGAGCGTGATAACAATGCCCACGATAGTGCTGGTAAGCACTGTTTTCCCTTTGCTGACCCGCTCCGCCGAGCCCCCCGAAATGATAATAAGGAATGCGCCCCACAAGATAAGGATGGGTGCCACAAACAAAACCGCAATCGTCATCCCGAAGTAAATGAGGTGCTGGAAAAGAAGGAGGAGCTGGCATAAGTCCACGCATTTAAGCCCCGTGCAGGGAAGGAGCGAGGGGTTGGTGCCCCAGTAGGGGAAGCTTGCCTGTTGCGCCGAGGCAACGGAGGGCAGGACGGCGGCGCCGAGTATAAGTATGAGAATAAGCATGGAAAGCGGCTTCGCCCTCGTTTTTATCCTTACCGCCTGCATTATCCTCATTATTATTATCATTCTCATTTTATCTTTTGCGCTCGCTACCGCGACTGCAAAAGCTGCGTCATCTGGTCATTCGCGCGGCTGATCGCCGTATTCGAGTCGGACTGCCCGCTAAGCACGCTCCGGATTGCCGCGTCGAAAATTGCATCCGCCTGCGCGCCGCCCGGCGCCCTCCACGAACGGGCGATGAGCGCCTGCCGCGCGAACACGTCCAGTTCCGGGTCGCCGATTTTCCCCGCGATTTCGCTCCGCAACGCCGGGGATTCGCCGGACGCCGCGAGATACCCCCTCGCGAGCGCGGGAATAGTCGCCGCATTCACCACGAAGTCCCACGCCCATGCGCCCTGTCGGCTCTGCCGCGACACGGCGAGCCCTTTGTAGCGGGGGAACGCCACCGCCGCATCCCGTACCGCCTGCGGCGCGGGCGCGATACCGACGCGGAGAAACGGGCTTTGCGCGGCAAGAGAAGCGCGCGCGGCGCGGTAGTCAAGAATCATCGCGACTTTCCCCGCGGCGAAGGCCTCCCGCGCGCGCGGCATGGATTCGTTCCATGTGTATACCGAGCTTCCGGCGTCCGCGAACTGGAGATAGAAATTCAGCGCGTTCACGCTCTTCCCCCGCGCACTGCTTCCGCTGAACCCCGCAGTCGTCCCATCGGCGCTCACGAGTTGCGCCCCGTTCTGGAAAAGCAGGAGTTGGAGAATGTCGGGCGCGGATTCCACGGTGCGCGACGAGCCCCCGAGCGCGGCTGCCGCCTTCGTCACGCCGCCGCGGCTATCCGCCACGCGCAGTTTTCCCACCACGCTCACGAACTCATCCCACGTCGCGGGAGGCGCGATGAGCGCCGCGCGGTCGAAAATGTCTTTGTTATAAAAAAGCGCCAGGGTGTCAATGGAGAGCGGGAGCGCATAAATACCGCTCGCATCCGCGAAATCGTCCTCGACCGCCGCAGGGAAAAGCGCGCGAAGCTGCGTCAAAGAAAACGCCGTCGCGGGCACGGGGAGAAGCTTTCCCTTCGCCGCGGTAAGGTCGCGGTTCCCTATTATAAACACATCGGGGCCCGCTCCCCCCGCAAGCGCATTCAATATTTTTTCATCGTACCCCGCCTCCGGAAGCCGCGTGTACGCCACTTTCACGTTCGGGCGAAGTTTTTGGTATTCCTCGATAAGCGGCTCGAACATCTCGCTCGCCTGCGTACCCCACATCGCAAGGCTCACTTCCGGCGGCTTCGGTTTCTGCCCCCCGAACATATAGAGCACGCCGATAACGAGCACGAGCAAAACAACCGCACCGATGACGATAAGCTGGCGCTTCGAAAGTTTCACACCTTAACTATAGCATATATTGACTTTTTTAATATTTTATGCTACTATTTCCAAAGAATTTTACTGGCCTGGCGGCTTGTTTGAGGATTGTTTCCGCCTGTTGCGGAAACAATTTCCCGCATGTTTTGCGGGACTGCCATGTCGTAATTTTGAAATAGTGAGTCAAAAATCAACTGAACCGAAAGGATCGATATGAGCAGAAGGAACACTCCACCGACACTTGATGTGTCATGGGAACCAAACCCACCCAAATTGGAAGCCGCCACCGGCTGCTACTCCACCACATTACATGTGAACGTGGGAGGAGATTGGCAAGGTGGATTCCCTCAAACAGTGGGATTAACTGTCTTCACGGGAGGCCGCCGAGTGGATGAGTTGAGCAAACCAGTGGACATCCTCAATCGGCATGGCGAATATCCGCTCACGGGGCTCGAGGTCGGCAGGGACTACTCGATTCATGTGGACGCCGGAAGCAAGCAGAAAAATTGTCTGCTCTCCGTGCGCGAACCTGAAAAAGAGTCCAAGGCCGACAAGAAGTTGAGAAAACTTCGGGGCGAGAAAGAAGTCGCGGAAACGACTCTTGCCCTCAATGAGGCCCAGGCGAAAACTTCCACGGCAGCGACGCTCCGAGCCAATCAACTCGCGCTCGCCGACAGGCAGCTGCGATTGGGGATCGCCGAGGCCGAGGGGAAAGTTGCGAAGGCGCAGCACGACGCCAAAGCACTCACGCCGAAACACACCCCTGTGAAACTCACCGTGAGCGCCGGACGAAATGGTGACGACAAATACGATATCACCATCTTTGTAGCCGACGAACACGGGAAGGGAATTCCGCATCATCCATTAGTCGTACGGGATGGGGAGACAATCGTCACCCCCGCCCCCACGACGGACGACAACGGAATGAAGTGGTACACCACGCCGAAACCCTTCGCAAACAATGATGACTCCCCCCGTTGGATCGAGGTCAGCGCCGGAGTTGGCAAAGATCTCAACTGGGGGCAGGAATTCTACAGACCAACACTCTGAAGCAAAGAAAGGAACTGACCATGAAACGATTAGTGAGCTGGATGAAAGGGCTTTTTGGACATGTCCCCTTATTCATCCGTGACGTCGCAGTACATGCCAGCGGAGAAACTCTCGCAATCAGGGCTGAAGGAGCAACCACAACGGGGCAAAGCATCGGGGCGCTCGTCGGGAAAGTCTTCAAAGAGATGACGCCTGAGGTGAAACGGGAAGTCGTCCTGGATGCGATTGCCTTCGTGAAATGCCAGCAAAGGGGGAAATCATCGCTGGATGAGCTGCTCATTGAAGCGAATGCCCCTGTGGATGCGGCGGGAAATCCGAAACCACGGGGGGTCCATATCCACAAAGGCGTGGAGCGCTTCGAGAATGACCTCGCAGGATACATCCAAGAACGGGCAACGGTTGGCGGGAAAGAAGCGGTGCTCGCCGACGACAAGCTGCTTAGAACACCGGGGGGCAGGGATGCGTTCTTCGCAAGGTATGAGGTATGGAATGACGACCGCAAGAGGCAACTCGCGCGGTGGGTAATGTTCAAACTCAAATCCTTGGGGGGAAAAGCAGACCGACTCTCCGGGCGCCTCCATCGCGGAGCGCTCAGGGAACTCCGAAGGGCAACAGGGACGTGGCACGGCGCACGACAAAACACCGCAGCGCATCGGGCGTTTCAAGCGCTCCGAGAGACGGCACATGCCCTCTTCGGCGCAAGCTTCTCCCATATCGCAGCAGGCTTGGTAGATGTCGTCGACATCGCCGAGCAGATGTGGAATTCGGCGAACGTGTGGACAATGCTCGCGTTCCGGGTGATGGTGGGCATCGGAGTTTTTACTCCACTCATCCTCCTCGGCTTCGCGTACATCGGCACTCCGGAAGCCACCGGGGTGATCGCTATGTGGTTCCTTTACGGAACCTTCATCGTCCTCCCTTTGCTTTGGCTCCTTGCCTTCTTCAATGATCCCTGGATCATTGGGGTTGCGCTCGTAATTCCCACAGTGCGCGAGGCACTTAAAAAGCTCGCCACGGTGGTGCTCATCGGAATCGCACTGGAGTTCATGTGGGGGTTTTTCCTTGCTACGGTTCCATTGGAACTCGGCACAAGGACACTCACATTGGTTCTCCTCGCGGTGGTTCCCGTCATCTGCTTTGCGCTTGCCGGAAAGAAACGGCTCGCAGGGTGGACGGCGGTGAGCGCCGCGCTCGTCATCGCCGTACTCGCGGTGGGCGGGTGGGGCGCCGCCTTCGCCAAAACGAAGGTGGTTGCGGGAAGCGCCGCCAAGCTCTTCACGGGCACCGTAACTCTTGGTCCCGGCAGCGGACGCATCAACGTCGCTCCCGACACTCGGGAAATCGTAGTGATGGTGCCTCCTGGGGACTGGACAATGGGAGTGCCGCGTCCGCAAGGCGCGACCTGCTTTTGGGCTAAACCCAACGACACCGTCGAGATAGCCAAATACTATGCGGACGGGACGTCGGTATGGCTCCATGGACTCCAGCCCTACATGAAGGTCCTCGACACCAAGGAGGTGACGGAGATGAGATTCAGAAATTCCAGTCACTCGGAAGCAGTGCGAGTGTACATACAGTTTAAAGGGTAAAGGGGAACTGTAGGTGCAACTTCACACACAACAACCCCGTAGAGGACGTAAAGCGCGTTGCGCCACGTCCCACGGGGCAAGCAACAAGCGGCTTTTTTGGAGGAAACTCTGGAAAAGCCGGCTTGCATTTTAAGGGCAGCTTTAAGCTTTTAGCGATAAGCCCGCCTGCAGGACGGGCAGGCTTTAAGTAGAGAAGTCCGCAAAAATCCCTTGTTTTTCAATGATTTTAGCCATTTTATGGAGCTTGGTGAATAAGGGTAATCTAAGTCTGTTGGTACAGCTTCGTTACCATGAGAAGCATGTACCCCT
>CAZYEL010000014.1:0-32320 GCA_964646415.1 uncultured Candidatus Saccharibacteria bacterium
AACCCCGCTCGCAAAAGTCGCCGAAGTGTTTCCAAGGTCATGGGGATGAGAAGTGCTGGTGGCTGGGGAAGGGTTTCACCTAAATAACCTTTTTGAACTTAAAAAGTAAGATGCTAATCCCACCAAAACAACAATGATAACAATAAAATTACTTCGTAATTTTATCACGGGCCACTCTAAAAACTAACTCCTCGTATCACATGGTCGCCTTGGCGGCGCCACGTGAACTCGAAGAGTTTTTACGTGGTGCGCAGGGAGGGATTCGAACCCCCGTAGCCCGAAAGGGCGCGACGTTTACAGCGTCGTGTATTTGGCCGCTCTACCACCTGCGCATGCGCTTCGCTAAACGATGCCAATATGCGAATGGTACTAATTATACCAATAGTACGAATCGAACATTGACGAAAACTCTCCTTTCCAAAGAACTGCTTCTATGAGGTCCCGCTGTCCGCCATCCGCTAACTAGCGGAGGCGGAGCGGGATTGTATAGACGAGCGTATGCATATTATTTGCCCTTTTTCCGTTTACTCTCATCTTCATTCTCATTCTTAGCTTTCGCTTCGTCCCCCTCTTTATCCCCCATCATCTCCTTGAAGTCAAGCGGCTGCTTATTCGCGCTGCTCCCGGACTTGAATTTCTTGAGAGACTCCGAAATCAGGTTATCGAACTTGAGGATAACCACCCGCAATTTTCTCAAGAACTTTCCCGCAAAACTATTGAATGCGCCATCGAGCTTTTCGGGAACCTCGGAAGTAATCCACCGCTCGATGAACCACTTCGGCTCCGTTTCGCGCTCCCCCACGCGCGGCAATGAATGGGCGATGAGGAAGAGCACCACCCCCACACTCACCATCGCAATGTTTGCAAGCACAAACTCTAACATTGCAATGAATTTCCAAATTCCAATTTCCAAATTCCAAACAAACCCCAATCTCCAAATCTAAAAGAGTGTGCGTTGCTTATTTGAGATTTGAACATTGTTTGTAATTTGGTGCTTGTGATTTGGGATTTTACAATTCTATTCTATAGAATTGTTTGACCTGTATATTCTCTCCCACCTTCGCAATCGCTTCGCCAATGATGTCCTTCACGGTCTTCTTCTCGTCGCGGATATAGGGCTGCGCAAGAAGTTCCGCCACATCCTTCGCTCCCACCGCCGCGAGCTGCATGGCAAGCTCGTGCGCAAGCGCCCGGAAAGGGTCGGAGCGGACCACGAAGTCCGTCTCCGCGGAAATATTCATAAGCACGCCGATGCGCTCGTTGTGCACATACGCCTGCACCAGTCCCGCACCGGTTTCCCGTCCCGCGCGCTTTTCCACTTTGGAAAGGCCCCGCTCGCCGATGAGCGCAACCGCCTTTCCGAAATCACCGCCTGCGTCTTTAATCGCGCGATTGCATTCCATGACACCCGCACCCGTCGCCTCCCTCAATTTTTGAACCGCATCCTTATTCGCGTTATTTGCCTCCATTCGCGTTATTGGCGATTACTCCTTCGGTAGATTGTACCGCACTCCGTCCTTCCGCGACAACACCCTGAATTTTCCCCAGGAACCACTCGACACTCTTCCGCGACTTGGCATTCCCCGGCACCGTGCACGTGGTCGATTCGGGATTTGCGTCCGTATCCGCAAACGCCACTACGGGAATCTTGAGCTGGCGCGCTTCGCGAATCGCCGTTTCGTGCATCACCGGGTCAATCACGATGAGCGCGTCAGGGAGACGCGGAAGCTCCTCGAGTCCCGCCATAAGCTCGGCCAATCGCGCAAGTTCGCGCTCGATTCCGAGACGTTCCTTTTTCGTGTATTTATCGAAAACTCCCGTTGCAAGCCCGGTGCGAATCCGCTTCATGTATTCCACCCTCTGGGCAATAATCTTGAAATTGGTAAGTGTCCCGCCCACCCATCGGTTCACCACGTATGGCAACTTGAATGCCGCAGCGATTGCAAGAATCGCGTCCTGTGCCGCCGGCTGGGTACCGATAAACAAGAAAAGGCCTCCCGTTTTCGCCTTTTCCTTCAAGAAATCCACCGCGCGCGAAAGCTCCTCGGCCGTCTTCGCAAGGTTGATAATCTCAATGCCGCCGCGGTTCGCCAAAACCCACGCCTTCATGCGCGGATGCGTCTTGCTTTTCTTCCTTCCGTAGAACACCCCCGCTTCAACCATTTCTCGCGTCGCTGCATCAAGCTCCGTGGCGGAATTCGGTTGCGGGTACAATGATTTTGTTTCTTCTGTCATGACGGGATTGAATTATACGCGAGAAGGCGGCGAAGGTCAACTAACGAAACGCAGGGCGGATGCAAAATCTCAAACTGTTACTGCGCCGCAACCACGGTGATCGGGTCAGAGAATGAAACGAGCGTTCCGCCGGCTCCTTTCCACTCGGCCGCTACGTAATACGTACCAGTAGGAAACGCGCCGATATTATTTCCCATTTGTTGTTTGAGCGGATACCTCAATTTACCGTTAGCTCCTCCGATGGACCCCCGAAACGACGCTCCGGTTTTCCAGTCAGCTCCATTGGTTTTTGTAATGTAGAATCCGAGTGTGCCGCCAGCGGTTGACGGGTCGAATACCTCGGCGGAAAATTCAAGCAATGTTTTCTGTTTGACGGTCCGGTTAGCAGAAAGATTGGGCAGTGAGACGGTCATTTTTCGATCGGTCGGGGTCGCTTGGCAAGTGTTTGTAAGAGTCGCCGCTTCCAATCCCTCGAGATCGGTCGTGATGGAACAAGCACCGTCCGCGCTCGGCCCGAATACTTCTCCAACACTTCCTTGGATTTCAAAATACACTTTGCCGCCGGCCGCTACCTTGATACCTGATTTTGCGTAGTAAGTCGGAATGAAAGAGAACGCTTCGCCTTTCTGCTCGGCGTTCATGACACCCGCATAGCCCCTTCGGATCGAAGGATTCGCCGGCGCTTTGGTTTCCAAGTTGGAATACGCGTACAGCGAGAAGTAAGGGGCATACACGTTTGATGTCGGGTTCACTTTGAATTTAAGTTTGCTCACATCAATCGTGCCGCCTTTCTCCGAGCTCGCCACAAAGCGGTACAGTACGTTTGATCCTGAAGCCAGTCTCGCCGGAACCGGCACTGCGGAAAATTGAATATCGCTACCCGTTGCTGTTATTAGTGATTTCCGGTATTCGTCTCCCGTCATGATCGCGGTTCTAACTTGCTCTATCGTCTGACCGTAGTGCTTTTCAAAATCGGACGCCGTTACGTCGCGCTTCAAAAGTTCTTTGTAGAGTTTCCCGATGTTAGCTTTCCGTTCGCTGTATTCCGGACTGCTAAGAATGCCATTCTTCACACTTTCAAGCGGCCATCCCATCCAGAAATTCAGGCCTTCTGGATCGGCTTCGCGCCCCAGATACTGCTTATACAAAGCTCTGATCTGGTTTTCTTTTTCTATGGTAGGCGGCACGACATCCAGCGTGTACTCTTTGTAGACAACCTCTTGCCCGATGGTTGCCTCAATCACAAATTGGTGACTGCCGGATTTTGTCGGGCGCCCCTTAAGGACATAAGAATATCCCTGGCAAGTGCCTGCCGTAGCGCAAGCCGGTATTGATAGCTCGAGAGAAATTCCAGTCGGAAGAGATCCTTTTATCACGCTCATTTTCCCGTATGTTTTAACTCCATTTGTCATTAATGCGAGCGATTGATAATAGCTTGATCCGATTTTCGCCACAGGGAGTTTTTCCGATTCGGGCAGAATTTTGTAAGTTGGCGTGGAGGTACCGACTGTTATGGTGAAGGTTTCGGAATTAGTTCCGCCAGCGCAATATTCGGAAACTGTTACGCGAACCGTGTACGTGCCCGGATTTTTCCAAGCGTGGCTCGTTTGATGCGTCCAACCAGCTCCAGTTTGCCTTCGATTGGTGCCGCAAGAAATACCCACCAAACCTTCTCCCCAATCAATTGACCATGATAGGTCATCATTATCCGCGTCTGTGGCTTCCCATTGAAAAGTCGCAGTCTCGCCCGCTTTAAGATTTGAGGGCACAGTCGGGGAGATTTTAATTTGGGGAGGAGTGTTTGAAAACGTCGGTGCGATGATAGTAAATGTAGCGGAATTGGTATTAACTCCGCCAATGCAAACTTTCCCGCTGTCACATAAAAGCAACGCATACTGGCCGGGGCCTTTATATGCTGACGTTTGTTGGTCCATCCTGAATGTAATTTGGGTACCTTGAGCGATTGCTACATTCTTCTGCATCGAGACATCCTGGTCGCTCGTGATATATGTATCCACAAGATACGGGGCGGTGTTGCCATCTCCACGACTCACGATCGCCGTTATGTCTTCTGTGGGGAGATAGGATGTTTTGGAAAACTGGATATTAAATCCCGGATAACGCACAGGATCTGGCGCGATGGTGAAATAGGAATCACTGCTGTCAACCAACGTGGGATCGCCTCCAATCCTGCATGACCCGCCTTCTAAACAAACCTCGATTTTATATCGAGTACCCGATACGGGATCAGTGCCAAACGGGTCACTCGTAAGAAGATAGGGAAAAACTCTGCTTGCCGATTCTCCTATGAACGTTGAACGATTGGGATTTCCCGCCTTTTCGCCGGTAATATGGTATTCCGTTAGATAAAACCGCGCATTGCTCTGTATTTTCGAACTATACTGGATGGTAATCGTCTCCCCGATATTGAATATCTCTCCTCCATTGGGACTAAGAACATTAATAGAAGGCTGGGAAGAATTAACCGTGAAGGCTGGGGACAATCCTTGAACGCCTGTATTCTCAGTGAAGCGATAAAACACGGCTATTTTGTATAAATTTCCTCCTCCAATGGGATACGTCATGCCGGGAAGCTTTTCGGGAATGGTCCACGTTGCAGAACCCACATTATTAGCAGTCGCGACGTTACTGTATTGCTGAGTTCTTGTGTCTCCGATACTAATCTCAATGCTTGCGTTTTCCGGAATATCGGTAGTAATCCATTTGGTCGTAACGGAGTCGCCAACTTGAAAGGATTCTCCTCCGCTCGGGGAAAGTACGGTAATTGACGGCGTGGAAGTTCGATTAGAAACTTGAACGGTAATAGACGATTGCGCAACGTTGCTCTTATTGTCTGTCACTTTGAATTTTATCGCGTAAGTTCCGGCTGATGCATAGGTATGCGTAAAGGTGGCGGTCTGTTGCACGGGCGCGGTAGTTGATATGCGGGCATACGGACCGGAATCGTTCGCCGGTTCGCCCCAATCAACGGAATAATTAAGTGTTCCATTTTCCGGATCGTTGGCATTGACGGTCCATGTTCCAATCTCGTCGGTTTTTAGGGCTGTCGGGCCGGATACGCCATTAACGACCGGCGGAAGATTGGGAGTCCCGACCATTGTCGGCTCCGTTATCAAAAACGGATATTCATTGCTAGTTCCGTTTATATTGGAAACTGTAACATTGCATTGGACCGGGTAAGCAATTGTCATCCCGCTTTGAACAGCACGACCAACCACTCTCGTTGTGATTGTTTTATTGTCGGCTGAAGGAAACCCTGAAGCTGTACCTGTCCCGTATGTTCCGCAGGAAAAACGGATATCATTCGACACATTTGCGAAGTTAGCGCCGGTAATAATTATGTAATCGTTGGATGTCGCCGAGCTTGGTGAAATACCGCTGATAGTTACAGGTGCTTGCGTACACCGATATTTCAGATCCATGCGCCAGCGAGTCGCCGGACCGAAATAACCGCTCGCGGGCAAGATGCCTAGTTTGTTTTGAAGTTTGGATACCGCCTCGGCAACATATTCCGTAAAATCCAAATCAGACCCCTGATTGGAATCCGGAACAGAAAATCCTTCTCTCGCGAGTATTTTTCTAAGAGCTACAACATCATCACCCGATGATCCAATGGTTAAATTTCTCGTAAAAGAAGCAGTGCAAAACTGACTTGTATCTGATCCTCCACCTCCTCCGTCACCCCCGTTTCCACTACCCCCGCCGCCAGATACCGTTCCACCCCCCTGCGCCACAATCTGGGCCTGTAAAACAGCTATTTGCTGTACGAGGGAATTGATTAGCGCCTGCAATTCTTCGACGGTTGCCGCAGAGGATACAGAGGGCATCAAAATGCCCACAAGCAATGCGAGAACTATGATTTTTTTCATAGCTTCGACATTACCATAGAACGGTTAAAAAGTAAAGAGTGTTGTCGTCGCTCATAAAAAAGGCTACCAAAACCTTATCGAGTAGCTCATAATTCGGCTACCGTGGTCAGATGACCATGGAAACCAAGGAAAATCTGAACATAATTTTCATTGGCGCGCGGGTGCGTCGTTTCCTTAGATAGAAGCGCAACTCGCCGCTCCGCGCGTTGGCAGGAAACAAGAGCGTAGTAACGAATGCATTTTCCGTTCCGCCCAAACGATGCCGGCTGGTAAAAAGCTTCATAATTGAATCACCTCACGGGCATATACGCCGCAGGGATACGATGCCAACGCTCATGGAGAAGAATATCCAAATCGGCTCCACATATTCCTTCGAAATTTTTGCTTCGTTTCGCTTTGAATTGTGTAGAAAATTTACCAAAAGAGAATTTCGTAATTCACAGTGATCAGCCAGTGAACTGACGAGTTCAAACTCTTAATCTTTTGCACAGGTTGCATATTGGTTCAAAAACTTTAGAATTAAATCATATGGAAAACACTGCTCCGTTATACACAGGAAAAAATATAGCATTTTTGGCGGCCATATTAGTTGTCGTAATACTCGCATTGATTGGAATTGGACCTTATTACAAAACGGCGGATCTTAATAAGAAACTTGAGCTTGCAGGCATTGTAAATCAACCGCTGGACTTTTCTGAAATTGGAACTTCTACCATCCAAGTACAAGCCGGCGAAGAACCGCAACTCAAGCTTGTTTATGAAGAACCGGGAAAGCTGGCTCTTACAAGGACGCTCTCAATAGATTCATCAAGCGTATGCCAAGCTGAAACAGGAGATACTTTTCCGTGTGCCACGATGGAATCTCAATACGACAAACTTTTCCACAGAAAGCGCATGCTAGCCGAAGGAATCATGCAGAGCGATGGCAACGTGCTCGCGCGAAGAATACGAGTGCTCAAACCAAATGAATCCAACCCCGAAAAAAATATCGGAGATTTAGTTGTGCCTTGGCAAAAAGCGGTGGAATTTGTGGAACAATGCGAAGTTAAATCCATAGTCCAAAAAAACACCTTGGATTTCTATCTCAATCTAAAAAATGGCATCGCTGTCCGATCGGTGGGGCCGGCGATGGACGAAATTCAAATTGAAACCGTAATAGCGGAACCGGATTGCGGACCCGTCCCAATTACTTGGGAATAACAAAAACAGGCAATATAAAAATCAATAGCGTAAGGATTGCGGAAACCGTACCGTACGAACAAACAGCTCCAATAGCAAAGATCTGCAAATATACAAGAAACCCGCTAATTATCAATCCGCTTACATAATTACCCCTCCCCCCAAAAGCTCTCCCCGCCGCGAGTAAAATACCGCCGACTGCCCTTCCGCGACGAACTTCTGTGGGGCAACGAACATCAACGAATAATGAATCTGTTTCGAATTTGCGAATGGAACTTTCCGCATTCGTTTATTCGCAAAATATTCGTTATTTGCTGATACGCGCAAGTATGCGCGCGCAAGCGGCTGGCGGTAACGCACCCGGGCGTACACGGGGAACTTTAAGCTTCGAGCTTTAAGCTTTAAGAGAGGAACTAGAAAATTCATATCGGTAAGCAATACTTCCTTTTTATAAAGTGCGAGATTATCCGGCCCTTCCGCCACGGTAAGAGTATTTTTTTTCATATCTTTCCCTGCCACATAGAACGGCAGAGTTGTCGCACCCCCCTTCATTCTCGATTCTCTATTCTTTATTCCGAGCGCCAACCCGTGCCTCTGCCCTATGGTGTAGAACGCCGCCCCGTCATGCTCTCCCACAGGCATGCCGGACACCGTCACCACCTTCCCCTTTCTGCTGCGGATGCGCTCTTTCAGAAAATCCTTGAGCGAGAATTTGCCGAGGAAACAAATTCCCTGCGAATCTTTCTTTTCCGCCGTGGAAAGCTTCGCGCGCCTCGCAATCGTGCGCACCTCGGGTTTCAGATAATCGCCGATGGGGAAAAGGCAGTGCCGCAACTGCTCCTGCGTGAGTGTCCAAAGAAAGTAGCTTTGGTCCTTGTTCTCATCGCGAGCGGCAAATAGCAAATAGCGAGTGGCGAGTGGCGCATCGCTCTTTGCTATTCGCTCTTTGCTGTTCGCTATTCGCACATAATGTCCCGTCGCCACGTAATCCGCCCCATGCGCAAGGGCGCGCGCGAGAAACAAGCCGAACTTTATCTCTTTATTGCACATCACGTCCGGATTCGGCGTGATGCCGTGCGCATATCCCTTTACCATATATTCCACCACCCGCCGCTTGTACTCCTTTTCAAAATCCCATACATACAATGGAATGCTGAGCCGTCCCGCCACGCGGCGCGCGTCTTCCGCATCCCTTTCGGCGCACCCGTCGATGTTGTAGCACCGCATAAAGACCCCCGTCACGTCATACCCCTCGCGCTTCATCAATAACGCCGCGACGCTCGAATCCACGCCCCCGGACATTGCCACAAATACGCGCTTCGACTTTTGAGTATCAGTTTTGTCCATTACCGGTTCGCTTAAAAAAACGTTTTGCGACTTCAATCAAGACGATGTTGAGAATACCGACGCACACGACGCCGATTACCCAATGAATCGGCAGGGATACCGTCCCAAAAAGCATCCGCAACCCGGGAATGTACACGGCGGCAGCCATAAGGATGAACCCGAGAAGAATGCTGCCCGTAAGATATCGGTTCGAGAACAACGAATAAGACAAGATGCTTTTATCCAAACTTCTTACGGAGAGGGCTACGAGAAGCGTGTAGGTGCCGAAAGCCGCAAAAGTGAATGTCCGGGCAAGATCCGGATCATGCCCCAACCGCAAGAGCACGAAATAAATAACGAAAAGCAGGGCGCTCGTCGAAATACCGATGATGAGAACAAGAAACTTCATAAGCGGGTCAAACAGTACCATCTTCTTGCTGTTTGGCTTATGAGAAAGGCTATCTTCATCTTTTTCAAAAGCGAATGCAATGGCGGGAAAGCTGTCGCTGAAAAAGTTTACCCACAAAATCTGGAGCGCGTTCAAAGGCAGAGGTACGCCGGCAAGGATTGACCCGCCGATGAGTATCAAGCCGTCCGTGACGTTTGAAAGCAGATATACCAGCACCTTGCGTATATTGCCGAGTATCTGCCGGCCTTCTTCGACTGCGGCGACGATGGTCTCGAAGTTGTCGTCAAGAAGCACCAGGTCGGCTACGCTCTGCGCCACCTCCGTTCCCGATCCCATGGCGATGCCGACATTTGCCTGCTTGATACTCGGCGCATCGTTGACGCCGTCGCCGGTCATGGCGACGATTTCGCCTGATTCCTGAAACAGCGTCACAATGCGCAGTTTATCGAAAGGAGTAACGCGGGAGATTACGGAAAGATATGGCAACCGTTCCCGGAGCGCCTCGTCCGACAACGTCGCGAGCCGAGACGCGTCAAGCGTGGACACATCATCAACAACCATTCCTATTTCTTTTGCCACCGCGATGGCGGTCCCTTGATGGTCGCCGGTCATAATAACCGTTTTGATGCCTGCGCGCGCGACGCGCTCGACCGCGTGCCTGATGCCTGGCCTCACCGGATCCCTGAACGTGATGAGCCCGCCAAAGGACAGGCGGGTAAGCGCGAAATCTTTCGAGAATGAGAAGTTCTCCGTGTGACGCACTTCTTTGGTGGCAAGACCCAGCACTCGTTCACCGGATAAGGCAAGCGCGTGTATCCGGTTAAGAAGCTCTTGTTTTCTCTGTTCACCGAGAGATGAATACGCAAGGAGTATGTCCGGTGCCCCAAAAAGGATGACGCGATGTGTATCGGGCTCTTTGATGAGCGAGGCCGAAAACTTTTGAACCGCGTTGAACGGCATGGTCTGCAACACATGGGCTTTCTCCATTATCTCGGCGAGGGGCACTCCCCGAAGCGCCGCGGAGCGCACGAGCGCGACCTCCATTATCCTCCCGTTCATACGCCACGCCTCCGGACTATCTTCCGGATTCTCGATTAAGACATTGGCGTTCGTGAGGGCGCGGGCAAGCAGCTTTTCCTCGGTTGACTCAAAGGGGATAATCTTGGACAGCACCATTTTAGCCATGGTCAAAGTTCCCGTTTTGTCCGTAAGGATAACGGTCGTGCTGCCCAATGCTTCCGCGGCGATGAGTTTCCGCACCACGCCTTTCCTCTTGGCCATTCTCTCGACGCCGATCGCGAGGATCACGGTCATGGAAATCGGTAAGCCTTCGGGGATGGCAGAAACGGCGATGGCGACCGAAGTCAGAAACATTTCAAGCACCGGACGGCCGGAAAGTATGCCGACAACAAAAACGGCGAATGTCAAAATACCGAGCAAGATGCTCAGGTGAATGCTGAATCGTATAATCGCTTTTTGGAGAGGCGTTTTCTCGTCTTCCGATTTGGCTATAAGCGAAGCAATCTTTCCAAGCTCGGTACCTGCGCCGGTGCGGCACACAATGGCGGCGCATACGCCCTGCGTAACCAGAGTTCCGGCAAATATCATGGAATTCTGATCCGATATCCCTGCTGATGCGGGCGATCGTTCTGTAAACTTTGTTGCCGGTAGCGACTCGCCGGTCAGGATGGATTCGTCGATTTGAAAGTCGTTCAGGAACATAACGCGGGCATCAGCCGGCACACGGTCACCTTGCGCGAGGCGGATGATATCGCCGGGCACGATTTCTTCTGCGTCGATTTCTCTCTCCCTTCCTTCGCGTATAACTCTTGCTCTTTGCTTCAAGTATGTCTTCAGCTCGGAAAGAGCGCGCTCCGCTTTGTTTTCCTGCCAGAAACCAAGAATCGAATTCACCACGACTGCGATAAAAATAAAAGCGGCATCGCGGTAATGCGAAATGCCAAGCGTGACGACTCCGGCCACGATAAGAACAAAAATCAGCGGGCTTTGCAATTGGCTCAAGAAAATTTTCAGCGCATCTGCTTTCTTGGAGGACGCAAAGGTATTGCGGCCAAAAGTCACGAGACGCTCTTCAGCCTCTTGTGCCGACAAGCCGCTCTCTTTGTCCGTCTCTAATGATCCAACCGTTTCTTCCGCTGATAAGTGCCAATACTTTTCATCTCGCAATCTGGTAAACATGTTTTTGTCGCGGGGAGTTCGAGCAGTGGCAGAGTGGATTTCCGCGCGCTACACTAAGCGTATGCCCCGCCCCTCATCCTACCCCTTGCGACACGAATTGGGAATCATCGCGCTAAGCGTATGTATCGCGTTCATTCTCGCGTACACGAATGCCCTTGAGCAGCTTCTCCGCTCCGCGGAGGGAATCGAGGGGTTGGGAAGTTTCATCGCGGGAATTCTCTATACCTCCATCTTCACAAGCGTTCCCGCCGCCGTGGCGCTCGGGAAAATCGCCCTGCTGCACTCACCCTTCGCCACCGCATTCATAGGCGGCGTCGGCGCGCTCATCGGAGACTTATTCGTCTTCCGGTTTGTCCGCGACTCCGTCTCGCCCTACCTTGGCGCACTCATACACGCGGCGCATGCCGAGTGGCTACGCAAAGCTTTTTCCCGACATCCTCTCCTCCGCGCATTGCCCATGATTCTCGGCTTCATTATCATCGCCTCCCCCCTGCCCGACGAACCAGGAATTATTCTCCTGGGCCTCACAAAAACAAAAACGGCGCTCTTCGCACCGATTTCATTCCTCGCCAACTTCCTCGGCATCCTCGCCATCGGGCTTGCCGCGCAGTCACTCGCCAACTGATAACTAGTCAATTCTTTTCCACGCGTTCTACGTATTCCCCGGTTTCAGTGTTGATTCTCACGATATCGCCCTCGTTCACAAAGAGGGGCGCCATCACTCTCCCGCCTCCTTCAAGCGTCACCGATTTCGAACCGCCCTGCGCAGTATTCCCCTTGATTGCCGGCGGCGCCTCAATGACTTTAAAATCCATCTTCACGGGAAGCTGCGCCGTAATGACTTTCCCGTCGAACATCACTGTTTCCACCTCCGTGTTCGGCTTCAAAAACTGCCCGCGCTCGCCAAGCACGTCCTTCGAAAGCATGAACCGGTTTTTCGGATTTCCTTCCTCGTGGAACCAAAACTCTCCGCGGTTGGTGTAAATAAAGACCGCCGATTTCTTTTCCACTTCCGCCTCCTCGAATGAATCGCTCGGCTGGAAGTTCCTTTCGAGTATTTTCCCCGTGATAAGATTCTTGATTTTCGTCTGCACCACCGCCTTCCGCTGCTGCATGCGGAGAAAATGCGAATCAATCACCTCGTAAGGTGCGCCCTCGAGTACGAACAAGACTCCTTTTTTGAGGTCGGTATAAGCAAGCATAGGTTTTAGGTTAAAGGTGTTAGGTTTTAGGGAACACGGACAACGGAAGCAAAATAACAAAAATCCCGCTCCGACGCAAGGTCGGAGCGGGGAGGACAGGAAGCTAGTAGCTGCTCCCGCCCCGGTCATCACGCCGAGGAGCATCGTCCCGGCGTTCGCGCGGAGGCCTCGTGCTGCCTTCCGGCTCTTCAATCTTCAAGTTCACGCGGGCATTGTTCTTGATGCCCACAATGCGGAGAAGCGAGCGGATTGCCTTTGCAGTCGAACCCTCGCGCCCCACCACTTGGCCCATGTCCAGTGCATTCACGCGAAGCGAGAGGAGCACGCCCATCTCGTCGACTTTCCGGTCGACTTTCACGTCGTCCGGGTGATCCACCAGAGCTTTTACCAAATACTCGAGAAATTCCCGATCAGGTGATTGATCCATAGTAGCAGACTGTCATACAGAGTTTCCAACCGACCTTTCGCTCATTCATGTACGGGAGCGTAGTGCTATTGTTGCATAATTTACCCTTTCTGTCAACCCTCTCTCTACACCGCAGCGGGCTTATCCCCCGCCTTGGCGGCAGGAACCGCCTCCTTCGCTGCTTCCCCTTTCTTTTTACTTATTCTTATCGGGCGTATTTTCCCTTCCACCGCCTTTTCGCGGACAAAGAGATTCCATACGGTGTCGCTCGGCTTCGCTCCCACTTTGAGCCAATGCGCCACGCGTTCTTTATTAATGCTTGCCTTCTTGGTACAAGGGTCGCACGAACCAAGCTGCTCCGTTGGAGGCGCACCGACTTTCGAACGCCGCTCGCAAACCGTGATGCGATAGCTCGGCTGATGCTTCTTGCCAATGCGTTGTAAGCGGATGACTAACATGGGGTGCATCATACCAAAAAGCCGCGCAAATGCAAACCCCCCGCCGATGGCGGGGGGTTGTTCGCTTCTCGCTCCTCACAAGCGAAAACCAAAGCAAATACTACCTCGATTCCGTATGCTCGCGAAGTTTGTTCACGAGATACGCAGCGTAATCGCGGCCGCCAAGCCCGAAAGCCAAACCGCCCGCGAGAGCAAGCATTGCAATAAAGCCAGTCACGATGCTGTTGATGATGCTCACCGCAACGTTCAATTGCACGAGCGCCGTGAGAAATCCGAACACAATAATGGACCACCATGAAAGTGTCCCGAGGAACCGGCCCGCGTGCAACCGCACGCCCATCACGGACGCGCGCACGACGTGGCGCACAAAGTTCGCCACGACCGCCGCCGCAAGCATGATGAGCACCGCAAGAATGACGTTCGGGAGGTATCCCAGCACGTCCTGCAGGAATCCGGAAAGCGCATTCAACCCAAGAATGTCGGACGCCGCAAGAAGGAACGCCACCACCACGAACCAATACACCAACCGACCCAAAAAGTATGACGCGCGAAGCTTCAAATTCGCCCGCTCAAAGTAATGACCCACACCCAACTTAGAGAGAAAAGAATCAAGCTTGAGCGCCTCGAAAATCTTTTCAACCGCCGTCCCCACGCCGAACGCCACGATGGTTCCCACGATAAGTACCACGAGCGCTCCGATGAGCGTCGGGATAAAATTCGCCACTCCCAGCCAGAGATTCTGGAGGGATTCAACCACGATATTCGTCCAATCTTGTACTGCCATAATGTAAGATAAGCTAATTTACCTTCGCTTTTGCCTAAATGCACCGCACATAACTCGACCTTTAAGCGTAATTTCATTATACCTTAAGCAGAAAGGGGGTTTTGTGGATAAGTCTGTCTCGCATCTCCCGCGGAAACCACGCTCCAGCTCGAGAAATCAGACTCGCTCCCTACGAGAAACTACCGCCCTGCTTCCGCACGCCCGCGGGCACCCGGTAGTTTCTCTACTCGCTCGTCGATTTCTACCTCGCCTCCCGCGAAGGTTTCCGCAGGTGATACTTCGACTTGATTGGGAGCGGGCTGCCGCAGCGTTGTCTCTCACGCCGTCGCGCTCCGAGAATCCCCGGCAGGAATACGACTGCGTGCTGTTGGGGATGCCCGTCGGGGCTGCGAGATTGCCTGCAAGAGATAGGCTGCGCTCACTTTTCTTGCAGGCCGGAAAAATGCCGTAAAACGCAAAAGGGGCCGCTTGCGCAGTCCCTCTTAACTATTGACCTCCTTTCTTTTGATTAATCGATTGATCATCACTTCCCCCTCTCCGACAACCAGAAAGCGAAACATATCACTGCCACAAAACCCACTCCGTGAAGCAATGATATGACGCCCATGCCAACCCACCGGAAAGGAACTCGCTCAACCACCGCCAATAGTCCGTCAGGTGCGCTCGCTGCACGCACCCATGGCCAACAGGCAGCAGCCAGTCCAATGAGAATGAGAAGTATGATTTGATTTTGTCTGTCTTCTTTTTCGTTCATGATCTTTTTTTCCTTCCTAATATGCTTAAGCGCACCGAGTGCAGCGGTATGGAAATTTCAAATAAGAACATCCATACCGCTGCACTCACGCCAAAAAAATCATGACTACCTTGTGAATGAGCGGGTAATTTATAACACATTTGTTGCCATTTCGTCAAGTTTTCCGCTTGTGTACAACTCCCCTTGCAGGGGGAAGCACGGAAGATATAATTAGGGGGTATATGAAAGGCGGACACTAAAAGTTATATAAAAAAACATGATTGGAGGCCACTAAGAAAAGCCCCCGCTTCGTCGTCCGACGAACTGCGGGGTTTTTCATTTCGGGAATCCCCAATTAAAGCCTGACTGATGGGTCATAGGCAGCACTTCCTCCTCCTTGTGCAACTATTCCTTTATAATTCAATTGAATTATAAAGGAATGCTCATATCCTTGTTCTTGAGCTATTTCCGAGGCGCAGACTCCGGGAAAATGAGATCCCATATTTTTCCCGCCACGTTCCGCACTTCGCCCGTATACGGAAAATGATGATTGCCGATGAGGGGCAAGCTGTTGCACTCAATCACACCACAGGGTTGCTTCTTCCAGGACTGCGTGATGTCGGGAATCATAAAATCAATTCCCACAATGTCGTCGCCAAGATACTCTCCGATTGCCTCAAAGAGCCTTCTGTTTTCGGGGTGCGTCTCTTCGGTCGCATCCCGCGACACTCCTCCCACACCCCAGTTTACTTTGAAGTGGAGGAACGCAACCTCCCCTTTCTTAAGCATGGTTTCCGGCGTGAACTTCTGCCACTTCAGTTCCCGGACGGCTCCGGGCGAATCCACATCGATTTCCGCAAACACCGGTCCCCGCCGGAGCGGATTTTTGTTCTCTCCCGCCGCAAGCTCCCGCACCGTGCGCCGCCCGTCGCCTACCACATGCGGCGGGTCACGCCGGAGGACAGCCACAAGTTTTTTCCCCACAAGCGTTGCACGGTACACCGGACCCGTGAGCTCCTCCTCCACAATCACCAAAGGAGAAACTTGCCTCGCAATCCGGAACGCCTTCGCGAGTTCATCCGCGGTCGTGATATGCACCGTCACGTGCCGCCCGCCCGAGCCCTCATGGGGCTTCACAATAACCGGGTGATGGAGGCGGGCAAACACATCTCTTGCCCGTGACTCTGTTTTGCAGAGCGCCCCCTGCGGCACGGGAAACCCCGCCTTCTCGAACCGCCTCTTCACTTCCGCCTTATCGTCAATCCACGAAATCGACGGCTGCACCCGCACCGGGCGGGGCAACCCTTCGAATACCCACGTCTTCTTCTTATATCGCGCGAGGAAAATCCTCCGTGGCAATCCCAACAAGCGCAATTCCCACATTTGAATCCCGCGCTTCTCCGCTTCTTCAAAAAGCGCCTGCGTGGTCTCCGAAGGATGCGACCGCAAATCCCGAACCTCTATCGCGAGCCCAGTCTTTACGAGCAGCCACCCCGCCGGAGGAACTGCGACATTTATGAGCACGTCCACCACGGGGGCAAAACGCCTCGTGAGCGGGTCGAGCAGGCGCGTCAAGGGACGGGCAAGAACGTCAATCCGCAGAAGCCAACGCTCCGCCCCGTGATGCACCTCCGCCATGCCGCACTCCGCGCAGGGCGTCGGTTTAATATCCGGAAGCACAATCGCCATGTGTATTTTTCCTACGGCACCAAATCCCCTTTCCACACTTCGTCGGACTCCTTATCGCTGAACGCACGCCAGAGCGAGAGGAAAAAAATGTAATGAATCGGCCAGAACAAAAACATCACCACGGGAAGCCCCAGAAAAGTGACCTCCTGCAACGGCCAGTTGGCATACACCCACGCGCCCGCTCCCGCGAAGAAATTCTGCGTTTCCATGAGCAGTGCGGTTCCGAACGAAGCGAGTACCACCGCGATGAGCGGCGTGAAGTAGTGGTGAAGTATATCGCGGAGGAGCGAAGTTTCTTTGCGGAAATATTCAATTGCTTCAAAAAGAAACCACGTGCCGAAGAACATAAGGAGGATAAAACCGAAATTCGCTTTGTAATCCACCGCTTTCGTGAGTTCGAACACGTACCCGCCCCGCTGCACCGCATAGTCGTTCGTCATGAGCGCGGCGGCAATCGGTATGAGGAGTATCCCCAACGCGCCAAGCGAAGTGTAGAGCGGCCGCTCGAACCCGAAATATGTCCGCACCATGCGTTTTCCCTTCATTACTGCATCAAGCAACGCTTTCACCGCAAGGTAACTCTCAATCACCATAAGCCAATAGATTGCAAAGCTGAAGACGAACACGAAAGGGTACGTGGCATTGTTCAACAGAGGATAAAACCACAGCTTTCCCAGCCATTGCGACACCCCGTCGAGCATCACCGCCCCGACCATGGAGAGTGCGAAGTAAGCGATGATGGTGTGCGCGTTTTTGAATATGGCGTGGAGGAGCGACTTCCTGTACACCGCCTCCGTGATTCCTTCGGAGACAAAGATAATGCCAAATATGAAAAGTGCGCTAAAAACAAAAAGAATCATCCAAAAGTACGGCGGCGCGTCCGCGTAATTCTCATACTGCGGCAACAAAAGCTGCAGGTATGAAGCCGCAAGAAAAACTATCCCTATGGCAAATTTCATGTTCATTGAAGTTGGAAGATTATACCACCGGAGCTATTCCAATGTTCTCAAGAACTTGAGAATAAGAGTGCCCTGCGGAACAAGCACATGACGCACCGCAGCCCCCTCCGAGCGCTTCAGTACTAACCCCGCATGAGCAAGCCGCCGCACATGTTCCGAAACGGTCTTGAAGTTAGCGCCTAATTTTTCTGATATTTCCATAACTGAAAGCTGCGGCTCGCGGTGGAGAAGTTCAAGGATTTCTATCCGGCGGTGGTTTGCAACCCCTTTCGTGATTCGCTCAAGCTGCCGATACGACTTCATTCCCATCAGTATACCATTCTCAGCTCCATCTTCCCTCCTTTTTTGCAGCATCTCCTCTTATTCCAATGTTCTTGAGAACATTGGAATAAGAGGAATCAATCCCCACCACCCCATACCCCTCACACACGCTAAGCTAAAGATATTTCACGAACTTCCCGACTCTCTGCTGAAGACGCACCAACCACTCTGAAAGATGCCGGATAAGTGGGTCTCCCTCTTCAAGTCTGCCTCGTCGTATATGATCGACAGCCCCGACAGCAGTCGCGTGCACGACCGAGGCAAGATATGTTAGCTCCGGTGGAGAAATACGGGGATTCCCTTCACTTTTTTCGCTCGCGTCACGCATTCCGCGCGCCAATTCCTCATATTCCGCTCGTCGCATGTCGATAAGCTGTCGCATTAACTTTGCATTGCCTCCTTCCACTCCATATCCCATAAGCATCCGCTGAAGTTGCTTGGGCAAATATTCCTCCACGCCCTGCCAAAAGTGATAATCCTCTGGCCTTGTGAGGGACTTCGCCGTACGAAGGTGGAAAATGGCGATGCACACCCCCGCAACCTGCAATTCGTTAAAAATGCGGTCGTGCTCGGCGACGGGAAGTTTCTTAAAACGCGCGAGTTCCCGAAATATCACCTCCTGAAAGGTGCGGAATGTCGAAGGAAGAATAAACTCGTCTAAAAGGTGCTCTGCCACGGATATAATAGGACGCACATCATCGGGCGCGCGCATTTTTTTCATCAGTTTCAACGCCCCGTATCGTACGGGCTTCACAAAAAGATGAAGAACGAGTCTTACAAATCTTGAAAACATTAACCGCATATTACCATACGAAAACTTCCTGTTCTTATTCTAATGTTCTTGAGAACATTAGAATAAGAACAGGAACGGAAATTGCTTCTGTCTATAATCTTCCGCCTAATTCAACATCCAAATCGCGTAATTCAAATATCCCGCGAAACTTACCCAAAGGATATACGGCACGAGAAGCCACGCCGCCGGAGGGGAAATCTTCCAGAACGCGAGGATAGATGCGAGAATCGCAAGCCAAAGAGAAACTACTACCGCGAACGCCCCCGCGGGGCTCTGCAAGCCAAAAAACATCATCGACCAAAACACGTTCAGAGAAAGCTGAAACGCGAACGCAAACATCGCCAACCGCCACGCGTGCAACATTCTCACATTCTCGAGAATGTGAGAATGTTTTCTCCACACAAGGAACAGCGCAATCCCCATAAGCGCAAAGAGTGTGGTCCACACCGGACCGAAGACCCAATTCGGCGGACTCAACGCCGGCTTCTCCAACATCGCATACCAGCCCTGCCCTGAGCTTGCCGAAGGGCCGGAAGAAATGGCAGGCGCGGTAAAAATCATTCCCACAACTCCGGCAAGTTCGGAAATCGCTACCGCAGCCACGAGTTTGAAAACGGTGCTCATTTTCGCAATTTTTTGAGCTCTAATAATGCCGAGGCAATAAACACAACCTGAAGAATCGTGAATATCACGCTACCGATGTTCACGCTGTAGATCAAAAGTAAAATTCCTCCAATGACGAACCACTTGTCCTGTGTCCGCTCATTCCGGAACCACACCGCGCGGGAGATAATAAGAAGCCCCGCAACACCGCATAACGTCGCAAGCATATCCATGACGTAATTATCCCCTCTTGAGTGATAATTTGCAAAACGCCTGCGTATTTGCAAGAATACTCCCGTGCCGGGCCCGTAGTAAAACGGCATTACGCGGCATTCGCATTGCCGAGGTAGGGGTTCAATTCCCCTCGGGTCCACGATCAAGTAGAGGGCTGAGGGGAAAATTGCGCCGTGTTCTCATTTTTAACTCAATGCGCTATTCAATCTTCCAAACCTTGCGATATGACTCCGCAGCAATGGCCTTTGCGCGGCGAAGAATAGTTTTCGTTCCCCAAGAAGAAACTGACTTTTCATAAGTACGAATAAAATCTTGAATATGAGGCTGGTTTTGCACCTCTCTTGCAAGACTGCCTTTCAATTTCTCTAATTTTTTCTTAGGACTTAGATTTCCAAGTTTTGAATTGGTCCTAAAACTGATCGCCAACAAGTTACCAATATTGTCCACGACTTCAAGCGTATCGGGATCCGGCTCCATATCGTTCTCTGGTGTTTGAGGATAAAAATGCTCATTTAGCGTATCGAGTTAAAAACAATGACCACCAAAAATTTCTACGCCCCCTCTCGCTTCTCCATCCGCGCATACTCCGCAATCGCTTTTTTGAATTCTTCCGGCGAAAAGTCAGGCCAAAGGGTCTCCGTAAAGTAGAGTCGGGCTTCAGCGATATCCCACATCATAACCCCCGTTGAGAGATGCGGCTCCCCTCCCGTGCGGATTACCAAGTCCACCGGAGGAAGGTCTTTTGTCCAAAGGTGCCTTTTAATATTTTCATCATCTATTTTCATTCTCGGGCGCTCCCGTTGCGCCGCCGCGATACGTGCAATTGCGTCCTTCATTTCATCCTTCCCGTTGTAAGCAAGGAGAATCGTAAACGAACGCCCCGCATGAGTCCTTGTAGAATCAATGCACTTTTGGATAACGGAGCACACCGGTTTCGGCAATAACTCTTTCCACCTTCCGAGCACGCGGATGCGCACGTCGTGCTTCTTCACATCCGGACTTTTCAAAAGTTTTGTGAAATAAGTCTTGAACACTTGGAAAAGAAACAAAACCTCCATTGATGAGCGCCTGGTAATGTTATTCACCGACGCGCCCCATATGGTTACCGCGGGAATGCCGAGATTCAAGGCCTCCTCCAAAACTTTTCCGGAAATTCGCGCGCCTTCAAGATGCCCCAGGTATGTGTGCTTCTTCCGCGCCCGCGCCCAGCGGCGGTTGCCGTCGGGGATAATCAAAACGTGCCGGGGGTTCATCCGAGATTACTTCGCGCTCTGGAGATTTATCGAAAGCACTTTCGAAGTTCCGTCCGCCCCGAGCGTGACGCCATAGAGCACGTCCGCAGCTTCCATCGTCGCGCGGTTATGCGTTACCACGATAAACTGCGTTTTCTTTGCAAACTCTTTAAGTAAGTCGGCGAAACGGCGCGCATTCCGCTCGTCGAGCGCCGCATCAATCTCGTCAAGCACGAGGAAAGGCGGCGGACTTACGGAAATGAGCGCGAAGAGCGCGGCGATGCCCACCAGGCTCCGCTCGCCGCCGGAGAGCACATCAAGCGAGTTCGTACGCTTCCTCGGCAGCTTGAACTCGATTTCGATTCCCTCTTCCTGGTCCTCCTCGATAAATTCCCCGGGGTGAGTTCCCTCATTTTCATTCCCGTGAGGTTCTGAGCCCGTCGAAGGATTATTTTCATTTTTTCCCTCCTCCCCCGCCTGCTCCTTGATTTTTACCTCATGCTTCTTAATTCTTAGCTTCGCATGCCCCCCGTCGAACATTAACCCGAAAAACTTATTGAACTCTTCATTGATAGTGTGAAGTGCGGCGGTGAATTCCGTGCGAATCTTTTCCGAAAGCTCACGGATGAGCCGCTTCAAATCCGCCGCCGCTTTCTTTAAATCCTCCGCTTCACGCGTAAGAAATTCGTACCGCGTTTCCGTTTCTTTCGCTTCTTTCATGACCGCCTGGTCGATATCGCCGATTGCGGCGAGCTCACCGCGCATCCGCAACATCCGCCGTTCCGCCTCGTTTCTGTTTATGCTCTCATTTTCATCCTTATGCTCATGCTTTTCTCCGCCTTCAGCGGAGAACTCTTCCGTCCTCCTCCCCGCCTGCTCAATCTGGCGGATAAGCTCTTCGCGACGGAGGGTAAACCGCTCCTTCTCGAGCAAAAACTTTTGATTTCCCCCGCTCCACTTCTGGAGCGCCTCGCGTACGCGCTCCACCTCGCGCACCGCCGCAGTAAATGATTTATAGAAATCTTCCTGGTTCTTCTCGAGTTCCTGTTCTTTGGCACGAAGCCCCGCAAGGCTTTTTTCGAATGTCCCCAGTTCCGCCGCAACTTTTTCCAATTTTTCACGGACGCCGGAAGAATCCCCCGCCCGTTCTTTCTTTCCTCCCGCATGCGCAAAAAGCGCCTCGATTTCTTCGAGTGCGGATTGAACCGTGGTTTGGAGCGCCTCAACATCCGCATCCTCCGCCGCGAGAAGCATCTCCCGCACCCGTCCCACCACTTTCATAACTTCCGCGGCGGGCGGCAAGTCCTCGTCTTCCTCTCCTTTGCCGAGAAGCTCCACGTGGGCTTCGAGCTTCGCAAGTTCGCGCTCGCATTCGCTCTTCTTCGCCGCGATCCCCTGGATCTCCTTGCGGAGCGCCACAAGCTCAATCCGTTCCTCGGGCTGGCTTTTCTCGATTGCCCGCTGTTTCTCTTCCGCCGCCTTGAGTTCGCGCGTGAGCACTTCGCTGCGGCTCTGGTGCTCCTTCATCTCTTTCTCCACCTTCTCCAGACCGTGTTGCAACTCATTCCACTCGCCCCCGAAATAGCGGTCTTCAAGCTGCTTCAACTCTTCCTCAAGCGTGCCGCGCTTCTCCCAGCGATTCGCCTGACGCCGGAGAGAACGAAGATGCGGCAGAATTTCCCCGATAAGCGCCTCTGCTTTATGCATATTCTCTTCGCTCTGCGCGAGACGCCGTTCCGCATCAGTACGCTTCAGCTGGTACTCGCGGAGTCCCAAAATTTCTTCTATCATCTCGCGCCGCACTTTCGGCTCCGCGCGGATAAAGAGATCGCTATTGCCCTGCGTTACCACCACAAGCCCCCGGCTCCCCAGCCGCGCCCGCGCAAAAAAATCCACAAGGTCCCGGAGAAGAATCTCCGATTTGTTCAAAAAATATTTGCTTATGCCGTCGCGGGACACTTCACGCTGAATCACCACCTCGGCTGCGTCCACCGGAAAAAAGTTTCCGGTATTCTCGAAGTGCAGTCCCGCCTGGGCAAGCCCCGAACGGGGACGCTCCGGCGTACCCGAGAAAATGAGGTCTTCCACCGTGCCGCCGCGGAGATGCTTCGCATCCCGTTCGCCCAAAAGCCACCGGATAGCGTCCACCACATTCGATTTCCCCGAACCGTTCGGGCCCACAATCGCAGTGATGCCTTTCGGGAAATCCAGCACCGTTTTTGCGGCGAAAGATTTGAAACCGTTGAGCTCGAGGCGCTTCAGTAAGTGCATACCAATTTCTAATTATTCTAATTGACCTAATTAACCTAAATAAATCCTAATATCCAATTACCAAACTCCCTCTATACATCATCATATTGGGTATTCAACGATTGGAGTTTCTCTAGAATAATTAGAGCAATTAGAAATTAGGTTAATTCCCTCGAACTTTTTCGAGGGCTTTCCGCGCCGCTTCCGTCTCCCCTTCCTGTTTCGAGGACCCTTCGCCTTCCGCAATAAACTCGTCCCCAAAATAAACGCCGATGCGGAACACACGCTGGTGCGCGGGTCCCGTTTCCGCGAGCACGCGGTACGACGGCGTGAGCTTTCTCCGCTCCTGGATTATTTCCTGCAGCTCGCTTTTCGGGTCTTTGTAACTCCCGCTCCGCATAATTTCATCAAGCCGCGTCATTACGAAACGGTCAATAAATCCCCTGCTCATCTCGAACCCATGGTCAAGATATACCGCGCCAATAAGAGCTTCGATCGCATTCGCAAGAATCACTTCCCGCGCCTTGCCCATATCGCGATTCTCCCCCCGCGACATGAAAATAAACTTATTGAGATTGAAATCTTCCGCGACACGCGCAAGAAGCTGGTAATTCACGAGGGATGCGCGCAGGAGCGTCAGTTTCCCCTCCGGCGAGTCGGGAAACTTTTTGTACAGGAATTCGGAAACGGCGAGCTCAAGCACCGCATCGCCCAAATATTCCAATCGCTCATTGTGGCCGTGCGGCCAGCTCGGTTCCTCGTTCAAATACGAACGGTGCGTGAGCGCCGCGTAATATAAATCAACATTCTCAAAAGAAACGCCGATTATTTTTTCGAGCGGTTTGATTTCTGATATTTTCATCGAAACAAAATGCCTTAAGGGTGGAAAACTTTTCTATTTTTTTTCGGCTTCGGCGCAGGCGCCGCTTCAACGGGCAATCCCCGCTTTGCCTGGAGCTCCCGATACACGGTGCCCAAAACGCCATTCACGAACCGCGCGGAACTGGGGCCCCCGTAGTTCTTCGCAATCTCAATCGCCTCGTTGATGGCAACCTTGGGAGGCACTTCCTCCGGGTCGGCATACAGCAATTCGTAGAGCCCTATCCGCAAAATATTCCTGTCGATAATCGCAACCTTATCAAGCGGCCACTCGGGCGCCACACGGACGATGATTTCATCGATTTCTTTGAGATGCTCCGTGATTCCTTTCAAGATGCGCCATGCAAAATCCGGCTCGTCTATCCCCGATGCGAACTCCTGAAGGTCACGCTCAAGGATAGCGACAAGGTCATGCTGCCGGTGATAAAAATCCCACTCATAAAGGGACTGGAGAATGACGGTTCGTACAAGGTGCCGGGTGGCCATTGAGATAGCGTTAAGGTCTAAGCGTTAAGCTTTAAGTATTATAGCAACCACTGACTTTTTAAGGAACTTATCGCTTATCGCTTAAAGCTATAGATTATTTCTTCCCGCACTGGATGCACGCGCGATGAGGAATCCTCGGACCCTTGCAATTCGCGCATACGTGGATGCTCTTCTTCTTGAGCGCCAAATGCGACCGCCGTCGGCCTACTTTCCCTTTACTATGATGTTTAACTGGTACGCCGCCCATGCTTAGATTTTATTAGTGAATTTATGAACTTAGAAAATCTTGCACCCCGCCGCCGGCGGGGTCCTCGATTCTGCTTGTTCGCTATTACTCACACAGAATCGGGACAAAACCTTACGCCCCGCCTCGGCGGGGTCGCCATCTTTAATTACTCCCACATGACCATTCTAAACAATACCTTGGAATAAATCAATGCCCCGCCTCCACCGCACGGACTTTCCGGAAAATGCGCTTGTCGAACTCTCGTTTCGGGGAAAGTTCCTCTTCCGAAGTTATCCAGACAAGCTCCTCCGCTTCGTGCGCTTCCGGCTCACCCTCCCAGCGAAGCACAAGATACGCATCTCCCGCATCGCCATTCTTATGTTCAAATACCCCGAGGGGATGGTATTCAACAACTCGGACACCCAGCTCCTCCTCCATTTCCCGAATCATCGCTTCGTGCGGCGTTTCACCCTCCTCAATGTGGCCTCCGGGAAAAATAACCATGCCGGGCGCGTATTGTTTGCTCATGCTCCTCCGCTCGGCGAGCAGCTTCCCGTCACGGGCGAGGATTCCTATCGCAAATCGTTTCATGCGCGTTGTGCGGCAAGTAGTGTCCGGAGAAAACTCAACCGATGTACCTCGCTCGGGCCATGCCTGCGAAGCGCCGCAAAGTGCCTTTTTGTGCCATATCCTTTGTGTATTGCAAAGCCATACTGCGGATATTTTTTGTGGAGCTTTACCATGTAACGGTCCCGGGAAACTTTCGCAACGATGGAAGCAAGTTTTACCGCAGCAAACTTCTCATCGCCTCGCACTATCGTGCGCGCCGACAATCGCCGACTGGGACGCGCCTGCCTGCCGGCAGGCAGGGACAAACGCGGACTATTATTCCCAAGATACAATCCTCCATCAAGTATCACTTTGCACTTGGTGATTAATGCTTGGCGATTCGTGATAAGTTTCCTAAACGCGCGGAGCGCGGCAAGATTTGCCGCGCTCGCGATATTCATGCCGTCCACCCCCCGCGGATACACCCGCGCGATTGCATATGAAATGCCTGGGTGATTTTTAATATAGCCCGCCCACCGTTCCCGTTGTCGTGCGGTAAGTTTCTTTGAGTCTTTGAGCGCGCCTAATTCTTGATTCCTGATTCTTAATTTCCGCGGTATGCATACCGCGGAAACCGCCACGGGTCCCGCAAGCGCCCCGCGACCCACTTCGTCTATGCCGATAATAAACCTTTCCATTAAGACTTATAGTACCAAAATTAAGAAGCTGCTGACGAGTCCCTTCCCAAAAAACTTTTTCGTTCTCATTTAAAACCTTATCCAACTCCCTCATTGTTTATATAAAGTATAGCAGATTACGAATCAGAATTCAGATGCAATCGCTCGACTTCTTTAATAGGTTAAAAAAACTAGAAGCCCCATCCGTTCATGAAAGCAATTGCGGCTGTAGATATCAGAAATAAAACCGCTATATAAAAAACAGCCCTATTAAAATTCGTTATGGACTGCTTTTTAATTTTCATAAATATGAAAGAAATTATTATGCCCAATTCACCTACAATAAATATTGGCGCAATAAAATATGCAAAGATAACACCCAAAGCAAAGCTTCCCATGACCGGATCGTTATCAATGTACGGCACAGAATAAAAAAGGGCGCCTCCGGCCGCGATCGAAATTATGAATGCTATGGAAAATATTTTAAAAATCATTACGGTATCCTTGCAGTCTTACAAAAATCTCGAAACCCGATTTGGTGCGCGGGACAGGAGTTGAACCTGCATGCCCTTGCGGGCGCTACCACCTCAAGGTAGTGCGTCTGCCGTTTCGCCACCCGCGCATTGTGCCCCGTCATAGTACCCAAAACAAAGGGCGATTTCAAGATTCCAAAAACCGTGTATAATAACGGCAATGTTTAAATCCGGCTTTCGGCATATACGCCGCCACCCCTACGTTACTTCCGCGATTTTCATCGTGCTCATTGTAATTGCCGTGTTCCTCTTCGCGCGTGGAGGGAATGAAACACTCACCCGCACCGTCACGGTCACTCGCGGAAACATTGCGCAAACGGTTATCGTTACCGGAAAAACGAAACCAAAACAGGACATCAACCTTGGATTCGAGAAGAGCGGCGTAGTGGCGACGGTACATGTGGAAGTCGGCGACCCCGTAAGGAGGGGCGCGCCGCTCGTGGCGCAAGACACCCGCGAGCTTCGCACCGCGCTCGACCAGGCAACGGCGAACAAGTCCGGCGCACTGGCGAAGCTTGAAGCGCTCCGCCGGGGTCTCCGCGAGGAAGACATCCAAATCGCCCGCACCGCGCTCCAAAAAGCGCAGCAGGATTTCACAAACATCCTGAGCGGCGTACCCGACATAATCCACAGCGCATATTCGAAATCCGACGACGCCGTGCGCAAGCAGCTTGACCCGCTCTTTTTGAACGACGACCGCACCAATGCCACGCTTTCGTTCGAAACAAACAGCTCGCAGACCGCGACGGACGCGGGAGCACTCCGCGCAGCCGCGGGAACCGAACTCTCCCGGTGGAACGACGAACTTGCGGCAATCACCTCTTCCACTCCGAGTACTACACTTGAGGATATGCTGCTCAAGAGCCGCATGCACCTCACCATTGTCCGTGCGCTTCTCGACAAAACAATGAATGCAATCGTGGGTGCCGCATCGTCCCTCAGCGACTCGACCGCGCTTACCTACAAATCCTACGTCGCCACGGGGCGCACCAACGTGGACGCGGCGCTTTCAAGCGTGAACGAGGAGTTTGAATATATCTCCGCCCAAAAAATTGCGGCTTCCAAAGCGCAGGACGAACTCAATCTGAAACTCGCCGGAAGCGACCCGCAGGACGTGATTGCGCAGGAAGCAACCGTTGCGCAGCTTGATGCAAGCGTGCGCGCGGCGGAAGTGCAGCTTGAGAAAAGCGTACTCCGAAGCCCCATCGACGGCATCGTCACGCGGCAGGAAGCGAAAGTGGGCGGGCTCGTCACCGCGAACCAAACCGTTGCCGCGGTAATCTCCGCGGGAAGGCTCGAAATCGAGGCGAATGTCCCCGAAGTGGATATTGCGAAACTCGCGGTGGGAAACGAAGCAATAATAACTCTCGATGCATACGGAAAGGGAGTAATGTTCCCCGCGCACGTCATCCGCATCGACCCCGCGGAAACCGTCATTGAAGGAGTTTCCACCTATATCACCAAATTCTCATTTGAACAGGAAGATGCGCGCCTCAAACCCGGCATGACGGCGGACATCGCGGTGACTACTGCGCAAAAAACGAACGTCCTTATCATTCCGGAGCGAGCGGTGATGCTCCAAAACGGGAAGCGATTTGTGCAGCGCATGAATGCCGAAGGGCGCATTGAAGAACGGGAAATTACAACGGGAATCCGCGACACGAAAGGCAACGTGGAAGTTGTCTCCGGTCTTGCGGAGGGAGATGTTATTGAAGAGTAACCCGCATATGGCGCTTATCGAAATCGAGGCGCTCGAGAGAATATACCAGGACGGCAGCGTTGCCACGCCTGCGCTCCGCGGCGTTTCCTTTTCCATCGAGAATGGGGAATTTGTCGCCGTCATGGGCCCCTCGGGGTCCGGCAAATCCACGCTCCTCCATATCCTCGGGTTTCTTGACGGCTACACCGGCGGCGAATACCGGTTTCAAGGGAAACCCGCACACCGTTACGACGAGACGGAAAAGGCGCACATCCGCAATGCGACAATGGGTTTCGTATTCCAATCGTTCAATCTTCTCTCCAAGACATCAGTGCTCGAAAATGTGAAACTTCCCCTCCTCTACTCTGCCGTTCCAAAACACGAGTGGGACGCGCGCGCGAGGAAGGCGCTCGAAGCAGTGGGCCTCACGCACCGGCTTGCACACGATTCTTCCCAGCTCTCCGGCGGCGAGCGCCAGCGGGTGGCAATCGCGCGGGCGCTTATCACCCACCCGCAAGTCATTTTCGCGGATGAGCCGACGGGTAACCTCGACTCAAAATCCGGACGGGCAGTCATGGGAATCCTCGAGCGCCTCCACAACGAGGAGCGCCACACCATCATCCTCATCACGCATGAAACGTATACCGCCGAGCGCGCCGAGCGCATCATCAAGCTTGCCGATGGAGAACTGGTATCCGACCAAAGAGTTGCGGAACGGGCGCCCGCCGATACGTTTATAAAATAAACCCCATGACATTCTCACGCGCCGCGCACACCGCCCTCACCGGCCTCCGCACCAATAAGACACGCGCATTCCTCACCGTGCTCGGCATTGTGATAGGCATCACCGCGATTATCCTTGTCATCTCCCTGGGACAAGGCGCAAAAAAACTCATTTTGAGCCAGGTGCAAGGGCTGGGGTCAAATACTGTCGTGGTCATTCCGGGCCGCCAGCCGAAGGGGCCCAGCGACTTCGCAAACGTATTCCTCGATTCGCTCAAAGACCGCGACCTTGAATCGCTCATGAACAAAAGCAACGTACCCGATGCGGAAGACGTGATGCCAATCGTCTTCGGCCCCGTGCGGCTCGCCTACGAGAACGAAACGTACCAGGCAACGGTTCTGGGCGGCGGGAGCACGGAGGTAAACAACGTCATCGGACACATTTTCGACATCTACCCCGAAATCGGCGCGCACTTTTCCGCGGATGACGTGCGTTCTCGCGCGAGCGTCGCAGTCATCGGGAGCAAGG
The DNA here is from genome assembly GCA_964646415.1 of uncultured Candidatus Saccharibacteria bacterium. Taxonomy (GTDB): domain Bacteria; phylum Patescibacteriota; class Minisyncoccia; order UBA6257; family 2-01-FULL-56-20; genus VGJV01. Next base: position 29,204 of record CAZYEL010000014.1, read on the forward strand.
TGAGGGAAAAGCTTTTCGGCACCGCAAATCCCCTGGGCGAGAAAATCAAAATCAATAACCGGAGTTTCCGCGTGGTCGGCGTCCTCGCCTCGCGCGGGCAAGTGTCATTCTTCAACTTCGACGAAATGGTGCTCGCGCCCTATACCACCGCCCAGCAGTACATCCTCGGTAAAAAACATTTCGACCGGATTATTCTCTCCGCGCGAGGCGCCGATAAAGTGAAGACGGTGGTTACGGACGCCACCGCGACCATCCGGCGGAACCATAACATCACCGACCCGGATAAAGACGACTTTTTCGTGCAAACCCAGGCCGACCTCGCCGCGCGGCTCGACACCATCACTTCGGTCCTCACCGCCTTCCTCACCGCCATCGCCTCGATTGCACTCTTTGTGGGAGGCGTCGGCATCATGAACATCATGCTGGTCTCGGTTACCGAGCGCACGAGGGAAATCGGCTTGCGGAAAGCGCTCGGCGCCACCCCGCGCGATATCCTCACGCAGTTCCTCCTTGAAGCGATATTTCTCACCGGCGCGGGCGGCGTCGTGGGAATTCTTCTCGGCACGTTCCTTTCCTTCCTCATCGCCACCGTACTCTCCCACACCGTGGCGCTCACCTGGACCTTCGTATTTCCCTACAGCGGCGCGGCGCTCGGGATTGTTGTCTCATCCGCAGTGGGCCTCATTTTCGGCATTTATCCCGCGTGGCATGCGGCGAAGCTCAATCCGGTGGATGCGTTGCGGTATGAATAGTGAAATCCGATTTCAATATATTGAAATCGGATTTCGATAGATATAAGCAAAAGACCACCGCGCATACGCAGCAGTGGACTTTTGGCAATCCTGAAACTCTTCAGTAAATCTTCCCTTCTTTATTGATTTCCCCGGTGTAGTTCGTGTGCATCATTTTTTTCACTTCCGCATAGTTCTTTGCGTGCGCAAGCGCCCACATCAATTTTGTGACCACACTTTCTATACTCATGTCATATGCTTGTATGACACCTTTATCGAGAGCCTGCTTGCCTACGTCATAAAGATGCATCGCAGTCGCTCCCTCAAGACACTGCGTGCTTACCACCACGGGCACCTGAAGTTTGTTTGCCCGCTCTATCGCAGGAAGATATTTATAAGCGATATTCCCCGATCCGTACCCGCGGAGCACAAGCCCCTTCACGCCTCTATCGAGAAGACCCAAAAGCATTTCAACGGGAGTTCCGGGCACAAGCGTCACCACTGCGATATTCTCCTCGAAACCAGGCTTCGGCTTAATTGCCGCGCCATGCCTCCTCTTAGCCTCGTCGCTTAGCCGAATATCTATGCGAATCTCTCCAAGAAGATCCCAGTTGATAGTTTCAAACGCATCGAGTTTTGATTCAGAAACCTTCGATGCCCGCGAACCCATAATAACTTCCTCGTCAAACACCACCATGACCCCCGCGATGTTCATACTCGCGACGGAAACCGCATTCACGAAGTTCCTGCGGGCATCGGTCTCGATTTTCCCCCCGGGGATCTGGGCGCCCGTAAGCACCACCGGCTTCCCGAGATTCTGAAGGGAGTAAGAAAGCGCGCTTGCGGTATACGCCATAGTATCGGTGCCGTGCGTAATCACAAACCCGTCAAACTTCCGGTATTTCTCCGCAATCACTTCCGTCATCGCGTTCCAGTGCTTCGGCTCCATGTTGGTGCTGTCAATATTATCCAAATAGTGCACCGACAGGTTGGCGATTCTTTTGAGCCGCGGCTCCATATTGAGGAGCGTCTTGATAGCCCTCTCCTTCGGAGGCGTCTCCAAAGCCCCCTTCTCATTTTCTTCCATGACAAGAGTGCCTCCCGAGAAAATCACCAGAATTTCGGCTTTTTTCATGTCCTCGGATTAAATTGTATCCTCTGCCGCAAAATTTTCCAATTCGGATAAATCAATATTGATAAGATTGTATTCTCCACCGAGAATCGAATCGAGGTCCTGGGTAAGCCGGTACATCCCGTAGAGGATATACGCCGCGACGAGCACCGACACCATGCCCGTAGCTCCCGGTATGAATATCGCAACCAAACCGAGGTAAAACACGGTTGCCTGGTGCAAAAGCGTGTCGTACGCCCGGGGCGTCAACCGGCTCTTTTTGCTGATTGCAAACGCGGCATCTTCCTCAAGTCCCGCGTAGAGTATCGCGAGCTCCGAGGGATTCGGCTCGATAACCGCAATCTCATTGTATAATGCCCTGCTCGCTTCCGGAAGAAACGCGTGGTCTGCAGACTGGGCGCGGAGCGACTGGAGAAACGCCCTGCTCCATTCCCGGCACACCGCCCGACCCCCCTGCTGGTTCCTGTGAAGAAAGAGATTGGAGAGCGAAAGCAGTTTGCCGTATATCCGCACGACGGTTTCTTCCACCTGGATGAATTTGCCGTAACTCACGCCGATTTTCTGGGAAAGAATGATGCCGAGCGCGAAACCGATAATCGCGAAGAGCTCCCCGAGTTCGGCTCCGGAAATCCACCAACCCCTCGATTCCAAAAACCATATCCCTCCCTTAAGCACGACGAGAAGCCCGAGCACCGGCGTGATACGCTCGAAAATCGTGTTCTGATATTGGAAAATCTTCCCGAAAAAACTCCCGTAGCGGAAAAGCTTCAGTATCCGGAGGAACCGGAGCAGCCGGATAAGCCGCACCGCCCGTATCGCCGTGGTGCCCGGGAAAAGGTGGAGGAAAAAATCAAGGTAATTCGGAAAAATCGCAAGGAAGTCCACGATGCTCATGGGTTTCAGTGCAAACCGGAGCCGCTGTGGCGCGGAGAACACCCGCAACACATACTCCACGGTAAATACCACGAGGGCGATGTGCTCGATAACGAGAAACGTGACGGAGAACCGCTCAAACACATCCGCATATAAAAACTCTGTCGCCACAACGGCGACGGAGATGATAATAAGCAACATAACGAACGCCTGCACAAACTTGCCTGCAAACGTCGTCGGATTTTCGAAAAAATTATGGATTTTCTCGCGTTCCATCAGTGATTAAAATTGTGCCACAAAACCTCTAAAAAGAGAAGTCGCCCAACAGTCAGTTCAAGAAACTAGCGCAACGAGCAAAACAGAGATACATTCGTTGCTATG
>CAZYEL010000015.1:0-28039 GCA_964646415.1 uncultured Candidatus Saccharibacteria bacterium
CGATATTGCAATCTTTTTCGACTGTTCCGACCAACACGAAAGTTCCCTTAACCCGCAATGTTCGAAAATGTTCCCCCTGCGCCGCCGCTTGAGTTTTTTAAGCAGCCTGACCCGCTTCTCAAAGAGCGGAAAAGGAAAATATGGGAAACGTATTTTACGTTTTTATCAATTGATACGATACAAGGGGAGCCGCTTACATTGGCGAAGTTCGAGTCGCTTCATCCTCCCACGCACCAGCCATGCTTCCGGTCAGGAGAAATAGCGCACTATTACACAATGCCGTTTGTCCGCGAAACAACGTGCGGTTTTCGATGGCATTGTGTGCGCACACGGGTCGTGCCCGGCTCAAGAGGGTTATGTTGCACTGAACAAAAAGCGCTCCTCACGCAATTCCCGGAATGTGAAGTTCCGTGCGCACTTGTGGAAGCAATGAAAGAAATCCTCTTTTTCCAGATGCATCCCTTCAGGCGCTATGCGAACCGGCGCTATCTTGGTTCTTCTACGGTGTCTGCGCGTTGCGCGGACATAGTTGACGAACAGGGAAGCAATCCCGAAGTGGGTCTCCATGACCGACGGGGGCTTTGTATCAGTGTCCTTTCGCCCGAGCGAAGCGACCCCAATGTGGGTATCGCCGCTGCGTTGAAGTTCCCGCTTTGACTGAAGAGTAATGTCTCACAAAAACACCCGCACCATTTCCCACGGCGCGGGTGTCTTTTTCTCGCGGAATCTATTTCTTCGCTTCGCCCGCAGGAGATTCTTTGTCCCAATTCAGCACGCCGCTCTTGTATTCGGTGACGCGCGTCTCGAAGAAGTTTTTTTCTTTCCGGAGGTCGATGACTTCGCTCATCCACGGGAAGGGGTTGCCCACGCCGTAGACCTTCGTGAGGCCGATGCGCTCAAGCCGCCGGTCGGCGATATATTTGATGTATTCGTAGATGCTCTCTGCATTCAACCCCATGATGCCGCGGGGGAGGCAGTCCTTGGTATATGCATATTCAAGCTCCACCGCTTTTTTGATGTTTTCGGTGAGCTTCGCTTTGAACGCATCAGTCCAAATTGCGGGATTCTCCTGCACGATGGTATTCACGAGGTCAGAGCCGAAGGCGAGGTGGACGGATTCGTCCCGCAGAATGAACTGGAATTGCTCGCCCACGCCCGCCATCCGATTCTGCCGCAGGAAGGAGAGCATCATGACGAACCCCGCATAGAAGAATATCCCTTCCATGATGACGTAGAAGCCCACGAGGTCATGCACGAAGCGCTGGATATTTTCCGTGCCTTCGGTGGTAAACCCCGGGTCGAAGATGGATTTCGTCATCGCGACGACGAACTCGTCCTTCGCCTTGATGGAGGGGATGGTGACGTACATGTTGTAGACCTCGTCGGGATTGAGGCCCAGCGTGTCGCAGGAGTAGATGAAGGTGTCGGTGTGCACCGCTTCTTCGTATGCCTGCCGCAGGAGGTACTGGCGGCACTCGGGGTTTGTGATGTGGCGGTAGACGATGAGGACGATATTGTTTGCGGTGAGGGACTCGGCGGTCGAGAAAAATCCCATGTTCCAGAGGATCAGCCGCCGCTCGTCGTCGGAGAGAGCCTTCGGGTTCTTCCACGTCTCCACGTCTTTCTGCATATTCACCTCTTCCGGAATCCAGTTGTTCGCGACGCCCTTCTTATAATGCTCGCGCGCCCATTTGTATTTCATGGGCAGCATCTTATTCGGGTCGGTCGAAGGGGAATTCAAAATGCGCTTCTCGGCGTTTTTCGAGGCGGAGGCGGGAATGGAGAATGAGGAATCGGGCATAAGAGTAATCGCTAATAATGCGAATTGTAATTCAATAACGCGAATCTGTAAACGGAACAACTTCGAATCCGCGATTTATTCGCATTATTTGCGTTCATTTGTGATATTCACGATTACTCTCACTGGCACGCTTCGCAAATCCCTCCTTCGGCAACGTGAATCACCGCGCTTGCGGAGATAATTGAGGCCCGCCCGCCTGCATCGTTCGGGCGGGGGTCTTTTGCGACGGCGAACTCGGCGCGCGCCTGGGGCTGGGGGTTCATGGGCATGTCGGCGCTCGCGGGCGTGGCTTCCGCGATGGGCGTTGTGCCAATCGCCGTATCAACGCGAGGCGACTCGAAGTTTTTGTTGATATCGAGCGTGCTTTTCTCGATTGCGGAGGCGCCGAGCGTGCGGAGGTAGTAGGTGGTCTTGAGGCCTTTCTCCCATGCATCCATATACACATCCGCAACGAAGGGGCCCGATTCGCTCGCGGTGAAGATGTTCACCGACTGGCTCTGGTCAATCCACTTGCCCCTTCGCGCGGCGTGGGCAACTATCCAGTGCGCGTCTATTTCAAACACTTCTTTATAGCGTCCGCGGAGGTCTTCTGAGAAGCCCTCGATTTTTTGGACGCTGCCGTCGTAGTATTTTATTTTTTCCGCAATCTCGTCGGTCCAAAGGTTCAGCGATTTCAGTTCTTCCACGAGATGTTTGTTGATGACGGTGAACTCGCCGCTAAAGTTCGATTTTACGTAGAGATTTTTATAAATAGGCTCGATGGAGGGGAGGCAGCCCGAAATGTTCGCAATCGTGGCAGTCGGGGCAATCGCGAGGCAGTTTGAGTTCCGCATCCCGGCGCGCTTCACCGCCTCGCGCACCGGCGCCCAATCCATGCGGGCGGTTTTTGCTATCCCCGTGGGAATGCCGCGTTCTTCTTCGAGAAGCGAGAGCGTGTCAAGCGGGAAGAGTTGGCGGTCCCACTTCGAACCTCTGTAGCTCGAATAGGCGCCGCGTTCTTCGGCAAGCTTTGAAGAGGCGAGAATCGCGTGGTACGAAACGAATTCCATAAGCTCATCGGAGAGCTCCACCGCTTTCTCGCTTGCGAACTGGAGTCCCAGTTTGTAGAGAAGGTCCTGGAACGCCATGATGCCGAGCCCCACGGGCCGGTGGCGGAGGTTTGAGGTTTCCGCTTCTTTCGTGGGGTAGTAGTTTAAGTCAATCACGTTGTCGAGCATCCGCATCGCGGTTGCAATGGTCGATGCGAGCAGGTCGCGGCTCACCGCGCCGCTCTCGAAGTGCCGGACGAGATTCAGCGACCCGAGGTTGCAGACCGCCGTTTCCTCCGCGGAGGTGTTCAGAGTGATTTCCGTGCAGAGGTTCGAGCAGTGCACCACGCCCGCGTGGTCCTGCGGACTGCGGATATTGCAAGGGTCTTTGAACGTCATCCATGCGTGCCCTGTTTCGAAAAGCATTGTAATCATTTTCCGCCAGAGGTCATGAGCCTTGATGCGCTTAGAGAGCCGTATCTCACCGCGGTCGGCTTTCACTTCGTACTCCGCGTATTTCTCCTCGAACTTCTTTCCGTAAATATGGTGCAGGTCCGGCACTTCGTCGGGGGAGAAGAGCGTCCACTCGCCGCCTTCGCGGAGGCGCTTCATGAAAAGGTCGGGAATCCAGTTCGCGGTGTTGATGTCGTGCGTCCGCCGCCGTTCGTCGCCGGTGTTTTTGCGGAGTTCAAGGAAGTCCTCGACTTCGTAGTGCCACGTCTCGAGATAGGCGCAGGTCGCGCCCCGGCGTTTGCCGCTCCGGTTGATGGAGGCAGTGGTCGCGTCAATGACTTTCAAAAAGGGAATCACGCCCTGGCTTGTGGTGTTCGTGCTCTTGATGAGCGAGCCCACCGCGCGGAGGTTGCTCCAATCGTTCCCGATGCCGCCCGACCACTTCGAAAGCTGGGCGTTGTCGCCCACGCATTTGAAGATGTGAGAGAGGTCATCCTCGATGGTTGTGAGGTAGCATGAGCTCATTTGGGGGTGCACGGTGCCGGAGTGGAGGAGGGTTGGAGTCGAGGGGACGTAGCGGAGAGTTGACATTACTTCGTAAAACTCGATAGCGCGCGCCTCGCGGTCTTTTTCGGTGAGGGAAAGCCCCAGCGCCACGCGCATCCAGAAGAATTGAGGTGTTTCAAATATACTTTGCTCGTAGTCCCGCATGAAGTAGCGGTCGTAGAGAGTTTGCACGCCCATGTACTCGAAAAGCTCATCGCGGGAGGGGACGAGGGAGGTGCCGAGTTTTTCCAGGTCCGCGTCGAGGAATCGCTTGTCGAAGCGGCCGCATTCCACGCCCCGGCGCATTGCTTTTGCAAATCCGTCGCGGTGCGCTTTTTCAAATCCCTCTTCGAACTCGTCCTTGCCCACAATTTCTTTATGAAGGTCGTTCACGAGGAATCGCGCGGCGATCGACGAGTACACCGGGTCGCGCTCGATGCGCGCCTTCAAAGCCATGAGCACCACCTGGTTGATTTCGGAGGTCGTGATGCCGTCGTAGAGGCCGGTTTTCACGTCTTCCAAAATTTCATAGACGTTGATTGCCGCTTCCGGATATTTATTCGCGACGTTCCGCACTGCGCGCTCGATTTCCGCGATGTCGAAGCGGGCAACCGTGCCGTCGCGACGGTTTACTTTAAGCTCTCGGCGCGCGACGCGCTCGAGCGTTTCCCACTTTTTCCGTTCGCGCACCTTTTCCCGCTCGCGGCGGTAGACGATGTAGGACTTCGCCACGGTGAAGTAGCCCGCATCGGCGAGTTTCCGCTCCACGACGTCCTGAATGTCCTCGACGCCGGGAATTTTTTCTTCAAATTTCCCTTCAAGCTCCTCAAGAACGAGATTTGTAAGATTGAAAAGTGTTTTCTCCTCGACCGGTACGCCCGTTGCGATAAATGCCTTGTCCATCGCGCGCTCAATGCGCACGCGGTCGAAAGGAACTACGCTGCCATTCCGCTTTTTAATCTGCTCAATGACCATAATATGCCAGTGTATAAACTTTTTATTCGCCGTACCTCCAGTATACCTGCTCTTCACCACGGCAACCAAAATTTTCTGTGGATAAGTAAGCATTTTTCTTCGCGCCGCCGGAGATTTTAAAAATATGCTACATTTTTGTAGAGGATATACTGCTCTTTTTATGTGCGTTAACCTCGAGTGTATGCAAATGCGGGACAGAGAGTAAAAGGTAGTTGTATGCTTTTTGGTATTGGCGTACAATATTTCCCATACATGGTACGTATCACCGCGCGTAGAAAGGATAAGTTTTTCTCGAAAATCGAGGCGCAGGGGCTTGCCTTGACCTATGCCGACGTGCGCTTGAAGACGGGGTATTCCGAAACGCCGCCGTCGGGGGTGGTGACTGCGAGCAGATTTTCCCGCCGCGTGCCGCTCCAGCTGCCGGTGGTGAGCGCGCCGATGGACCGCGTGACGGAGTACAAAACCGCGATTGAGCTTGCGAAGCGCGGGGGTTTGGGCATCATCCACACGGGACTCCCGCCCGAGAAGCAGGCGGCGATGGTCACGCGCGTGAAGCTCTATTTGAACGCGATTATCGAGAAGCCCATTTGCGTAAAAGAGACGGACACTATCGGCGCCATTCTTGAGATGCGGGAGAGCCAGGGGTGGGGATTCCACAGTTTTCCGGTGGTGCGTGACAACGGCACGCTTGCGGGCGTGGTTTCGGGGAGCGACTTCCAGTTTTCGACTGACCTCATGCGGACTGCCGCGGAAATCATGACGAAGACGCCGGTCACCGCTCCCGCGGGCACGGATTTGAAAACCGCGTTTGACATGATGATGCGGCGTAAGAAGAAGTTCCTGCCGCTCGTGGACAAGGCGGGTAAGCTCACCGGCGTGTACGTTTTTTCCGACGCGAAACGAGTGCTCTTCGGCGGAGGCGAGTCCGCCCAATATAATGTAGACAAGGAAGGGCACCTTCGGGTGGGGGCCGCAATCGGCGTGGGGGATGGGGAGATTGAACGGGCGGAACTTCTTGCGAGCCGCAATGTGGACGTGCTCGTGCTCGACACCGCGCATGGCGACACGCCGCGGGCGGTGAAGGCTCTTAAGGAAGTGAAAAAGCGGTTTCCGAAGATTGATGTGGTTGCGGGGAATGTGTCCGAAGGCGAATCGGCAAAGCGTTTGGCGGACGCGGGCGCGGATGGCGTGAAAGTGGGTCAGGGACCCGGCTCCATCTGCACGACGCGCATTGTGGCGGGCATCGGATGTCCGCAAGTGACTGCCGTCCATAACTGTGAGAAAGCACTCCGCGGGTATGGGATTCCCATCTGCGCCGACGGCGGCGTCCGCTACGCGGGCGACATTCCGGTGGCGCTTGGCGCCGGAGCGGACTCCGTAATGGTGGGAATGCTCCTCGCAGGCACGGATGAAGCGCCGGGCGAGAAGGTGATTAGAAACGGGATTACGTACAAGGATTACCGCGGAATGGGTTCGCTTGGCGCTATGCAGGCGTCGAGGGCGGCGCGGGAGCGGTATCGGCAGCAGGATTCGGGGAAAGCATCGTACTTCCCCGAGGGCGTGGAGGGGCTTGTGCCTTACCGGGGCGCCGTGGGCGCGGTCTTGGACCAGCTTGCGGAGGGCCTGCGCCGGGGGATGGGATACGTGGGCGCAAAGACGATGGAGGAGCTTCACGAAAAGGGGGATTTCCACCGGCTCTCGGGTGCCGCAATCGAGGAATCGCACCCGCACGACGTGGCGGTGACGCAGGAGATGCCGAACTACGGCCCCATGCGGCGCACGCGGGAGGTGTAGGCAAGATTTGTATATCCGAAAGCAAAAACACTCCGGTATGCCGGAGTGTTTTTAAATCTGGAGATGCGGTATTACACCGACGAACCGCCGCCCGTCACGCACTGTTTGCAGCAGCTCTTGTGCGTCGCCACTTCCACGACTGCGGCAAGACCGACGAGCACGTAAATGATTCTCGAAATTACCGCTCCCTGCCCACCGGGGAACAACTGCCCCACATCCCAGCCAATGAGTCCTACCAAAAGCCAGTTCAAGCCCCCGACAATGAGGAGGATGAACGTTACTACGTGAAGACCTTTCATTAAAGATAGTTTTGAGCGTTAAGTGATAAGCGGTAAGAAGATTACCTTTTGTCACTTAACACTTCGCACTTAACGCTACGTTTACCGACCTTTTAGTGCTTTTATTATAGCAAAATGGACGTGCCGGTGCGGGAAACAAAAAAGGAACCTCCGGTCGTCTTGTGCCTCGGGTCCTTTTTGGATTGATTGTTTCGGTTTAGTTTGTCGCGGTGGCTTCGTGCGCCTGCTCCATCTCTTTCTTGAGGAGCTTCGCGTCACGGATGTGCGCATTGTCAATGCATTTTACCGCGCTGGCGACAGGGGAGCGATGGTGGCATACTTAAAGGAATCCCGGCGAATATGCCGGTATGCATGAGGCGAGGAAACGCAAAAGAGTTGAAGGTGTACGATGCGGAGCAGCTCGCGAAGTTCTTCGGCGTGACTGCGGAGACGATTCAAGAGTGGTGTCGGAGGGGGAAGCTGCCGGCATTCAAAATAGGCAAAGAGTGGAAGGTGCGCGTCGCGGACTTGCGCAAGATGATTGACCGGAAAGTAACCGCACGGGAGCAGCGGCCCCCGCAAGGGTTGTTTTGAAACTTATCGCCCCACCATCCTCCCCATCTCTTCCAGGATTTTTGCGAGTGCGGCGGTGATTGAAGCCATATCGGAATTGCGGTTCAGCGCTTCTGCGGAAGGGGGCGCGACGCACTGATATTGCCCGCCTCCGGCGGAAGAGAAATCACATACTTTTCCTGAGGTGGCGCAATTTTCGTACACTGCAGGGCCGTTCGTTTCGCTGCAGACGCTTGCCTGGCACGTTGCCGCAGTTTGGTATTTCATCACCTGGGTGGAAGGCGAGCCGGAGGAGCAAAACGTGGCACCCGCCCAGGAGGGCGCGCCGCATTGCGAATCGGTGGAGCATCCGCCGGCAGTGAACGTTATCGTTTTCGTGGTGATTTGCCCCGCGGAGTCGATTGCCTTGATGGTGACGGAATGGTCTCCGGCGGTGGAGGGTACCAGTGTGCGATACCGTTCGGCGCAGCTTGTGGCGCCGGTGTTGCAGCCGAATATCGCGGTTTCCGCAGTGGTCATGGTGGGCATCGTGTATCCGCCGTACGTGATGTCTTTGTCGTCGGTGATATTTACATTGAGAAATGCGCGAAGGCCCGCATACATGGTACCGCCGCTTGCGGGAGTGACCGATGCGGTGACGGAGGGGGGAGCGTCGTTTGCGACGGTAGTGCCGGCAGGAGCAGTGATGCTGAACGCGGCGCTGTCGCTAAAGTTACTCGCATTCCCTCCGTTCAGCCGTGCGAGCGTGAGCGGTCCCACGCGTTCCACTTGCTCGATGGCCTGCGTTCCTTGCCAGCGGCGCACCGCTTGCTCGGTGCGGGGACCAAAATATCCCGTAATAAGCCCCTCGGGATAAATTGCCGTGTCCCGCGCGAGGAATTCCTGAAGCCGCCGCACGTCATCGCCGCTCATCCCGAGAGAGAGCGGGCGCGCGAACTGCGGCGTTGAAGTTGCCGTCGCGGCGGGAGCGGGAACACCTCGGGAAACCCCCAACTCTCCGCGGAGTTCCGTTACCTGGGTTTGGAGTGCCTGAATCTGCAGGAGAAGTTCCTGGATTTACCGCTGGAGCGCTTCCGTGCTTATCTCCTCTGCGCGCGCAGAGGAACATGCGCCCGCTGTGGCGAGCAAAACTGCAATAGTGGAGAGAAGGAGTTTCTTCATCACTTTTTAGAAGTATAGCAAACTTGCTTTTCCCGATATGTTGACCGTGCCGTGTAGGCAGGAGTAGTATCAGCGTAAGCCGAGCAGTGAAAACTCGACCATCGCCAAAGGCGATTGTTGAAGTGCAAGTCGAGTTTCTACTGCTTGGCAAGTTAATTTGAAAACTGAAACTGGATTTTCGGAAACTACAGATATAACCAAAAAGAAAGGAGATAGTATAGTATGGAACAAATGATGGCGCAGGAGTTGAGTCAAGCGCCGCAGCAGGAATTCGAAGCGTATGAGCTTCTTGCGCGATGTTGGGTTAAGGGAACTTTCGTGTTGGTTTTTCTCTCGTCGGTCGCTTCAAATGTGAGAGGATAACGGACACGAGCGTTTTCTTCTGGGAGAGGTGGAGTCCCCGATGCCGCCGCAGCCCTTCGGCAAGGGCGGTATTCACCCATCCTTCCACAAGGTTGGTGGTATTGGGACATCCCGGATAGTCGAGGTAGGTGAAGAGGTCAGGCAAGGCGCGCCGCACGATGCCGCGCACGCTCCGGAGTTTTCGGTGGACATGCTCTCCCGATTCGTTCCTCTCGGCAAACACTTTTTCATATTGTTTCTCCCATATGCGATGGAGCATTCTCCAATGGTCCCGCTCCTCGAGCGCGGCGATGTGTTTCAGTCGGTATAGCAATTCCAATATATCCCGTCCTGCCTGCTCCTTCGGAGTTCGGGAAAGACAGTGGATCACGAGGGACACCATATGGAAATGGCACCGCTGGAAGGCGGTATGGGGCCAGTGCCGTTTCACGAAGCGGGACATGCCTTTGTGCCCGTCCGCCACCACCACCTCGGGAGGGGCGAACCGCACGAGGAAGCTATACCACGTCCCATAGCATTCATCCGAGGCAAACTGCCAGAAGATGCGGTCATGTTCATCCACCGCAATCAGGGCGCAGAGTTCGCTTCCATGGATGAATTTGGCATCCACGATGAGGAGTTCTGCCTTGAGTTTCTGCGGGTTTGGGCCGTTGGGATTCTGATGGAAGAACCGCCTGAATTCTTTGGAGAGTGCGCGGCGAGTCACGCCATATCGCTTCGCGATGGCATCCTTGCTCTCGACCCCGGTGAGCCATGCGACAGGGCGGTCATACTCGTGGCGGCGGCGGGTGTCCACGCGATGGATAATGTTCGCCTTCTTGCAGACCGGGCAGAAATACCGCTCCGTCCCGGCCTTCGTCCTCCCATGCCGCCGCATCCGCTGCCCGCACGCCTCGCACCGTTTATTATGTTTTTGCATGAAGATAGACAACGCGATGTCTATCTTTCCGCCAACTCAGACGAAAGAGTTCGATACTATCAAGCGTTTGCGTCTGTTCTGCGCCGGAAAAAACACACCGAAGTTCCCTTAACCCAAAGTTCCCCAATCGATGTGCTCGCGGCCGAATTTGCCGCGTGTGCCGAGGGAGGATCTCTCGATGAAATGATGCAGCATGTTGAACGTGCGATTATTGAAGCTGCGCTCCGGCAACACGGCGGCAATCAGACGGAGGCAGCAGAACAGCTGGGGCTTACCCGGCATTCGCTGGGATATCGGATACGGCGCGAGAGGATGGAAGAGTAGAGCTCACATCAAAGAGGCCAACGGCACACATTGCCCGTGGCCTCTTTGCATTTCATCGAATCTCGAGAATGCGGTATATGCGCGTGCCATTCTCCGTAGCGATTTTTACCACGTCGCCTTTCTTCCGGTGCATGAGTGCCTTGCCGAGCGGGGAGAGGTGCGAAATGGAACCTTTGTCCGGATTGGTTTCGTGGGGGCCGAGGATTTGAAACGTGATTTGTTTGCCACTCGCCTCAAGCACCACCGTTGAGCCGAGTTCCACGATTCCCGAGGTATTTTGCCTCTCGTCGATAATTTGCACCCGTTTCAGCCGCGCCTCGATGCTCCAAATCTGATTGTGCGTTCTCCGAAGCTGGGACTTCGCTTCCTTATATTCCGCGTTCTCGCTCCGGTCGCCGTAGGCAGCGGTGCGCGCGGTCTCCGCAATAAGCGCGGGGAGCGAAGTTTTCAAACGCGCGTGTTTGTCTTTGAGCCGCCGGAGGCCGTCTTTGGTGAGATACAGCGGGCCATCTTGTGGTGAGCCCGTCGAACCATCGTCCCGTTTTTGTGGCGCACGAAATGTTCGCATGGCTTTTCCATTGTACCCCACTTTCTTATTTCCTTGGTTTAAGGTACGATTGCATAGAGCCCATTTCAAAACCCATTCCAGCCGCGATACGGATTGATTTCTGCGAAGGCAAGGAGCGACGACGAAGGTGTACCGTGCGGTACTCCGAGGAGGAGCGACGCCGCAATCGTCCTGAAATCAGCCGTATCCCGAAGGGTTGCGCGCAGTTCACTGTCCTGCGGCGTTCCTCCTCGGAGCTGTGCCACAGGCACTAATCTCCTCATCGCGCCTTGCAGGAACAATGAAATGCGCTGCAACGCGACGCGGAAGGAGTTTTGAAATGGGCTCTAATGTTCGGATCACGGAGACGTAGTCGGGTTTCTGGATTAAAACAACAATCATATGAAAGGAACAATCAAGACGCTTACGGAAAGGGGCTTTGGTTTCATTGCGCGCGAGGGCGCGGCGAAAGACCTTTTCTTTCACTCCAAAGAATTGCAGGGCGTGGCGTTCGACGAGTTGAAAGTGGGCGACGCTGTCACTTTTGAAGTTGTCGAGGGCGAGAAAGGCCCGAGCGCCACGGGCGTGGCGCGTGATGAGAGTGGTGCGAAGGCGTAGGGAATATCGTAGAGTGTCTACGTACCGACTTTTAAAACCCCGTCCCGCCATTGGCGGGACGGGGTTCGCGGTTTATTCCGTCGCTTCGGGAGTGAGTTGCCTGTAAATCTCGCCGGTCAGTTTTCTGAACAATTCGCGCTTTTTCCAGAAAGAGTTGCTTTCGGAGACATCGTTGATTTTTATCCGGTTCAACTCAATAAGCACCGCGTAGCGGTTATGGCCCAAATCAACACCCGAGGTGTCGTGCGCATCTTCAAGCCCCTGATAAATCTGTTTCAAGTGGTTGTATTTGTTGGGGATGTTAAGCTCCCGATTGGACTTGAGGCGGGACGAGAGACCCTTCGCAAGCGAGGCATTTGTTTCAATATGCTCCACAAAGTCGTGGATAGCTACGAAGAAGTCGAAGCTTGCAGGCGTTGCCGTGATTTTCTGGAACTTCTTGTCCAAGCCGGTTTTTACCTTCGTGGATACTGCCATAGGTTCATTCTACCATGCATATGCCAGAATAGCGATTTTTCCTACGCATTCTCAATATGCGCCACAAGGATTTCGATGAACGAATTCCTGCAGTCGAACCCGGGCCACGGGAACGCCGTGTGGCCGTTTAGTTCAAAAAGGCGGGGGCCGGAAGCGGTTATGCCGATATCCATCGAGTACATTGGTTTCGGAAAACGCGCGATTATCTTTTTATGCACCGCTTCATAGAAAGAGATAATCTCTTTCGGGAGAGTGCGCACCGATAGTTCGCGAATTGTCGCGCCTCGCTGATAGCTCGCGATGCGGCTTCCCGGCTCCGGAATGCGCACATGAGTAAGCGCTATTTTTTCGTTAATCGTCACGAGCCGGAGGTCGTGATACGAATCGCAAATCGAGGGCATCCCGTTTTTCGTGTCTACAAATTCCTGGACAAGCGCGCCCTTTGCAATATCCGTTTTCATTTCTTCATTGAGCGCAGCTTCGCTTTTTTCAAAAATCCGCACTCCTGTCCCGTTTGTGCCCGTGTTGGGTTTGAAGACAACGGTGTCGGTAGGGATGCGCTCGACCGCGGAGAGGTATTCCGCTTCCGTGGCTACGGGGATGGCGAGGGGCGAAAATTCGCGGAGGTATTCGTACATATCCTGTTTCGACGCGCAAAACTTTTTAAAGGCGGGCGTGTTCGTTATGCGTGCGCGAAGCGCGGTGAAACCTTCCTGCGGGATATTCCCGAGGTTGTAAATTGCGTCGGCGGTTGCGTGCGTGGGAGAGGGGAACAATGCCTCATTCTTGTATTCATAGACCGGCGCGAAGACGTCGCCCCCGCGATAACTCCCGGCGTCGTAGGCGAAAAAAAGATTGTGCCGCGCCGCAAGCGCCCGCGCGAGTTGGTTATATATTGCTCCTTTATGATATTCTGGCGTGAAAGTTTCCCTCTGCGAGCTTTTGAGCCATATCACCACATTTTGCCGAGGAGGCATCTTTAAAGGGTATCATGGAAAGACATCTCCGAAACGGTGGGCAGAGATTTGCCTTGTGTATCTGCATATTGTTTTCCCGCCGCTATTATAGGTATGAAGTTCGCGGCAAAGATAATTGTGTGCTCGTCTGGCTCTCGTACTTATATCGAGGGTTGGTCCTTGCTATTTCATCTGCAAAATTGATATCAACGACGAGCCCTGGAAGGGCTCGTTTATTTTATGGACTTCGGTATAGTAGCTTTATGAACGTGTTCTTCGAAGTGACGGGGGTTGTGGTGCGGGGCAAGGGGGAGGGGCGTGCATTGGGATTTCCCACGGCGAACGTGCCTTGCCTGCCAACGCTTCCGGGAGGTATCTACCGGGGAGAAGTCCTTCGGGGGAAAACCATGTATCCGGCGGCAATCTATAAGGAGGAGAATAAGGAAATAGTCGAAGCGCACCTTCTCGACTTTACGGCGGATATATACGGAGAAACGCTCACGATTACGGCGCACGAAAAAATCCGCGATGTGGCTGCATTCACGACGCGGGACGGGTTGATTGTGGCAATCCAAAAAGACATCGCCTACATAAAAAAATGTTTACGGGGATAATAACGGCGACGGGAAGGGTGAAGCGCGCGGTGAATCGCAGCGGCAGTTGCGTGGTGCATATCGGGAAACCCACCGACTGGAAATTGGCGCGAGGAGAGAGCGTGGCGGTGGACGGTGTCTGTTCCACGGTGCGGCGGTGCGGTGCGGATTATTTCGCGGTGGAATATATGCCGGAGACCCTTGCGAAGACGACGGCGGGTCGTTTTGCGAGGGGGGACGTGGTAAACTTGGAGCGTTCTCTCCGGCTCGGCGCTCGGCTCGGCGGGCACCTCGTGCAGGGGCATGTGGACGCCACCGGCGCAGTTCGGGAAGTGAAGAGCAAGGGAAATTCGCGCGTGGTCATCATCCTGTTTCCGGCGCGGCTGAAGAAACTGATTGCGCCCAAAGGCTCAATTTGCATAAACGGCGTAAGTCTTACGGTGGTCAAGGCCGGAAAAGGGTGGTTCAGCGTATCGCTGGTGAGCTATACCTTGCGGCACACGAATCTGGCAATGCTCAAAAAGGGAATGTTGGTGAATGTAGAGGTGGATATGCTCGCGCGCCACCTTGCGGCGCTCCTCGGAAAATAATTCATGCAGAGAAAAAAAGTTGCACATACAAAAAAGTTTCCCGACGCCTCGCGGCTCAAAGTCGGGATAGTGTGCGCCGCATATAACGGCGGCATCACCCGACGCCTCCTCCAAGGCGCATATGCCGCGCTTGCGCGGTGCAAAGTGAAAAAAGCCAACATCCGCGCCATTGAAGTGCCGGGAAGTTTCGAGATTCCTTTCGGGTGCAGGATGCTTTTGGAGGAGAAGTGGTACGACGCGATTATTACATTGGGGTGCATCGTGAAGGGTGAGACCGACCACGACGTCTACATCGCGACGGCGGTGTCGCACGGCATTATGAAACTTTCGCTCCATTACGGCGTGCCGATAGGATTTGGCGTGCTCACCGTGCGAAACCTCGCGCAGGCGAAGGCGAGGGCAACAGGGGACGCGAACAAAGGGAGGGAAGCCGCGCTCGCGGCGGTGCAAGTAGCGCTCCTTCAATAAATTCTTGGGTATTTCTGCAATGCTCGAACTTATATTCTATGCGTTGGTCGGAGGGCTTTTCTCTCTCGCGGGAGGCTTTTTGATTATCTGGAAACCGCGGGTTATCGCGCCGTATATTACGTTGCTCATCGCGTTCGCGGCGGGCGCGTTCCTGGGCGTGAGTTTCCTCGACCTTTTGCCGGAGGCGCTTGAACTTGGAGCGGAACCGCATCCGGCACTCCGGGCGTTTCTGGCGGGGTTCCTTATCTTCTTCATCCTGGAGCGGGTGTTTATGCGGTATTCGCACCGTCATGCGTCGCACACTCACGAGGGCCATCAGGCGCACATGGAAGCGCTGCCTTCGCTCCTCATACTTGGCGACAGTTTGCATAATTTCCTCGACGGCGTGGTGATTGCGTTGGCATGGGTGGCAAACCCCCACTTGGGGCTTTTAACCGCGCTCGGCGTTGCCGCACATGAACTGCCGCAGGAGATCGGGGACTTCGCGATTCTCCTTGACCGGGGATGGTCGAAGTCGAAAATCATCATCGCGAACGTGCTTTCGTCCTTATGCTCGGTTCTCGGCGCCTTGGCGGGATTCTTCGCGCTCGGGTTTTTCGAGGGGCAGTTAAGCTTCCTTCTCGCCTCGGTTGCCGGCATTTTCACCTACATCGCCGCCTCGGATTTGATTCCCGAAATCCACCACCGCGCGGGACATGAGCGCACGTACGGAGTACTCGTTCCGTTTCTGGCGGGGCTTGTGCTGATTGGTTATCTGGTTTCCCTCGCGCACGGCTAAGCGTGGTTGCGGCTGCGTTTGTGTTGGGATACCGCTAGTAATTGCGGATGATGAACTGGCTTATGCGGTGGATGACGGGAATAAGCTTATCAAACTCGCCATAAGTAAGGTGGCCGTAGTTGCCGTGTTCGATCGTGACGTGCGGCGCGGAACGGCGGAGGAGTTCCACCATCCGCCGGTTGTTTTCTTCGCCGAAGACGAGGTCATATTTCGGCTGGATGAGAAGCGTGTGCGCGGGAAGGCGCGCGAGGAGCGGCTCATATTTCCCTGGGCTAAGCGGCGACCAGAGTTTTTCGAGCGTCGGGTCGTCCACGTGCTGCCGGAGTTCTTGGGCGATGTGCTGCGTCGAGATGCCGTTCAGAACGGCCTGGGGAAAGCTCTCCGCGAGAAAATTCATAATGAGGAAATCGAAATCGCGCGAGAAGAGCGACGCCGCCATGCCGCGCGGGCTGCCGATGCTGTACGCCCATATTCCCACGGATTGATACCCGAGATTTTCTTTCAGGTGTCGCGCGAAGAACTGAATGTTCAGGACGTCCTGCCAAAATCGTTTGATGGTCCGCCCGATGTTCGCTCCGACGACATCGTAGCGCGCGCCGCCGAGGCATCCCTTCTCGGTGGCGAGTTTCGGGAAGTAGCGGAACGTGTCGACGGGAAGGAAAAAATTCCTGATGAACGCGGTACCCGCCGCGTATTTCCAGAAGATCGGACTCCAATGGGGAAGTATGATGAACGCGCTGTTTCGGTTTCCCCAAAAGGGCTTCTTTGATTTGAAAAACCGGGCTTCGTCGGCGTCGTCGAGGTAGCTCGGAAAGGCATAGCAGCTTTTCTTCGTCTCCACGCGCGGCGCAGGGAAATTCTTGTGGTCGAGGTGCCGCGCGGGCGCGGCAAACCAATCATTCACAAATTGGGTGATTGCCGCCTGTTCGTTTCCCCCGGCATATGACGGGATAAGTTCCTTGGCGCCCCACGCGAACGGCGGGATGGGGTCATTCCCGTAGCGCTTCACGATTTTTCCGGAGTACCGGAGTTCCCGGCGATGCTGCTCTGCGGGAGTATTCGCGAAGGGATGCGGGAAAAGCATGAGTCTCGCCTATCGGAAGTTCACCTTGTCGTCGGATTCGAGGTAGTCGAAAAGCGTCGTCTTTGTGGGGTCAAGCCCCAGCCGCACGCATTCGCCGTCAAACCATTCCCGTTCCTCGGGGTCGGGATGGACGTGATAGGAAAAGCGCTCGCGTTCGTCGGACCAGGCCGTGGTTTCCGCATCCGTTTTCGGCGTGCCGTTCTTTTTTACCCACGCGCCTATTTCCTCGTCCGTGTGCCCCTCGGCGACGAAGTTTTTAAAATCCTCCCCGGAGAAACCTTTAAACTCGAAAAGCATCTTGTCGAGCGGGCAATTGAAGTTGTATTCGCCGATCGTTCCTCCAAGGAATGCGCGGCATTTATCAATCGCGCGGGCAAGAATCACGAACCCTGCAATGCGCTCACGCGGGCTTCGTGGCGGTTCTTTGGAAAGGTCTTTTGCTTTGAGTTCCATAAATATAGTCAGATTATACCATTGCGGCGGAGTTTCGGATATAATTTGTTACATGCCTCCACGGGAGGAAGCATTAAAGTTATTAAACGAATATGTAGCATCGGAGAGCCTGCGTAAGCATTGCTTGTCGGTTGAGGCCGCCATGCGCGCCTATGCGAAGAAATTCGGCGAGGACGAAGAGTTGTGGGGTATTTGCGGACTGCTCCACGACTTTGACTATGAGAAATATCCGGTGCCGGACGCGGCGGCGAGGACGGGGCACCCCTTTGAGGGCGAGAAGATTTTGCGCGGGAAGGGATATCCGGAGGAAGTAATGAAAATTATTTTGGGGCATGCGCAGTACTCCGGCGTGCCGCGCGACACGAACGCCGCGAAGTGCCTTTTTGCGGTGGACGAGCTTTGCGGATTTGTGATGGCGGTGGCGTATCTGAGGCCTGATAGGTTTGCAAGTTTAACCATTCAGTCAATCGAGAAGCGCTTGAAGGAGAAAAAGTTCGCGGCGAAAGTGAGTCGCGAGGATATCGAGCAGGGAATTGCGGAACTTGGCGTTCCGCGCGAGGAGCATATCCAGCTTGTGATAACCGCGCTTGCGGGAATTGCGGAGAAACTTTTCCCGACGAGTTGATTCTCACATGAGCAAAGCGCCGGTACGAAATAATCTCGTCATTGAGCTGCATATCCCCGATTTCGAGGTGGCGAAAAGCTTCTACGGGATTCTGGGATTTGAAACGGTTCACGAAAATCCGGTTATGGGTGGCGCGCCTGGTTATCTGGTACTGAAGCGCCGCGATGCGCAGGGCGACACTATTCTTAATTTTTACGGAGGCAGCGAAAGAGTGTACGGCCAGGAGTATTTCAAAAAGTTTCCGCGCGATACCAAGCGGGGGTATGCGGCAGAGATAACTATTCCTGTCGCGGATGTGGATATGTTCTACAAAACCGTGCAGCCGAGGATGCAAGAACACATCATGCGGCCTGTGATGGATAAAAGAGACGGAGATGCGCTCTGGCGCGACTTCAGGGTGGAGGACCCGTTTGGATTTTTATCTGCGCTTCACCGAACTTATCGACTGGGGGCAGTAAGGGCAAGCGAGAGGAATATCGCAAACACGATTACGGCAAGAAAGAGAATGGTGTAGATCGCGAGGCGCACCGCTTCGCGCTTTTTGCCGTCGAGGTACCAGAGGAGGGGCTTTCCGAATACGAGCGAGCCGGTGATTGCGGCGGAGACAACGAAGAGAAGGAGGAACCCCATGGGGGCGAACACATTCTTCGGCATTTCCCCGAATATGGTCTCGCCATAGGTCATAAGGGATGCAATTGCGGCGACGTAGAGGGCGGTGAGAGCCGCGTGTGTCGCCGCGCAAACGATGATTTTTTTGTTGGACATATGATTATTGATTAATGTATAGTAAACGTATATAACTGGGAAATTATTCCTATGCCTCCCGCTCAGAATTCTCCCGAATACCGAAAAGCGGATTTAAAGCGAGGCGTGGATTACATCGGTGTGAACTGCGTGTTTTGCTGCCATGACGGCAAAGGGAATGTGTTGCTCCATAAACGGAGTAGGAAATGCCGTGATGAGCAGGGGGCGTGGGATTTTGGGGCGGGGTCAATGGAGTTTGGTGAAACCTTTGAGGATACGGTGAAACGCGAAGTTTTGGAGGAGTATGGAGTTGTGCCGCTCAAAATTGAGTATGTGGCGACGAAAAACGTGTTGCGTACGCACAACGGCACGCCGACGCACTGGGTAAAAAACCTGCACTGGGTTCTGGTTGACCCCGCAAAAGTAAAGAACGGCGACCCGGAGAAGATAGACGAAATCGGATGGTTTGTGTTCAATGCGCTTCCCTCGCCGCTTCACTCGCAGATCGGAGTAGAAGTTGAGACGTTGGTGGAGTTTCTTGCGCGAAAGTAAATAATAAGTATCTTTACGGGTTAAACAATTTCAAAAATTGCAGCGGGTCGATTGAGGTTCCGCCTATCCGCACGCTCAAGTGAAGATGGGGACCGGAAACGTAACCGGTCTCGCCGCTTAGTCCGATGATTTTGCCCCGCGGTACGACATCGCCCGCTTTCACGTTCATTTTCGAAAGGTGGAGGTAGAGAGTTTGGATTCCCAGCCCGTGGTCAATAAGCACCATCTTGCCGTAGGAGCGGTACTCCTTCGCTATTTTTACGACGCCCCGGTTCATGGCGAAGACGTTCATGCCCACCGCCGCTTTGAGGTCAACGCCTTTGTGGGGGAGGGTGTATGCGCCGGTGTCGACGCCGTAGCCGTAGGGGGTGGTGACGGTCATCGCGCCGAGAGGAGAAATGAATTTTTGCGCCCATGTGATTGCGCCTCCGGTGCGCACTTTCTTTATGTCCGCATCCGCCACGGCAATCGAGGTAACCAAGTCGTTTTGGCTCGAAGCGGTGTTGCCGCCGAGCTTCTCGGGAATCGCAACCGATTCCACCGGCGGCTTTTTTCGTCCGAGGACCGTAATTTTTTTGGAAATGGCCGTGCCGTTCGTGAGCGTTGCCGTGAGCGTATATGCCCCCGGCTTTTTTGCGAGGTCTATCCCGATGAATGCGCGGGGTCTGCCGTTATAGGTAAAGACGGGGATTTGCTTACCGTCGAATATCACTCCTTTGAGGAGCGCGGCGCCTTCGGTGGTTACTCTCACAGGGGTTCCCTGAAGCGCCTGTTCCGGCACCACAAGAGTGGTCGTCGCGGCAAAGGCGATTGGAGAGAAGAAAGCTAAGGCAAAAATTATGATGAGAGTTTTTTTCATCGCACTCTCATCATACTCTACGCTTTCGAGTTTATTATGGAATCACTTTGAATTCTCCTTCGTGAAGTGTGAGGATAGGCAAGTTTTCTTTATAGCTTCTGAGTTCCGCAAGTGCCTTGTCCCAATCCACGTTTGGGGCGTTGTAGTCCGAGCGCCAGTGCGGAATCACTTTGACCGGCACGAGCTCCAATCCTTCCCCGAGTTTCAAGTCGTCAAGATTATAATAATATTTCGAGATAACATCGGTTCCCGCAGAACTCCCCGCGAGGGTTTTCCCGTCGAGTTCTTTTTTCCAGTTTCCGCTTTGATCTGCGAGCGCGATAAGCTGCGTTTCGGAGGTGCCGCCGCGGATGTAAATGGCGTGTGCCCACCGTACCTGTTCCAAAAATGTCTCTGGCTGCGCGAGTTGGAACTCCACCTGCTTGCTGGGGAGGTGTTTCGTAAAAAATTCCGCGTCTTCGGCGTATGCTTTCTCCCAGTTGTCGCGCGGACGCGCGAAAAGGCACTCCAGCACTTTTACCGGCTCATCGAATCCTTTTATAAGTTCCTCGGCGAAGGCCTTGCCTCCGTCGGGAGATTTTTTCGGATACCCGCCGACGAGGATGTATTTGGTCATGAGTTGGTTTTCACGAGCGCAAGCTTTTTTCCCCGTGGCCAGCGTTTGATTTCCGCCTCGCGTTTCAGAGCCGCCGAGCGCGTAGGATGTTTCTCGGAGTAGAGGATTGCGCGCGCGCCGTGAGCGCGAGTATAGCTCCCGCCGAGTTTTGCTTTATGCTCCCCAAATCTTCTTTCTATGTCCGTGGTGATGCCGGTGTAGATGCTCCCGTCCGCACAGCGCATGAGATACACAAAATAAGGCATGGACCTTACTTGGGGGAGGGGGGATATGGCTTACGCCTTCTTCTTTTTCGCAGCGGGCTTTTTGGGCGCAGCTGGCTTCTTCGTCGCTTCGGGCGCACTTGCCGCTTCCGGCAGAGCTGCGGATGCTGCAGGGCGGGCAGCGGACTCAAGCATGTGGAGAACGCGGTCAAGCTTTGACTGCATCGCGTCCATCTGCCGTTTCAGGTCGTCAATGCGCGTATCCCGAACGGGTTGAAAGGTTCGCTCCTCGTTATATTGCGGCCGGGGCTGGGAGGGGGCGTGGAAGTCTCTCCGCTCAAAGTTTTGCGGAGGAGTGTCTCTCGTAGTGCCTTCAAAACACTCTTTGCAATACACCGGTTTTTTTCCGTTCGGACGGAAGGGAACTTCGCACGTTCTGCCGCATTTGCTGCATACCGCCTGGTGCATTTCGGTCGGCCGGAAATCTCCTCCGCCGCCGGGTCTGGAAAATCCTCCCCCTCGGTTGCCAGAACTCGGACGCCCTCCAAAATCTTTTCTGCCGAACCGGTCATTGCCGCCCCGGCTGCCGCCGAATCCTCGTTTCTTAAAATCGCTCATCTCCACAGCGTAGTCTTTTATGGCGCGGGATGCAAGGGAAGTTTCCATGTGGATTTGGGCATACACGGGAAATGGTATACTGAAAACAAATGTCTGACTTAGGGTCAATTGCCACGCTCTTCAAATTTCTTGCGGTTCTGGGGATTTTTGCTTCGATAATGTTTATGATTTTCAGCCGCGTAGGCGGGGGAGCAACGCCTCCGCCCGCAGATGTTTCCGCCCCGGTGGTGGAAATGCCTTAGTTATTTGGAAGACGAGGACGCGAGGTGAATCCCCAGCGCAATGAGGAGCGCGCCCATCACCGGTTGCGTGTAGCAAATGGGGTAAAATACAACTATGCATGCGCTGCGCAAAAAGGTTGCCATCTTCGACATCGACGGCACGATTTTCCGTTCGAGCCTTTTGATTGAGCTTGTTGAGGAACTTATTCGAGCGGGGATTTTCAAGCCTCGCGTGCGGCGCATCTACGCGCGCGACAAAGTAAAATGGCTTGACCGGAAGGGGGACTACGAGGCGTACATCATGAGCGTGGTCGCCGCATTCCGGCGGAACATCCGGGGTGTGCGGTTTTCCGAATTCGACCGCGTGGCGAAGCGGGTGGTGGCGCTTCACAAAGACCGCGTGTACCGCTACACCCGCGACCTCGTGCGGGAACTCAAAAAGAAAAACTATTACGTGCTTGCGATTTCCCACTCACCAAAGGCGGCGGTGGATGCGTTCTGCAGGCATTTGGGGTTCAGCAAGGTGTACGGGCTTATGTACGAGGTGGATGCAAAGGGGAAGTTCACGGGCGGCATGATGCACGAGGAACTTATTTTCGACAAAGCCGCAATTTTATTGAGAGCTTTGGAAAAGGAGTACCTTACGCTCCACGGCTCAGTTGGCGTGGGCGACACGGAGTCTGACATCCGATTTCTCAAACTCGTGGAGACGCCGATTTGTTTCAACCCGAACCAAAAACTCTACCGCGTGGCGAAGCGCAACGGATGGAAGGTTGTCGTGGAGCGGAAGGACGTGGTGTATAAGATGTAGCGTCGGATGCGCGCGGAACCTTAATCCTGCTTGTGGAACATCTTGATGAGCTGCTCTGCCAAGTCTTCCTCCGAGAATCGCTCGTAGTTCACGGCGATACTGCCGTCACTCACGTAGGTTATTCTGTCGCCGAACACAATCAGGGTGATGTGCAGTTTATCGAAATTCTTGCGCCCTATTTTTTTCGCGACATCCTCGAATGCGTCAATAAGCTTCCAGAGCTGGTATTGTTCCTTATCGTTTTTCCTGGAGATGAAGCCCGCGAAATCGACGTTGGGATAGAGCCGTATCAGCTCTTCCAATGACGAGGTCTTTGCGCGTCTGGTGGTGAGCTTCTTGGGCGCATTTTCTTCGCCAGTTTTTAAAGTTTTTTTCAAATATTCCAAAACAAGTTCTTTGTGTGCCACGGATAATGAGGATACCTGTGCAAGAACTTTCTCGATATTTGCTCCGCGGTCTTCCTGGATTATTTCCGGAGTTTCTTCGTGGGGAGGATTCATTTGTGTGATGTACCTTAATAAGGACGGTGAGAGCAACGCTCCATTACGCCCATTCTTTAAAGTGTCGAACCTCCCACTCCGAACCTATCTCAAGGTATTATGTACCGGCCGCCTGCTGGCGCTGGGTACTGCGCTCCTTTTCAGTCGCTTGCCGCCGGGTTTGGATTCTCCGCCGGAGGCGCCCGCCTGCCGGACTGGGACGGGCAGGGATGCGCCTTTGGCGCAGAACCAATTCACATAAATTCCGTTCAAGGCTGTGTTGCGCGGTCTAGAACCGGGACCATACAAGCAGTATAAGGCATCTTTGGGGGTCAGTTTAAGGGCTTGCCTGACCTGTCTCGATCATCGGGTTTTGACCCAAAGTCTGCGTCAATTTTTCTAAAAATTTCTCCGGTCTCTTTGCAAAGATACTGTCGAATTCTTCGAAGATATTCTTTATAGCCGAGGCGGTTTTCGAGAAAAAATCTTCAAACGATTTTTCTATACTAGCTTCGCTCATTTCCTTTTTCAGCATATCGTGGATTATATTGTTTCGCTCGCCATTAATTTTCCATAAATCGTTTCTGCGATTATATCCAGTGAAAATCTCAAGGAACTTTTTGATTACTTTTCCTGTGGGACCCAAATCTAAGATATCAGTCATTTCTTTTTCACTATAGACAGAAAAGAAGTTCAGTCCGTTTTTTGCACTCGCGATGGTTGCTTCCATGTTTTTGAGATTCATCTCGGATATGATCAGATGCTTTAGGGTTAACTCAAAGGAGTAGAAAAAGTATAAAAACGCGTTGGCGTACTGCTTTTTATTCCTCGCCTTCTTAAATAGATGATGTACGGCCCAGCTATTGTTATTAAGGGTCTCAAGAACTTTGTTAATTCCGACCAATTCTCTAGGGAGGTTTTTAGTCATCTTCTGCATTCGTTGCGTATGCATTTCCTGATAAGCTCTAGCAATTTTCTCTGAGAGCCAACGTCGGAATTTATCTTTTAGCCAAGAAATCATGTTTCCAGTATAGGGTCTGCAGTTCGACGAGGCTCTCCGGTCTACCTCGGTACCCCTTCGACAAACTCAGGACACGGTGCGCTGACTCAATCAAAGCTTTTTCAAAAGCTCATAATCTTTCTTGATCAATGCCTCTTTTTTAGCTCGTGTCCATCCTTTGAGTTGTTTTTCTCTTCGCATTGCTTCAAGTCTTGTGGAATACGTTTCATAATACACAAGATTAAACTTACCCACATTATCTTGCATGAACTTAGCGGATTTCGTTGATTTCGATACCTGCTGCTTTTCACGAATCGAAAGATTATTGGTCTGTCCAATATACAAATGCCCCTGTGAGTCTTTGAGAAAGTACACGTAGAACATTTTCCTTCGACTTCGCTCAGGACATTCGACTCACTTGGCTATAGCCATGAGCGAACGAAGTGAGTCGAATGGCTGTGTTCCTCGGTCTAGTACCAGAGCCTTGCAAGCAGTATAAGGCTTCTTTGATGCGAATTTAAGAGTGTCGTTTACCCGTCTCGGTCAAGGGTTAATAGACACGATAGACACTATAAAAAGCGGTGTCTAGGGAATTCCAAGCACTGCTTTGGCGCGAGCGTAATACTGTTTGCGTTCTGGAAGGCCATTCGTTCCGCCGTTTATAATTTTAGTAATCGCAAGTACATCTTCCCGATCTGCGAACGGGTTAAGATCATGACTTTTCCAATACCATCCGCCGGAACGAAATGCTTGTAGCGGATCCTCCAGTATTTCGGGAGAATTAATCAGATCAAATCCTATTCCTTCGCCGCATACTTTGTAGTTCCATCGGCCCGTAGTCTGTATGACACCCCTGCCACGATATTTCCAGCCATCTCCGCTTGCTTCGTTTCCGTTCCCATTGACTCCGGCATATATGAAGTTGGCCAATTTCTCAGGACTAGCCGCATAGAGCGCGGCTTTTTCCACCGTGAATACTTTGGGCCATACCACCGTCAACCTTTGTGGGGAGTACCAGAGACTTTCCACGAACTTATGGTATTGCGATTCGCACGCGGTTTGGGCAATAAAAGCAGCTTGGCGAATCGGAGTATCAATCCCGAACTCTTCCAAAGTTTGGTGAAAATGCGTCAGTACGGCATTCGCTTTGTCCAATGGCAAAGGGGGAATAATAGCGCAAAGCTGTTGAGCGGTAATTTGTTCCTTGTTCTGCGTTGTTTTAATTACCTCTGGTGAAACTTCTACATTACCCGCCCAAAAATAGTTCCCCGCTTCATTTTTGAACCATTTGGTAACTCCGGCGAAGTTTTCTCCGTTTGTAACCCATCCCACAAATTGCAATATTGTCCCAACAGATACATCTTCCACTATTAGCGCTTGAGTCGAAGGTTGTTCTTTACGGATATATAGTCGCTTAACCGCCTTCGCCGAACCGTTTTTCTGCACGAAATCCAAAATTGGACTTGCGTCTACGGTCGCGATCTTGGCGGTAGGGTTTTCCAATATCGCTTCAGGTGGCTTATTTCTATGATCCCTGATCTTGGGAGCATCTGAGTTAGATATGTTTCGCCTCGCGAAGAATTTTAGTATCGACAATATGATTTTGCTAAGTGAATTCATGAGTTTTTAGAATTTATCTGGTGATAACCTTGATGATCTCCGCGTGCAACGCCAATATTTCACCAGCCAGTTCCTTTGTAGATAGAGTTTCTCCCGTGATTTCGATGGCAAGGGCATCTGACGAAAGGTTAAGAGAAGTGGATCCTCCAAGGGCAACTTTTTCATCCATGTGCTCTATGGCGTTTCTGACCTTGGTTACTGTATTTCGCGAGAGTGAGGCGTATCTGTTCGGAAGCAATTTAAAAAGTTTGTAAATCCTCGAGACGGCATTGATGCAATTTTCGAGGTGGTTCATGATTGCGCACGTGAAAAAGTATTGACCATTGTTGCGTTCCATTATTTCCTCAAAGGAAAGCCTCCCCTCATTTTCTTCAGCGGTTGCGGCATCTCGCGCAGCACCGTACTCATTCTTTGCTTTATCGATGAGTCTGGCCGCAAGAACAGCAAAGGCTTGCACATCTCGCGATTTTTTCTGAGTAAGTCCCGCTAAGGAATGGGCCAAGAAACATGCAACCGCTCCCGGTTCCAAATTTGAAATGTCAGGCATCTTATTTTGCTGAATCATCACAGTTGAAAAAGCAACGTTGCGCACGAAAGAAGCCTTCGTGCGCAATCGTATTCTTAGCCTTTAGACTGGCGTGGGTCTTTGCTGCCAGGATATGTGCGTTCCTCTTGGAAACGGCCGTTCATTTTCTGAATTTTCACAGATCCGCCGTTGTTGCCAACGGCCTTTTCGAGAACTCCTCCAGCAGTAGCTTCATCTTTTGTTTCAAAGACTCTGATGATCCGATCAGTCTTGTCGTTAGTCAACTCCCATTGCTCCTTTTTCTCGTTGAAATCCAACGTTAATTTCGGTAGTTTGCTCATGATTTTATAGAATCGTGCCCGACCTTTGTTTTCGTCATTCGAAAATCCCCTAGGCATAAACTGCGCTCTACGTTCCCGTGATAAACTTTCCGTCGGTATATAAGAGCTAAAATCAAAAACAAAATGGTAATGGCGGTAAAAGCCCCAGCGCTCCATCCAAGGGCGCTGGTGTTCTCGTTCACGAACGCGGTCCAAAACCCGACGGCAATCGAAGAGTTGATGCCCACTAGCCAGTTGAATAGTTCGTAGTGCCGGAGTTCATTTGCTTGTACGAGCTCAATTCCGATTCGGTCTGGCAAATGAAGCACAACTTGCGTGTCTTCGCTTTGCTCATCCCGATTTCTTGTCGCGAGAGAATTCTTCTTATACATTTTCTTCGAGAGGCACTATGTGATATTCCGGCTCGACGCGAATGGTCCGGAGCACTTTTCCGAATATCCGAAAATCCTCGCGCATGACAATCGGACGATGCTTTGGATTTTTAGAAACCGGATTAAGAATTATCGCGTTATCCGCGAATGCTATTCGTTTGATTACTGCATTGTCGTTAATAATCGCTACTACATCGTCACCGGAACTTACATCCTGCGTCATTTCTGCTAATACGAAATCTCCAGAAGAGATGCCCGCTTCTTTCATAGAGTTGCCGATTGCCTTGATGACGTAAAGATTCGTGCGTTTTGTGCCGAGGAGGCTGGAGGAAACCGTGATGAACTCGTCAAAAGTTCGTTGAGCTATGACGCTTGGGCTCCCGCATCCCGCAGAGGCAAAAACGGGAAGAGTAACCAGCTCTTCCGAAGAACACTCTCCACCAATAAGCTTTATTCCTCTTTGAGCATACCTATTACGTTCGATCAGTCCTTTATTTCCCAATATCTCAAGATATTGAGTTACTGAACGGATGGATTTCGCTCCAATTTCTTTCGCGATCTCTTGCAGAGTGGGAGGTTTCCCCAGCAAGATGCGACTTTTTAGAAATTCGTATACTCGTCTCTGATTTGAGGTTAGAGTGGGTTCTTTCATTAATTACTTCTATAACATATAAATAATAAATTTGCAATATACACATCATCCACCTTTAATTCCATCTTTCTTTGCGATTCTGGACTTTTCCCTTTCCTCGCGCCATTATTACGATACAACTGAATAAGGGCGTACGCCCGGGGCCTAAACTCGAAGATTCAATATCTTTGAGCATGGCCTGAAAAACCTGTGACAGATACTGAACCCCGCGTTCAGCGAACTGTCACAGGTCGTATCCCGAAAGGGGTATGGAGCGAAAGCTCTAGCTGGCGCGGGGCTTAGTGTTTTTATGAAAGCCCTCGCCGGAACATGACCTATGGCGATGACTCCAACCAAAAGAGAAAAGAGCTGCAGATATAAGCGGCTGCCGGTCAGAAAACTTTCCGGTTCGGAGAAGTTCAAAAACGCGGCCGGAAAGAATATTTCAATACTTGAGTTTTGGAGGTACGGATTTTCAAACTTGAATTCCAACGTACTGCGCGGCGTCCTCGCCGAGTTTCTCGTCGAGAACGCTATTAGACGGGCAAACGCCATAGGAGTCAGAAATCCATGGAATGACCATGACATTCTTCTTGGTGAGGGCGCGAAGATCGAAGTGAAATGCTGCGCGTATATCCAGGATTGGGATCAGCATAATTTATCGCGGGTAACTTTCTCCGGCCTCAAGGCGAAGAAATTATATTACTCCTCGGCGGCCGGGAAGATGAGCCGGAAACCGGGAAGCTACAAATCCGATTTGTACGTCTTCGCCCTTTTGCGGCACCAGAATCCAAGGACGCTTAACATCTTGGATTTGGACCAGTGGTGCTTTTATGTACTTGCAAAAGATATTCTGAAAACGATTACGAGAAACGGGAATAGCATTTCAATCAAAACATTGGAGAAAAGCGACATAGCCCCAGTTCGTTTTAACGAGTTGAAAGGGAAGATCAGCGAGGCGGTTCGAAGCTGTTGACGGCGTTTACGCCACTTCTCATCCCCATGACCTTGGAAACACTTCGGCGACTTTTGCGAGCGGGGTT
>CAZYEL010000016.1:0-21935 GCA_964646415.1 uncultured Candidatus Saccharibacteria bacterium
TCGATATTGCAATCTTTTTCGACTGTTCCGACCAACACGAAAGTTCCCTTAACCCTGAAGGAGCAAAAGCAGCGCGCTGTGAGTGCAGCGTGCGGTTCGTTTTTGTTTCCGAAGGGAAATGGAAAAATTGTTATGATCCAACTAATGACGGTACTCGCGGTTCCGGGAGCAGCTACCACAAACCATGATGGTTTCACTGAACTAGGGAGGTGGAAGGAAATGGTGGGATTTTCAGCCTGGATAAGGAGCGAACAAGCAACAGTTTTCTATCCTATCACCGAGCACCTCACGGGCAATGTGTGCAGATTTGAGGGGGTGGAAGGCGGGGTAACGGCGCGAGTTCAACGAGTCACGCAAGGCGCGAAAGTGGATACGGATACCGCTGCTGGAACGCGCTTTTGGATTAGGCGCGGAGACGGGGATGTAATCATCGCTGTGGTTGCCGAGAGTGGGGAAAGAAAGTGGGGCAACCCCCTAATTTTCGGGGGCGAGATTTTCACGACGCGAACGGCGACCGGGGCGGGAATTTTCCCCGCCGCATCGTACGTCCTCATAAAACTGTTGCGCAAGAATGGATGCGTTGCTATTCCTTCATGGAACGGAGAAGCGGCGGGGACGCTCTGGGTGTTCAACCGTGATGCAGTGTTCCGCATTGAGGGATTCGAGAAGGGGCAGGAAATGCGGGGCGTGAAGTTGCTCGAACAAATCCGGCATTTGAAACCGATCGTCGCCGCGAAGTAAGAGGAGGGGAAGAGGGGGTTTATAAATTGCGGGCCAGCAGGTTTTCACACTTGCTGGCCACGCGCATTTTTATGGCAGTATAATCAAGCAATGAGCGAAAGTGTGGAGTGCATATATGAAGACGAAGATATTATTGCGGTGAACAAACCCGCGGGTTTGTTGGTGCACCCTCTTAAAAATTCCAAATTCCAAATTCCAAATTCCCAAAAAGAACCCACGCTCGTTGATTGGCTCCTCGCTCGTTATCCCGAAATCAAGATGGTTGGCGACCCCGTAAAATCCCGCTCGGAGCGGGATCACGGGGCAGGCCCCGTAAAACTGCCTGACGGCAGCCACGGGGCGAGTGACCCTTTGCGCCCCGGCATTGTGCACCGGCTTGACAGGGATACCTCGGGCGTGATGGTTGTCGCGCGCACGCAAGAAGCCTTCAATCATCTGAAATCGCTTTTTGCGGGAAGGAAAATACGGAAAACGTATCTCGCATGGGTATTCGGGAAACTTAAGGAGCGCGAAGGCGTGATTACCCGTCCGATTGGCATCGTGTCGGGGAGCACGCGCCGGAGCACGCGCTCGGGAAAAATGGCGAAGGATGCGGTGACCCGTTATAAAGTGGAAAAAGAAATTATGAAGAACGGAGAGCCGTTCTCGCTCCTCAAGGTTTCGCCGGAGACCGGGCGCACGCACCAGATACGGGTGCATTGCGCTTCGATCGGGCATCCGATTGTGGGGGACGCACTCTATACCAGGCGGAAAAGCCCCGCCGGGCACGAGCGGCTCATGCTCCATGCGTTCTTGATTGAACTGCCTCTTCTTTCGGGGAGCATGATGCGGTTTGAGGCGGAGCCCCCGGGGGAGTTTGCCAATTTTGCCCGCGAATTTTGAAATGGACGGAGATAAAACTGTGCGCACCTTTTCCCTCAAGACATAATCAACTTGAAACCGTGAGGTTCTACGGTGCCGTTATGTTGCGAAGGGAGAAGTGTGAAGTTGTGCACAGTCGGGAAGTTGACACCTAGTATGAGGGGGGTAATCTAACTTCAGATATATAGTTTCGTTGTTTCAAAACTTCGAAACTATTTAAAAGCAGCAATGTTCTTGAGATGGCCTCGCCGAAGCAAAGGTTGTGGGGGTGCAAGCCGGGGCAACTTTGGAAATGCCACATACCCGCAAAGTTATCCACAGTCTTCACTCTTTGACTTTGCTAGAGTATTGATAGAGAATGAGAATATAAAATTAAGAGGAACAGGTTTTTCTAATGCATAAAGCTTATAATTCAAAAGGGGAGAAGGGATTCACCCTCATCGAGCTTCTCGTCGTGATTGCGATTGTGGCGATTCTCGCGGTGGTATTGATTCTTACTTTGAACCCCGCGCAGATTCTCGCGCAGTCGCGCGACTCGACGCGTATTTCCGACTTAAACACTGTCAAAACCGCAATCAGTCTTTACCTCGCCGATATCTCGAGCCCCTCGCTCGGCACGAATGGTGTCTGTTACACGCATGCGTCTTCTTCGATTGTCGCGGCGAACGTAAGCTGCAGCGGCCGTTACCTGGTAACGAATGCGGTTACCACCACCACCGCGCGCACCGTGGCGGGAAGCGGTTGGATCCCCGTGAACCTCACCGGCATCAGTTCGGGGGCGCCTTTGAGCATATGGCCGATTGACCCTATCAACAACGCGACATATTTTTATACTTACGCGGCGACGAGCACGAGCCAAACTTTTGAACTGAACGCGAAGATGGAAAGCACTCGTTACTCGAACGGCGGAGGAGCGAACGACGTGGAGTCCCAGGATGGAGGCTCAAGTTCTACGCTTTATGAAGTGGGGACTGCGGCGGGATTGAGTTTGTAGCAGGCCCCCATTAAAGCCGCTTACCGGTGGTGGGGTTCTCCCTTTGCGGGTGTGCTATACTCTGCTTGCATTAGACACGTGCGCTGAATATGAAATCCGAGCGCCAATCCCCCAATAAAAAAGGACATGCCCTGAGTTCGCCGAAGGGATTCACCCTCATCGAGCTTCTCGTCGTGATTGCGATTGTGGCGATTCTCGCGGTGGTGCTGGTGGTTACGTTGAACCCGGTCCAGCTTCTCCGGCAGGCACGCGACTCGACGCGCATTTCCGACCTCGCCACGCTGAAGAGTTCGCTGAGTCTTTACCTCTCGGATGTGGCAAGCCCCTCGCTCGCCGGAAACAGCAGCACATGCTATGCGCACGGTTCTTCGACCGTTTCCACTTCGGGATGCGGGAACCGTTATTCGACGGCAACCACCGTTTCCACGACTTCTTTGCGAAACGTGACGGGCACGGGCTGGATTCCGGTGAATTTCACGGCAATCAGTTCCGGCGCTCCTCTTAGCGTGGAGCCGGTGGACCCGGTGAACAACGCAACATATTTTTATACCTATGCGGCGGACACCACCAACCAGACTTTTGAGCTGAATGCAAAGTTGGAGAGTACCCGGTATTCGAACGGAGGAGGAAGTGATGCGGAATCAGTGGATGGAGGTTCAAGTTCGTCCCTCTATGAAGTGGGCACCGCGCCGAGTTTGAGTTTATAGGTTTTTCACCCCACGGTGTCAAAGGTTATCCACAGTTTCAATAAGGCATTTCTTGCAGCATGCTATACTAGTAAAGTAAACGTAATGGAGGGTGCGCGCCCCATCACATTCATGAACTCTTCCAAGTCCGCTCAAGAAAAAGGATTCACCCTCATCGAGCTTCTCGTCGTGATTGCGATTGTGGCGATTCTCGCGGTGGTATTGATTCTTACTTTGAACCCCGCGCAGATTCTCGCGCAGTCGCGCGACTCGACGCGTATTTCCGACTTAAACACTGTCAAAACCGCAATCAGTCTTTACCTCGCCGATATCTCGAGCCCCTCGCTCGGCACGAACGGCTCGTGTTACGTGCATGCGTCTTCAGGGATTCAGATGGCAAATGTGAGCTGCAGTGGCCGTTACATAACAATGACTGCGTATGTGACGTCAACCATACCGACGGTTACAACAACAACCTCGCGAGCGGTAACGGGAAGCGGGTGGATCCCCGTGAATCTCACCGGCATCAGTTCGGGGGCGCCTTTGAGCATATATCCGATTGACCCCATTAATAACGCAACCTATTTTTACTCCTATGCGGCAACGAGTACAAGCCAGACGTTTGAATTGAACGCGAAAATGGAGAGCACGCGTTACTCGAACGGCGGAGGGGCGAATGATGTGGAATCGCAGGATGGGGGTTCGAGTTCCACGCTCTACGAAGTAGGCACTGCGGCGGGGTTGAGTTTGTAGGCAATGCCGCTTGCGGAGAAAGTAGGCCTTGCTTTGCTCATCGCCGCGTTTGTGGTGCAGTGTGCGGCGCGTGTATGCGCTCTCTCCGCGATCCGCCGGTTATGGCTTATGGGCATTGTGGGAGTTGGCGTAATACTCGCGTCGTGGGCATATCTGATATATGCCGGATGGCGCGCGAGCGAATTAGGAAAGTTTTTTCTTCCTCCTCACCGGTCGCCGGAGTATTTTTTCTTGTACGTGGGCAAACGGTTTTTCCTGCCGTGGGGCATCGCGCTCGCTGCGGGCTTTCTCGTATTGTGGCTTGCCGCGCGGATGAATCGGAAATACGGCGGACGTTTTTTTGAAAGTGATGAGCCGGCGCTTGCAGGCCTCTGTTTCTTTATGAGCGGGTATCCGGCGTTTTTCTTCTATCTTCCCGCGATGCTTTTCGTGGGAGTGGGAGTGTCGGTTGTTTATCAGATGCGGGGATGGGGACGAGCGCCGCTTTATTACTGGTGGGTCCCAACGGCCGTGTTTGTTATAATTTTGAAGACATATGTGATTCCGGAATCGGTGCTGAACTTCTTTATATTGTAGGAGTAATCGCGAATACCGCGAATGGCGAAGGTCTTTGGTCGTTGGTTGTGGAAGCGAGTCGGGAAAATGGTTAGTGGTCGTAGGGCATGCATACCAAAGACTCTTCACCAATGGCCATACTCGCTTCTATAACTTTCAACCATCCACCAACGCTCTCGCGTTATTCGCGCGTACTTCCATGAAGATACCTATTCCTTCTCCACAGCTCAAGCGGCGCCTTATTGAAGAGAATCTTATCGCGCCCGAGCGATATGACGCTTTCTATGCGGAGGCGGACAGGAAGAACCAGAATATTTTGGACGTGTTGGTGTCGGAGGGCGTGGTTGCGTCCGAATACCTCGGCGACCTTGTGGCGAAGATGCTCGGGGTGGGGCGGGTGAATTTGCGGGTGCAGCCTCTCGATAAGAATCTGGTGGAGCTTCTTTCGGAAGACATCGCGCGCCAGCGGCAGGTAATCGTGTTCGGGCGCGAACAGAACGGCACGTACGATGTCGCGATGGCGGACCCTTCCGACCTTGAAACCATCGAGTTTTTGTCGCAGCACCTCAAAGCAAACGTACGACCGTTTCTCGCGTTGTCGGAGGACTTGAGCAGAGGGTTTGCGGTGTACGGATTCGAACTCGGCAAGGACTTCAAGAAGCTCATTGAAGAAAACATCCATGCGTCTCTTGAAAAGCAAACGAAGAGCGCCGAAGAGGCGGCAGCGGAAGTGCCGGTGGTCGCGATCGTGGACAATCTCCTTTCGTTCGCCATTGCTTCGCGCGCTTCCGATGTGCATGTCGAGGCGCTTGAGGATGAAACGCTCGTCCGTTACCGGGTGGACGGCATCTTGCATGAGGTGATGGCGATTCCGAAGGCGATTCACCCAGCGCTTCTTGCCCGCATCAAGCTTCTCGCGGGGCTTAAAATCGACGAGCATTTCCGCCCGCAGGACGGGCGATTCCGGCACCGGATTATAAACGAGACGGTTGACGTGCGTGTGTCGGTGATGCCCACGTATTATGGCGAGAAAATCGAAGTGCGGTTGCTCGAATCGGCGCAGAAGCCCCTGTCGATCGAGGAGCTGGGGTTTCTCCCGCCGTACGCGGCGATAGTGCGTTCCAACCTCAAGAAGACCTACGGCATGGTGCTTTCCTGCGGTCCTACCGGTTCGGGGAAAACGACTACGCTCTACGCCCTTATCAACATCCTGAATAAACCGCTCGTGAACATCGTCACGGTTGAGGACCCCATTGAGTACAACATGCGGTACGTGAACCAAACGCAGATGAACCCGCAGGCGGGAATCACCTTTGCGAGCGGACTCCGCGCGATTTTGCGGCAGGACCCGAACGTGATCATGGTGGGGGAAATTCGGGACGCCGAAACCGCGAATATTTCCGTGCAGGCGGCCCTGACCGGCCACCTCCTTCTTTCCTCGCTCCACACGAACGATGCTCCTACCGCGATTCCGCGGCTTTTCGACCTCGGCGTCCCGCCGTTCCTTGTCGCGTCGGTGCTGAATGTGATCGTCGCGCAGCGTCTGGTGCGGCGGATTTGTCCGACGTGCATTTTTTCGGAAGGGGTGAAGCCCGAATACACGCAGATTATAGAGAATCAGTTCAAGGAGTTGGGTAACGAGAAAGAGACGCATGTCCCGAAGACCATTTACCGCGGCAGGGGGTGCCCCGCGTGCGGCAACTCCGGTTATAAGGGGAGGCTCGGCATTTTCGAAGTGCTTGAAGTGACGGACAGAGTGAAAACCATCATCAACGACCGCAATTTTGACTTGGACATGTTGCGGACCGAAGCGCGAAAGGCGGGGATGCGCTCGATGTTCGAAGACGGTCTCGAGAAAGCGGAACTTGCGCTTACCACCATTGATGAGGTGCTGCGGGTGATTCGGGAATAGCGATAAGCGCGAAGTGGTAAGCTTTAAGTAGGGAAACAATACATGAATGCAACTCTTTCGGGTTTTTCCATGTTCGGCACTTATCACTTAACACTCATCGCGTAGCGCCATGCTGTATCACTACGTTGCATCAGACAAAACCGGGAGAGTGGTTGAGGGCGATACCGATGCGGCAGACCTCGCGCATGTATTGCAATTCCTTTCCTCAAAGGACCTGCGTCCGGTAACGGTTACTCTTCTCACGAAGGGGAAGCTTGGCGTACGCAGGATTTTCGGAGGAATTACGGTAACCGACAAGGTGTTTCTTACCAAATACCTTGCCTTGATGCTCCGTGTGGGAACCGATCTCCTTTCCGCTATCAACATTTTGATAGGGGACTTTGAAAATCCTGCGATGCGGAATTTTCTCCTTGAGGTACGGGAAAATCTTACGCGGGGACTTCCGTTTCACCAGGCATTCGGGAAATATCCAAGCATTTTCCCTTCCACGTTCGTCAACCTTATTAAAGCCGCGGAAGCATCGGGCAGTTTGCAGCAGACCTTCGAAGACCTCTCGGTTTCCATGGGCCGCGAGGCGGAGCTGCGTTCGCGGATCCGGTCGGCTATGGTGTACCCCGTGATTCTTCTTGTTGCCGCGTTTTTTGTGCTCACGTTCCTCGTTACCTTTGCGTTGCCAAAGATTGCCCATGTGTTCGCGGAGAGCGGAATTAATCCGCCGTTCTTTTCACGGATTGTGTTCGGCATAGGCCTTTTCATCGGCGACCACATTGCCATTATCTCCGTGCTATTCGTGCTGTTTCTTGCGGGAGGGCTCTATTTCTTCATGCGCACCGCGGTGGGCAAGCATATTTTGGACAGCGTATTGAGCCGCACTCCGTATGTCAGAACCGTTTACCGCGAAGTTGCGATTCAGCGGTGCGTCACCACACTCGCCTTGCTTTTCAAAGCCGGCCTCCCGATTATCCAGGCGATCGAAGTGACTGCGGATGCGGTAGGCGCCGAAGAATACCGGTATGCGCTTCTCCGTGTCGCGCATGAGGGTCTTGCAAAGGGGCTTACTATCGGTGAGGCGTTCCGGAAGGAGGCGGTGTTCCCGAAGGTGTTGGTGAACCTTGTGGCAATTTCCGAGAAGGCGGGGCACCTTGAAGAAGTGCTCCAAACCCTGGGAGATTTTTATACTTCCAGCATCGATGCAAATATCAAATCACTTGTCGCGGTTCTTGAACCGATACTCATCATGTGCATGGGGGGAATCGTGGTGCTCATTGCGCTCTCCATCATTGTGCCGATTTATCAGCTCACCACGCAATTCTAGTGACATGGAACAAGTAACAAGGAATAAGGAAGAATTCACGGACAAGGATGGGTATAGTTTCCTTGTTCCTTCTTCTTTGTCGCTTGTTCCATCAAGGGGGGGATTCAGCATTCTTGAAGCATTGCTGGTTATGTTTGTGGGGGCGATACTTGCAGCTTTTCTTTTCCCGGGCCTCTCCGCATACCGGAACAAGAACGAGCTTTCAAATACCACGAAGCAAATTGCTGCGACGCTCCGGGAGGCGCAGAGCCGTGCTGGCGCGAGGGCTTCAAGCACCACCTGGGGCGTGCACTTCGAAAATAGCACTTCCACCTATCCGTTTTTTTCTTTGTTTTATGGAACGTACGCAACTTCGACAAGAGTCGGATATTATAAGCTTCCCGCAAGCGTCGCGTACGTGACCTCAACGCTCGGCGCGGGGTCTTCTACGGAGGTGACGTTCAGCCAGGTTGTCGGCGCCCCATCCGCTTCCACTTCAGTGTCGATCATTATGAGGTCGGGCGATGGCTCTTCGACTATTTCCGTGGCTTCAAGCGGCGCGGTGAGCTACTAAACATAGGAAATAGAAAGTAGAATATAGAATAATGAGGAAACGCTTAAAGACTATCCAAGAAGGGCGAGGGCTATTTTCTGACCGTAAAGGTCAGTCCCTTATCGAGGTTTTGATTGCGCTCCTCGTCGGCGCTATCATGATTGGAGCGGGGGCGGCCATCATCGCGCCGGTGCTTCGCTCGAACACGCAGACGCTTCGCGTGCAGGTGGGTGCGGGCCTTGCAAAGGAGCTTCTGGAAAATGTTTCGGTGTGGGCGGACAGCAACTGGAGCAACGTGCTCGCGCTCGCGACGACCTCCGCAAACCAGTATTACCTTACGACGAGCACATCTCCCTTTTCCCACGCGACGGGCACCGAGAGTATTCAGGTGGGCACCACTACGTACACCCGCTATTTTTACCTTGATGAGGTGACGAGGGATGCGGGGGATGTTATTGTGACGAGCGGTGGCACGAATGACCCTTCGACGAAGAGAGTTACGGTGATATACCGCTGGCCGCAGAGTACGACCAACACACTTGCCACCTATATCACCCGTTCCCGCAACAACTTTATATTCAGCCAGACGGATTGGTTTGGAGGCCCGGGGCAGGATACCCCGGTGACGAGCACTGACAGCCGCTTCTCCACATCCACGAGTATGTATTACACCACCACCACCGGCTCCATTCAGATTCAATTTCAATGAGTGATATCATGAAAAAAAAGGCGAATATAAACATGGGGAAGTACTACGTTGTTGCGTTGGTATGCGTGTGTGTTGTAGCGGGAGCGTATGCGGGGGTAGATGTGGTTTTTGCGGCAACCGACATAAATTCGACCAATCGTTATGCATGGAACGATCTTGTCGGCTGGATGGATTTTTATGCGGAAAATACGGTGAAAGTAAATTCGCAAGACTTGAGAGGATACGCGACATCCACGGTCGGAGACATTTCACTGGATTGCCACACTACGCGCAACGGGAATATTTGCAGTCAATCGGATTACCAGGTGACGAATGACGGCATCGGCAACTTAAGCGGTTTCGGATGGAACGACCAGTATGGCTGGATCAGTTTTGACTGCCACAACAGCACCGGCACCGGCTGCGGCGTTTCGAATTATCAAGTATTGATTGACGCCGACAGCGGGACGTTCAGCGGGTATGCGTGGAATGACACTGCGGGCTGGTTCAGTTTCAACTGCGCGAACAACAACAGCTGCGGCGTTTCGGATTATAAGGTGCAGACGTCATGGAACGCGACGTCGGCCATCGCCACGCTTGACTCCGCGACGTACGACACGGGCGTTTCGGGAGGCGCACAGATTAATTCCGTGCTGTGGCACGGGAGCCAACCCTCGGAAACGCAGGTGCGGTTCCAGTTCGCGACGTCGAACGCCACAAGCGGGCCGTGGACATACGCAGGGTCCGACGGGACATCGAATACGTATTACACCACGGGGTCGGATGTTTCGAAGCGCATTGATTATACGCTCCACAGCGGGAAGCGTTATTTCCGCTACCGGATAACGCTTATCTCAAACCGCGCGCAAACCACTTCTCCCACCGTGAACGAGGTAATTATCAACTGGAGCCCGTAGGGCGCGGTAAGTGGTAGAGGGCAGGTAGTAGGCAGCAGGGAAGAACGGTATAATGCAGGGAAGAATGATGTTGCCACCTACCACCTACCACCTACCACCTACGCGCCGTGCCCAGGCGGCGCTCTCTTTCGTGTTCCTTGTGGGAAGCATTGTGATTCTCATAGGGGTGACGCTGGGATTTCTCGCGTCGAGCTTTGTAAACTCGACATACGGCTTCACTGCCGCGCAGCGCGCGCTCTCTATTGCCGACGCGGGAGCGCGGGATGCATATCTTCGCCTGCTTCGCAACAAGGACCTTTCGAGCCCTTCCGGATACGCGGTGCCGCTTGAGAGCGACAGCGCGCAGGTTACCGTTACCCAGGATTCTCCCACGACGGGCCTTGTCACCGTCGTTTCGGTTGCAACTATTTCATTCCATACGAGGAAGGTTCAGTTCATTGCTTCGGTGACTACTTCGACGGGTCAGATAAGTCTTGTATCATGGAAGGAAATCCAGTGAACAACATATCTGTTTCGGCGTCGCCCCTCAAGGCGAAGTTGAGCTACTACGCGAAGCGCCTCTTCGCGCTTCTCCGGGCGCGCGCGCCGATCGGAGGCCTTGAAATTTCCGATACTGCTTTGCGCTTCGCGGTGTTTGACGGGGAAACGTGGAAATTCACCAGCATCCGTTTACCGCCGGGGTTTATGGAATCGAACCGAATCCAGAATCGGGCGGAGTTTATTCTCGCCGCGAAGCGCCTCCGCGAGCAGATTTTGGGCGAAGGCGAGGCGAAGGGAAGGGGGAAAGTCAATGTGGTGGTGTCCTTGAGCTCCATCAGTATTTATAGCCAGGTGTTCAGTCTCCCCGTCATTCAGGGAGAAAATCTTGAAAAAGCCGTGCAACTCAACGTGCAGATGGTGTCTCCCGTCGAGGTGAAGGAGGCATATTCGGGGTGGCAGCTGGTAGGCGAGGACAAGGACACGTTCCGGCTCGAGGTGCTTTCCGCGTTTGTCGACCGGAAAGTGGTGGATGACGTGATGCGGGCGCTTGAAGAAGCGGGATTTGTGGTGGTGGCAATCGAGTCGCGCGCGCTGGGGCTTGCGCGGCTTGTACGCGAGCGGGGTGTCCGCATAGATTTGGCGAAGCCCTACATTCTCATCAATCTTGATACTGCGGGGCTTGACTTCCTCATCATCCGCCGGGGTCAGCTCTATTTTGAGTATTTCCACAGCTGGAAGGAGATGCAGAACGAAAAGCAGCAAGTAACCCGCGAGGCGTTCGAGGCGCTTCTCAAGAGGAGTCTCTACCAAGTCCTGAACTTTTACACCGCGCATTGGCCAGAACCTATAAAGGAAGTGTTGGTGTCCACCAACGCGCTTCGTGATGAGATATCCCAAATAATCGCGAAGAACTTCGGTCTCACGGTTCAGCCGCTCACTATCACTGCGGATACCCAGTTCACCCCCGACTGGTTTGTGGCAATCGGGTCCGCTCTTCGCGGATTGATTCCGCGGGGGGGAGATAAGGATATAAGTCTGCTGGGAGTCGGGGCACAGGAACGATTCCGCCATGAGCAAATTCTCAATTTCATCAGTTTCTGGAGAATAGTGATTCCCACGGTTATGGGTCTTCTGCTGGTGAGTTTTGTGAGTGCCGATGCGTTTTTAATCAACATGAGGCGGTCCTTGGAATCCCAGACGGCGTTTCAGCTGAAGAAGGAAGAGGTTGCCGAGATTAATTCCCTGCGGTCGCAGGCGGTGCGCTTCAACCAGACCGTGGGGCTTATCCAGAGCGCAAAGCAACTTATCAAGCCCAAAGGCCCGCTTGTGGCGAAGATAGAAGGACTTCTTGAGACGCATCACATTATACTTAGCCGGTTTCATCTTCAGGACGGCAACTCTCCGCTGGCTTTGAGCGGCGAAGCGCCATCGGAAACCGACATTCTTAACTTCAAAAAGGCGCTTGATGCCGACCCTTTATTCGGAGGGACCGAGTTGCCGCTTACGGAGATAAAAAAGACCTCGGGGAAAGGGTTTTCGTTCTCAATCCGCTTCATTCTCAAATCCTAACGACCTGGCGATTTCACCGAATACGCGCGTGAGTGCGGCGCGGTTTCCGGGCGTTATGGGAGACAAGACAAATTCCCCCGCTTTTTTCCGGATTGTTTCTTGAGGGC
The DNA here is from genome assembly GCA_964646415.1 of uncultured Candidatus Saccharibacteria bacterium. Classification (GTDB taxonomy): domain Bacteria; phylum Patescibacteriota; class Minisyncoccia; order UBA6257; family 2-01-FULL-56-20; genus VGJV01. The sequence goes on from CAZYEL010000016.1 coordinate 12,111, forward strand.
CCATTTCACAACCGCTTCCGGACTGCGTTCCTGCGGGAGTTCCCGGTCCGGCAAGGCGCACCGAGGAGGCAGTGCCTGGTGGTACGACTCCGAAGGCGGAACGATGCTGGGCGGGAACTCCCGCGGAACCCTTCGGGACGCCGCCCATGTCCGCGTTTCCTTTGTCGCGTTGGGAGTGGAGTACCGATGGGTACACTGTCCCCCTTGCTCCGCGGCAGCGCGGACATGCGCTGGCATCGCAGCCGGAATGGGTGGTGAAGTGGGCTCTTGGGCGGATGCCGATGCGAACGCGGGCGAATGTGTTTGTGCCGAGCGCATGAGCGATGGATGCCACTCCTTTATGTCCTGCGGCGCCCCTCGCAACCGATGTCTTGAAAGATCCCAAGACGAGGTCGCTTTCGTCGTGGAGTACAAGCAGGGCGCCGGGGGGCACTTTAAAGAATGCGCAGGCATCTTGAGCGCTCCGTCCCGACTCGTTCATATAAGTGAGTGAGCACGCGAATAGAAAGCGTTTCCCTTTTGCGTATGAAAAGGCTTTATGTGGAGCACGGCGGAACGGGGAGGCTTCGTCGAGGTTTGCGAGATGGCGAAGCGCGAGTATTCCGGCATTGTGGTACGTATTCTCGAATGCAGCTTCTGGATTGCCGATGCCTAATATGAGCTTGATGGAATTGATATCCATTGGGGGTGGTTCCATCATACCGCATGCAAAAAAAATAGAAATTGTTTCCGGGTATCGTCCCGGGAAAGCTCCGAACTCATTGAAGGCAATTGCATCGCGGCATGTGGCAGGGTATACTCACGCAAGACGCATTATTTATGAGAAAATTTCTCGTATCGCTTTTGGAAGTCTTCGAGATTGCTTTTGTGGCGGTGGGCTCGGTGTTCCTTGTGCGCACGTTCCTTGTGCAGCCCTTTGTGGTGAGCGGTTCAAGCATGGCGCCGAATCTTGAGAATGGGGATTATCTTCTTATTGATGAGCTCACCTACCGTTTCCGGGCGCCGGAACGGGGTGAAGTTGTTGTGTTCCGGTATCAGCACAATCAGGCGACCTATTTCATCAAGCGCATCATCGGTTTGCCGGGGGAGCGTGTGCAAATTAAGAATAATCAGATATCGGTGACGCCGCAGGGCGCGACCAATCCCGTCGCGCTCAAAGAGTTGTATCTTCCTCCCGGGGTGGTTACCGGAGGCGATGCGGAGTATCTATTGAATGACCGTGAGTATTTTGTTCTCGGTGACAATCGTTCGTTCAGCTTCGATTCGCGAAGTTGGGGGTTCCTGGAGGCGAAGGATATGGTAGGTATTGCGCGCGTGCGGTTATGGCCCCTGCCGCAACTCCAGGCATTTGCCGCTCCGCAGTACAGCAATTAAGATAAGCTCAGATACGATACATTTCATCAATGAGTCCAAATCCAAAGAAAAAAGAGGGGAAAGAGGTGTCAAAAGTGTTCCAGGAGCCGAAGGGCATGCACGATGTGCTGCCTGCGGATGAAGCGTATTGGAGCCGCATTGAAAGCGCGGTGCACGAGCTTGCGGACGGCTACGGGTTCCATCGCATCGATACTCCCGTCCTCGAGTTTGCGGAAGTGTTTCGGAAAACGGTGGGAGAATCAAGCGATGTATTTGCGAAGGAGATGTATTCCCTGAAAACGCGGGGAGGGGATTTGCTTGCGCTCCGTCCGGAGTACACGGCGCCCATCATGCGGGCGTATCTCGGGCACAGTCTGGGACGGCTCGGCCAGCCCCAAAAGCTTTTTGCAATGGGGCCCATGTTCCGCCACGACAACCCTCAATTCGGGCGTTTTCGTCAGTTCACACAGCTTGATTTCGAAATTATCGGAGGGCAGAACGATTCTATTTACGACGCGCAGATCATCCTTCTGTTTTTGAGGCTGTTCGCACTTCTTCGGGTGAAGAACTGCGTGCTTAAGATCAATTCCATTGGTTGCCGTGTGTGCCAGCCGATTTATCGGCGGCAGCTCGTGGCGTATTATCGGAACCATGAGAAGAAACTTTGCGAGGATTGCGTGTGCAGGTTCAAAACAAACCCGTTGCGCCTTTTGGATTGCAAAGAGCCCGGTTGTGTGGAGTTGCGTGAACGCGCACCGAATATTTTGGACAAACTGTGCTCCACATGCAGCACGCACTTTAAGGGAGTGATCGAATACCTTGACGAACTCAAAATTTCATACGTGCTCGAGAACACGTTAGTGCGGGGATTGGAATATTACAGCAGGACGGTGTTTGAAATCTTCACCGAAGGAGAAGGGAAGGAAGCGGGCGCGCTTGCGGGCGGAGGCCGGTACGATTATCTCGCGGAATTTTTGGGGGGGCATGCGACGCCAGGGGTGGGCGGCGCGGCTGCGGTTGAGCGCATCATTCCCGTTATGAAGATGCAGGGGTTGGTGCCGGTGCTCAAATCCCGCACGGTGGTATTCGTTGCGCATGCGGGGGACCTTGCAAAGCGCAAATCGTTCCGGTTTGTGGAAGAGCTGCGGCGCGCAGGCATCCATGTAAAGGAGGCGCTCGCAAAAGAGTCTTTGAAAGCGCAGTTGAAGTCGGCCGACAAGGAGGGGGCGCGCCTCGCGCTTATTTTCGGGCAAAGGGAGATTTATGAGGGTACGGTGATTGTGCGCGACCTGGGTTCCGGTTTGCAAGAAACGGTTCCACTGGACGCTATCGTCGAGGAAATAAAGAAGCGCCTGCGCTAGAAGTAATCGCTACTAATGCGAATAGGATTCGCATTATTTAATCAAGATAGCGCTATTCGCGATTACTCCAATGGATTGCCTCTTTTGCAAAATCGTGGTACAAGAGATTCCGGCACGCGTTATCTACGAAGATGCGGAGGCGCTGGCATTCCTCGATATCCATCCGAAGGCGCCGGGGCACGCGGTGATAATTCCCAAAGTGCATGCCGATAAACTGAGTGACCTCGCCGAGGACTATGTGGCGCCGCTTTTTCTCGCTGTCCGGCGGGTGGCGCAGGTGATTCGCGAGCGCCTCCGTGCGGATGGGATGACGATTGGGATAAATGAAGGGCGTGCCGGCGGGCAGGCAGTCGCACATCTTCATATCCACGTAGTACCGCGTTTTGAAGGGGATGGCGGAGGGTCGATTCACAGCATAGTGGAGAATGTTCCCAAAGAGTCGCTTGAGGCGTTGCAAAAGAAATTACAACAATGATCGAAACAAGAAAAAAAGAGGGAGAGAGCGCAAGCGCCCTGTTTTTTCGCTTCTCACGCAGAGTGAAGCGGAGCGGAGTACTGAAAGAATCAAAATCACGCCGGTTCCGCAAACGGCCGGCGAGCCGGGTGAAACGGCGCATCTCCGCGATTCATCGGGAAGCGAAGAAGCAGGAGATTGAGCGGATGAAGAAGGCCGGGGTACTATAAATAAATTCAAAAATAAAAATGTAAAATAATTGAGTTCGCGTCAGCGGACGCATTCATTTTTCATTTTGATACTTACATTTTGAATTTACCTTTCCCATGTCACTCAAAGAGAAAATTGTAGCGGATGTAAGGAATGCAATGAAGGCCGGGGACGCCGTGCGCGTGGGCATATTGCGGATGCTCGTCGCCGCAATCAAGAATCAGGAAATTGAAATGCGCGCGAAAGGCAGCGAGGAATTGTCGGAAGAGGATACGATGCGGGTGCTGGATCGGGAAGCGAAAAAGCGGCGCGAGGCGGCGGAGTTGTATGTGAAAGGCGGACGGAAAGACCTTGCGGACCGGGAAAAGACGGAGGCGGAACTCATTGCGCAGTATCTTCCCTCGCAAGCGAGCGATGGAGAAATTACGGAAGTGGTGTGGCGGCTCCATGCGGGAGGTGCGAAAGATTTTGGGTCGCTCATGAAGGGTGCGATGCAGGAACTCCGGGGGAAGGCCGACGGCGCGCGCGTGGGGGCGATCGTTAAGGAAGCGCTTGGCGAATAATGGCGCACTCTTTCCCGGGAGCACTCGAAAACCGTGTGCGGCGTTCGGTGCGCAAGGCGCTGCGTGCCGTGAGTCATTCTCCCAATGCAGTGGAGATTTTTTTTGTCGGAGAGGAGGAAATGCGCGTGTTAAAGTTGGCGAGCACGGGAATCCGGGCGCGCACGGTGAATGTGCTCGCCTTCGAAGAGCCGCGCGGGTTCCCTCACCCCGGCCGCACGGTGTTTCTCGGTGAAGTGTACGTGAACCTTGAGCGCTACGGCGGCGACCCTCCGCAGCTTTTGGCACTTGTCATACATGGAGTTGCGCACCTTCTTGGCTTCCGCCATGACGGGCGGCGTGATACGATTGAGATGCGGCGCGTTGAGAAAAAACTCATCGCGCATGCGGAAAAAGTTTTTCAATAAATCTTGTACGACCCATAGGTTCGAAATGGAGCATATGGGCAAATACCATGGCGTCATCATTCATCACGGCTCTTGATATAGGCACTACTACAATAAGAGTGGCGGTTGCGGAAAACGTGCGCGGCCGGCCGACGCTCCGTCTCGTGCATCGCGAGCAGTCGGCGGGGGTGCGGAAAGGCGCGATTGCGGATATTACGGAAGCGTCGCATGCGATAAGCAGGGTGCTTGCCGAGGTGCGCCGGGTCGTAAAACCGGCGCTTAAGAATCTTTACCTTGCGATTGGTACGCCGCACGCGAAGGTGCAAACCTCGCGGGGTATCGTTGCGGTGTCGCGGGCGGATACGGAAATTTATCAGGACGACGTGGAACGGGTGATTAAAGCCTCGCAGGCGGTGAATCTCCTGCCGAACCGCACGATTGTGCATAACGTGACGCGCGAGTTTATCGTGGACGGCGTGGGGGACATCGCGGACCCCCTCGGTCTTTCGGGAGCGCGCCTTGAGGTGGTGAGTTTCGTGATAGACGTGTTCACGCCGCATGTGAAAAACCTTATGCGCGTGGTGGAGCTTGCGGGGGGGCGCATCAGCGGGCTTGTGTGGGCGCCGCTTGTGGCGTCGCGCGCGGCTCTTTCTCGCGCCCAAAAAGAACTGGGAACGGTGCTCATCGATATCGGCGCGGGCACGACGGGCATGACGGTGTACGAGGAAAACAAACTTATCGGACTCGCGAAATTTCCTGTGGGCTCGGGGAATGTATCGAACGACCTTGCGGTGGGGCTCCGCATACCCGTGGATGCAGCGGAGGAGCTGAAATTGAGCTATGGTTATGCCTGCGCGCGCGAGATGTCCGGAAAAGAAATAATCGAGTTGAGGAAATTCGCTCCCGAAGTGAAGGGGACCACGTCGCGCCGGTACGTGAGCGAGATTATCGAGTCCCGCCTCGCGGAAATTTTGGAATTCGTGCAGGAAGAATTGAAACTCATCGGGAAAGCCGGAAAGCTCCCCGGGGGCGCGGTGCTTGTGGGGGGCGGCGCAAAGATTCCGGGTATTACGGAGTTGGTGAAACAGGAACTGAAATTATCCGCGCAGGTCGGGGCGTCGCTCAATTCATTCGGGCCGGGGAGCGAAGAGTTCTCCGGCTACTTTGAAGACCCCGAGTTTGCGACGGTGCTGGGGCTTGTGCTCTGGGGCGCGGAAGAGGCGGAATGGGAAACTCAGCGAACGTTCAAGAATTTCAAGTTTGAATTGAAGTCACTCAAAAACCTTTTCCGCTACTTCCTGCCTTAAGCGAATGTCGGGAAAGTGGTCTTGAAATGGGCCGAAGAGGGTTGTAGTATGGGTACAAATGAGTTCTAAGAGAAAAAAGAAGGTTGCCAAGGCGCCGCAGAAAGAGAAAATGTTCGCTCCCATTGCGAATGTGAAAGTGGTGGGAATCGGGGGAGGAGGAACGAACGCGGTTTCCCGCATCAGCAGGGACTTTGTGCGGGGCGTGCAGTTTGTCGCCATTAACACCGACCATCAAGACCTTGACCACGCGGAGGTGCGCCATAAGATTTATGTGGGGAAGAATCTCACGCGCGGGCTGGGGACGGGCATGAACCCGGATTTGGGGCGGCAGGCGGCGGAGGAAAACCGCTCGGAGATCACCGAAGCATTGCGGGGCTCCGATCTTATATTTCTTACTGCCGGATTCGGGGGAGGCACGGGAAGCGGCGGTACGCCGGTGGTTGCGGAAATCGCAAAACAGCTCGGCGCGCTCGTGGTCGCGGTGGTGACGAAACCGTTCGCTTTCGAGGGGAGCCAGCGCGAAAGGATTGCGCAGGAAGCGGTGTTGAAGCTGAAGGATAAGGTGGATGCGCTCATTGTGGTTTCGAACGACCGGATTTTCAGCATTATCAATAAAGACACCCCGATTTTAAAAGCGTTTGAAGCGATTGACGATGTGCTCCGCAACGCCCTGAAAGGCGTGGTGGAACTTGTGGTTTCTCCCGGAATCATCAACCTCGACTTCGCGGATGTGCGGAGCATTCTTGAAGATGCGGGCTCCGCGATTGTGGGCGTGGGGATTGCGTCGGGACCGGAACGGGCGATGCAAGCGGTGCAGAGCGCCCTAAACTCGCCGCTCCTCGAGACGAATGCGGACGGGGCGAAGCGGGTGCTCCTTGGGATTTCCGGCTCGCGCGACCTCACCATGAACGAAGTTAACGAAGCGGCGAAAATCGTGGCGCAGACCGCGGACCCCTCGGTGCGTCTCATCTTCGGCGCATATCATGACCGCCGTTTGAAGCCGAAACAGCTTAAGATAACCTTGATTGCCGCGGGCTTTAACGGCGCGGCGGGCAACTCGCTTTTTGGCGGAGCTTCCACGCCCGCACGACAGGCGTTTTTCGAGGGGTTTAAGCCGGCGGGCGCACATACGGGAGAGGAACGCGGGAAGCACAGTACGGAAGAATCACCTGCGAAGAAGTCCTTGCCTGACCGGCAGGCGGGACGCGCTGCGGAACGGGAGCCGTTCGGGCAATCCGTGCCGGCGATGTCGGTGTCGGGAGAAAAACTTGAGAAGTCGGAGAAAGCCGGGGACGCGCACATCAAAAAGCCCGAGCGCCAGGAAGTGGACATTTGGGATATTCCTACTTTCTTGCGTAGACGCAAAAAGTAGGAAGAGCACAGGGAAAGGGGTCGGGGAAACGGGAGTTTCCCCGTGTAGGAAATCACTCAAAACCGAGAGGTTGTGAGGGAGTCCCGCAGACAGCGGGACGACGGGATATTCCTACGTTCTTACGCAGGAAGAAAAAGTAGCAGAAAGGAAACCGCTTTCCCTAGAGAAGGCGGTTTTCGCTTTCCTCTTCTTCAAATGTCGGTGCCTCGAGCGTTGCGGGCTCCGTTCCCGTCGTTCCGCCGGTTATTTTCAGCACGTCCTTGTCTATTTTCCCGAATTCTTTGTGGGCGTGGTTGTAGGCGCTCACGGTGGTGGTCAGGTTTTTCCCAATCTTCACGAAATACTCCTCGTAGGTAATAAGGTGTTTGCGGAGACTGTCCACCTGTTTGATGATGTCTTTCGTCTGCTCCGAAATTTTTTGGTTGCGCAGGCCCTGGAGGACGGTTTGGAGATATGCGAGGAACGACGTCGGGGAAACAATGACCACTTTTTTCTGGAACGCGTAGGCAATCAGGTTTTTCTCCTCCGCCATGCTTCCCACTTTGTTGATGAGGAGGTCGTAGTAAATTGCTTCAGAAGGGATAAACATAAATGCAAAGTCCATTGTTTCTTCTTCCGGCTTCACATACTTCGAAGTTTCGTCAATCCGCATCTTGATGTCCCCGATAAACGCGGCTTCATATTTTTTCTTGTCGAGCGGGTCGGTGGCGGCAACGAAGCGGTTATAGTTTTCGAGGCTGAACTTTGAATCAATCGGGATGATTCTCTTGTCGATAAACACTACGGCGTCGACGATAAGCTCCTTGCCCGTTTTCTCGTCTCTCCCCAACGGGTACTGCATCTGATACCCTCCAGGCGGCAAGACGTTCTTCAAAACGGTTTCGAGGTAGTACTCACCCAGAATGCCCCGCTGCTTGGGGTTCGTGAGCGTGTCCTGCAGTTTTTTGAGCTGGTCGGCGAAGCTTACCACTTGTTTGTTCGTCTCGCCGAGTTGCGTGAGCTTCTCGGTCACGTCGCCCATGATTTTTACGCTTTGGCCGAATTGCTGCTGCATCGCTCGCGTCACTTCGCTTACGGTATGCTTCGACTCATTCGCAACCTGCCCGAGCTTCGTATCAAGCGTCCGCGTGAGCTCGTTCAGCTGGTTTTGGAGGAGGATAAGGGACTGGTCGGGCTTTGGCTCTTTTGCGCGCTTCAGTTCTTGCCAAAGGAGAAAGACGCCGACGGCGACTACGGCAAGGATAATGAGCACCGCGATTTCCATTTTCCAATTATACCCCACCCTGCGAGAAATGAGGTTTTTGATAAAGAAGAAGGACTCCAACGTGAAAGCTTTGACAAGCGCATCCGTTTGGGAGTAGAAAGACTGCACAAAAAGGAAATTTGTGATTAATGTAACTCCAAAACCATTGCCGTCAGTTATCCCTCATCTCCCCGCTTCGAAACTCTCCGAACTGGTTTTCACTCGCCCGAAAGTTGGCGCCGGCATTGTCATGTACAATACCACTGCTCATGACAGGCCCCAGCTCCAAGCGATTTCCGCCGCGATGATTATTCTCGTGAAGAATTGGGTAATCCCGACCCATGTGAACGAGGAGAAAGAAAAGATGTACTTTTGTACCAAAGGCCTTGCCTCTGTGCTCCTCTTTCTCGAAGGGGCACCGCGGTGGTTTTCGCTTGAGCCCGGAGGGAGTGCATGGTTATGTGTTCCTCCTCGGTGCCCGCATGCCATCTGGTGCCTTGAAGCGTCTGAAATCTACGTCGTGGGGTCTGCGCAGGTAGACGATGTGGTTTGGCAGGAGGATGTGGAGGAACTTATCAAAAACGAGCATCGTTAATCTCCAGTTGCCAGATTGCTATGCCGAGTACGAGGACTGGGACAATGTTCCGGTCCTCGCGCATTTTTTGGTATCCTTTGCGTATGGAAGACATTCTTCTTATCGACAAACCCGCAGGCGTTACTTCTTTTGATGTACTCCGGCGATTACGGAAAAAGCTGGGCATGGTGAAGATGGGCCATGCGGGAACGCTTGACCCGATGGCGACGGGGCTTATGATTGTGGGTATAGGCGAGGGGACTAAAAAATTGAAAGAGTATTTGAAACTTCCAAAAGTGTATGAAGCGGAGGTGATGCTTGGGATAAAAACAACGACGGGAGACAGGGAAGGAGAAGTGATAGAAAGCGCAAATATCAAATATCAAAATGTGGCAGAGGGAGATATTCATCGCACACTCTTATCTATCGTAGGGAAAATCGTATTGCCGGTGCCGATGTACTCGGCGGTGAAGGTGGGTGGAAAGCGGCTTTATGCAAGAGCAAGAAAAGGAGAGGTGTTCGATACTCCAAAGAAAGAGATGGAAGTGGTGCGGCTTACTTTCGGGGGGATAAAGAATGTGGAATATGGAATAGAAGGCGGGGAACTCTCCTCCGCTTCCGCCGACGCTCAAGCCGTGGCGGTCAAGAAAGCTATGGAGGGCAAGCAGGAATCGGGGGTAGTTATGAAATTTGAAGTTGAGGTGACGAGCGGCACCTATGTCCGCTCGCTTGCGGAGGAAATAGGGAAGCGATTGGGAGTGCCCGTGACGCTGTGGAATTTGCGGAGAATGCAAATTGGGAAGTTCAGGATCGAGAATGCGGAGAAGCTTTAGAAATGTTTCAGGCCCGCGCGTGGCGCAGGCCTGAAGATGATTTGCTTGGGGTCTGAGATTTAGCTGGGCGATTTGGGGGGTGGTTGCTCTACTTCCTGCATCATTACCTTGAAGCAATGGCGCCAGCCCCCCTCAATTAGAATGCCGCTCACCGCGGTGTTTTTTGTTTCTT
>CAZYEL010000017.1:0-20415 GCA_964646415.1 uncultured Candidatus Saccharibacteria bacterium
TCACATTTGCAACGACCGATGAGAGAAAAACCAACACGAAAGTTCCCTTAACCCCATCTTTGCCTTTCCGCTGCCCATAGAACCCAAGGACGTTTTATCCTTACTGGTGTTTGGCATCATACCAACTCTTTATTAAGCAGCTGGGCATTTTATACGACGAAAAGACCCGACGGTCAATCTCTGGTCGCCATACCTCACTGAAGTTTACCTTCCCTATTTTCTTATTCGCGCGAATAAGAAAATAGGGAATGGGAGTAAACCCTACTTCGATTCCTTCAAATACTTCTCAAAACCAATCTTCTCCAGCTTCTCCGCTTTCGCGACAAGCGTTTTCTCCAGTCCCTTCTTGTATTCCACAAATTTTGCCTGCAACTTCTTGTCGGCGGTCGCGAGGATTTGCACCGCAAGAAGTCCCGCGTTTTTCGCCCCGTTTATCGCAACCGTCGCAACCGGAATTCCCGGCGGCATCTGCACCGTGGCAAAGAGCGCATCCACGCCCTTGAGCGCCCCGGACTCAATAGGCACGCCGATAACCGGCAGGGTCGTCTGCGCCGCTATCGCTCCCGCGAGGTGCGCTGCCACACCTGCGCCTCCAATAATTATTTTGAGCCCCCGCGCGACGGCGGTCCCGGCATATTCCGCCGCCCGCGCGGGCGAACGGTGCGCGGAGAGCAGCGTCATCTCGTAGGGAACCCCGAACTCTTCCAAAACCTTCGCCGCCTCCTGCATGACGGACAAATCCGAATCACTTCCCATTATTATTCCTACGAGCGGCTTCTTCGTCATAGTCATTGTTATAGTTATCGTCCGTTAGTATTTCCCTACAAGATACCCCATTCCCATCACTTTGAATACAGGGTCGAAGTTCGCAAGGATTTCTCTTTTCCCGTTCACAAACGTCACGATGTAATGCACGCACACGTTTGGGAGTCCGGGCTCGCTTACGTCCACCAGCCGCGCCTCCACCGTAAGCGCGCACGTTTCCGGAATTTGGAATTCCTCCACGGCGTTCACATAGATGCGCCCCGAGTGAATCGCCGCCTTCGCTGTTTCGAAAGAATCACCACGGGAAAAGTTCTTCCCGGACGAGCCCGGCATGGTATGCCCGAGATTGATTTTTAGCGGGTCGTGGGTTGTCGTCATCCAGCGGACTGCTCTCGACTGGTTTTCAAATATCCTCATGGCAGCGGAATAGAGCGCCGAGAGACTCATCCCCACCTCCGCGCGTTCGGCAACCGCATGCACCACCTCGTACGTGCTCCGGATATGCTCCTGGAGCCTCCGGTTGCTCCCTCCGTAGACCGTGCAGGAAAAGTCCCCTATCATGCCCGTCGCACGGTCAACGGGCGACGCATACACAATGCCCACCGTCTTTTTGTGATCGAACCGCACATCCGCACGCGGGAAAAAATCGGGATAGCGAAGCGAGGCAAAATTCAGCCGTTCGTAGGGCTTCTCCGCAAAAAGCACCGCGACGCCTCCGGGCGGAGGGTCGTACCATCCCTTCGGATAAAAACCTTCACGCGCCGCGAGATTCGCGAGAATCCTGTCGCGCACCTCCGCCTCCGAAGCGCCCTCAATGTTCTCGAGGGACTTTGCAATGCTCTCGGCGGCAGTTTGCCGCGCCCGCGCGATTGTTTCGATAAGTTCGGACATGTATGTAAATAATTATGTACTCTTCCACCGTAAAAAGCACAAGAGACCTTTGGTTGAGCCATTGGTCTCTTATGTTTGAATAAACGTCGCCGTGATTTTGAGGAAGCTCTCCGAAAGGAGAATGGCTTTCGCCGCAGCAGACTCTGGCCCTTTTTTGTTTCGAACCACATGATCGAAACTTTCTGTCTCTCCACTGCTGCCCGCGCTCACAAAAATGCACAACGCCTCAACGCCCTTCTGCGTCAACGCTTCTCGCAGTTGTTGCGCGCTTTTGGGAGCGACGCCAACCACAAGGTGTGAACTTTTTGCAAGCTCAGATCGGGAAATTCCCAATTGCCTATCAACCCAAATGAACTCACCCTGCTTCACCATAGAAGCGAAGCTCCTCCGTGAGAGAAAATTGAAGTGTCTTCTATTTTCCTCTCCGTTCATCGGCTTGCGAGAAGTGAAATACACCGCTCGTTGTACATTCCCCGAAAAGGCTTCCTCAAGCCTTCCCACAATTCTCTGCACTCCGGCCCAGCGAGGACCGGAAACTATAATAGCTTTCAAATATCCTCCTGCTGGTTGAATTTTTAAGTGACTGCACCCCTAGCGTAACGCCGCCGCCTGCACCTCGTCAACCCATGGCTTATGACCGATGACGAATGACCTACGACTTCCGGTTCAAGCTCCGAATAATCGGAATGGCGTTCGCCAAAGAATCCGCGATGACATAATCCGCATATTCCTCAATGCCGCTTTTTGGATTGAACGCAATGCTTGTGCCCGCAAACTCGAACATAGCCTTATCGGCGGGAGAATCCCCTATGGCAAGTGCTTCTTCCCCAGTAATACGTAACACCTCTAATATTTTCTTCACTCCTGCCACTTTAAAATTTGCTTCCGAAAAATCCTCCTCGGAAATGCCCACAATTACATCGCCATCCATCTTTGGGTGCGTACCTACGATATGCGTAATGCCCAACATTTTCTGGTAGTACGTCAAAACAGGAAGAATATTCCCGGAATTCAAAACCGAAATAATGCCTTCATGATTCAAAAAATCCACGAACTCTTTTGCGCCCGGCGCAAGATAAGCGTCCTGATCAAGCTTCTCTTGTATCTGCCGCAATGAAACACCTTTCAAAAAATTTATCCTTTGAATGAGCGCGCTCAACCCCTTCAACTTGCCCGCAAAAAAATCTTTATTCAGCCGATCGCTTTCTTCCTCCCTGCCCACAATGCCGCAGACCACGGAAAGCATATCCTTCGTGACCAGCGTCCCGTCAAAATCTATGAGTACGGCTTTGACCATATTAACCAATGACTTATGACCTATGACCTATGACTTACGACCGATGACGTAATGCCTTCGCGCCGATGTCCTTCCTATAATATACGTCAGCCGTAGGGTTTAACTTTGTTCCGCTACGGGACAATACTTGTCCGAATACTCGCAAATCACGCAGCAGTTCTTGCTCCCCTTGGGCACGGAGATAGTTCTCTTACATTGCTCGCAAACATAGAACGGCAGGCATTTATCTTCCGGAATAGCAATCTTTTGCGCATGCCCGCATTGAGGACAGGTGATGGTGGCAATATCGGGGTCAGCCATTGTTTATAAATAATTTAACAAACTATCATAGTTTATAAAATCCAAGATCTCATATCCATACTGAATCATAAGCCCAAAATTGTCGGCTGCAAGGAGTATTCCCAAGAAAATCAGAAACAGGCCGCCTACCACGGAGATCGCGTGCAGATATCTCGAAAGGGCTTTGATATACAGCGTCGCCCGCGAAAAGCCAATCGCGATAAGCAGGAACGGCGCCGCAAGCCCCAACGAAAACACGAGGAGAAGCAGCCCTCCTTGAAACGCCGTGCCCGCAGTCCCCGCAAGAAGGAGAATGCTCCCCAGTATGGGTCCCACGCACGGCGTCCATCCGAGCGCAAACGCTCCTCCAATAAAGAGAGAAGAGGAAGGTTTTCCGAGCTGGAGCCATTTAAAAATTCCGAGCCGCCGCTCTTTTTCGAAAAATGACAACCGGAACACTCCAAGCATAAAAAGCCCGAAGAATATCACGAGCACTCCTCCCGCGCGCGCGAGCCAGAGACGATAGGGCGCAAGCGCCTGCCCCGCAAATCCCGCAAGCACGCCGAAGGCAATGAAGATAAGAGAGAAGCCCCCGATGAAAGCGATGCCGTTCCACAAAATCTTCCGTCGCGCCGCAGGCGCGGTTTCCGGATTCTGAAGCGCCGCGTGGTCCACCCCGCTGATAAAGCCGAGATAGGCCGGCACGAGCGGCAAGGTACACGGTGCGAGAAAGGTAAGCAGGCCCGCGACGAACGCGGAGAGTAAAAAACCGAAGCCGATTTCGATTCCCATATGATTACACTACCGTATTCCAAGTAATGCTTCGACCTGCCGTTGCATGTCCTCAAACGTGAGCGGTCCGCGCTTATGGAACGCAATGCGGCCGTCTCGGTCAATGAAAAGAGTTTCCGGCATAGAAAATCCGCCGATGGCTTTGTAGAACGAGTCGCTCGGGTCAATCAAAAATGTCATCCTCCCCGTCACGCTGATCGAGTCAGTGAACTCCTTTGACTTCGCGAGCGGCTCCGCCCGGTCAACCGCCACGACCGCCACGCGCTCGCCGAATGTTTCTTGTAGCCGGGCGAAATCCTCGAGCTCCTTCTTGCAAAACGGGCACCAGACAGCCCACGAGTTCACCACGAGCGCCTTTCCCGAAAAGTCCGCAAGTGAGACGAAACTTCCTTCATAGTCCGCAAATCGGAGCGCGCCCAATCGGGCGAGGTCGCTCACCGCTCCATCATGGGGCGGCGCAAACCAAATTCCCCACACCAATGCCCCGATGATTCCCGCGCTCACCACGATGACGGAGATGAATTTCCACATTGTTTAGTTCTCTTTGGCGCGCGCCACAAGCGCCGCGACCTGCTCATAGGGAAGCGCGCCGCTAAACGGCATGAAATTGCCTTGCGGAGTTACCACCACCACAAACGGAGTTCCCCTGCCGCCCGCACCGAGCACCTCGTTCAAATCGGCTTCCACCTCCGCCGCGACATCCTTGCCGCCCATACATGCACGCAGTTCAGCGGACTGAATGCCCGAAGCGCCCGCCAGCCGCTCATAGAGCGCATCACCCAGCTGATTCTGCGCCGCAAACAACCCGTCGGCGAACTTCCAAAACGCCTCGTTGCCCCCGAGTTTCGCCGCGCATTCCGAAGCCACCGCCGCACCGAACGCGCGTGTGTGGGAGTTCAAAGGGTAATGACGGTATACCCATTTTACCTCCGGGTCCTCGGCGGTAATCCGCGTGAGTGTCGGGTGAAGCCGGGCGCAGAAGGGACATTGGAAGTCGCTGAACTCTACAATCGCAACTTTCGCCTGGCCGTTCCCGCGCGTGTGGTCCGTCTCGTTCGGAAGCCGGAATCCCGAGGAGGGCTGCGTTTGTGAAATCGTCGCAAGTCCGCGCTCCCCGCCATGCGCCCCGCCCCCGCCGAGGAAGAGTATCCCGCTCGCAATGAGCATACTCACCGCTATGATTGCAACCGGAACTTTGTGTTTCATGAGTGCAAACACCAAATTTAGGAGATTGCAAGGAGCCGTTTGAGCGCCGGCTCGTCAAATCCAACGACCATTTCTTCCCCTACAAATATGACGGGCACGCCGAGCTGACCGCTTCTTTTCACCATCTCCTCACGCTTTGCCTCGTCTTCCGCCACGTTGTAGTCGGCATACTGCACGTTATGTCTCTTAAAGAACTCTTTCGCCGCGCGGCAAAACTGGCACGAGGGAGTGGAATAGATTTCCACTTTCTTACTGCTTTCCATTCGAGTGCGTGTGTTCTTTATGCGCGTCGCACGGGCAGGAACACGCCATGCACGCTTTTGGCGACTCTTTTGAATCCGGCGCGCACGTATGTTCCTTGTGTTTCTCGCACGGGCACGCACACGCGAGGCACGCGGCACGCTCACTGTTTTTGTTGTTACTGTCCATAGAAGTTGGAATGATTAATTTTTTTGACTCCGCAAACTGCTAGAGAACTCCAATCGTCCCTCCCCCGCCAAAAAGAATCGCGAGGTTGGCGGCGAGGAGAATCAGGTCGAACTCCCACCCCGTCTTATCCATTGCCGCAAACGGCACATGCCACTGCATCGTCTTCATCCCGATCGCGCCGAGCATCACCACCGAGAGGAGCAGCGCGGCAAGCTGGATATATACGCCGAGCACCAACCCTGCCGCCGCAAGAAACTCCACAAGCCCCAGCATAAGCACCATCCCCGCAGGCATTCCCACCATCTGCGCCATGCCCTTCGGGTTTTTGAGCTTCGGCAGCGCGTGATAGAAAAAAATGACGGCGATGCCCAGGCGAAGGATAAACAATCCCGCATCTCCATATTGCGCAAGTTGCGAAAACATGGCTATTATTTTATTTCGTTATTTTCTTTATTCCTTTCTCGACCTTTGCTGCGTGTCGTAATACAATTCCGTCCCGGGATGCACCGCGAGCCACGAGAACCAGAAACTCGGCACGTGCGGCACGCGCTCCCCGTCCGCTTCAATCACGAGCCGCCCCGCCGCATCTTTCCGGAGCGTAATTACCTTCCCTGCAAACGCGTCAGTGGTCTCTCCAACACGGAGCGCATCCATGTGATACGCCTTGTATGCGCCGCCGAGCGTTATCCCCGCGACGAGCGCTTTAGAATGAAGGCGCGTATCGCGAAAACTCGCCCCGAAAGAAACGGACTCGCTCGTGTAGTAGTCGCCGTACGAGTCTTGTCCATAATTGCGGAGAGTGCCGGTTTTGGAAGAAAGCGCCTTCGTGTCCGGATAGAGTTTTTGCCACTCGCCCCAGCGGACAATGTCCGAGGGAACTATCGAAAGTTTCTCTCCCGTGTGCACGCCTACCACCGCCTCTCCCAGCACCTGCGACCAGAGCGATTCCTCCGTCGGTTGAGAAGCGCGATTATACATAAGCAAGTTGGACTGCCACAGCTTTCCGGAAACGCCGAACTCCTGCGGCGCGCCGCTTACCATACGCTCATAGACAATCCCCGTAGCACAGAGCGGGCAATAGGTAACGAGCACCGGCATTCCCTGCACGGTATCGTTTACAATCTCGTGCCACACGAGAATCCGATAGGGGTAGAATCTCTTTTCGCCGCGCACGACAAGCCCGATGCCTGCATCCTCGTCGCGCAAAAGGGCATTTGCCTCTGCTCCTTTTATAAATTGAGGATGGTCGATGGAAGGAATCCCGTCCTTCGGAGGCCCGCCGGAGAGAATTTCTCCGAGCGGGATGGAGTGTTTCGCGCCGTCGGTTACGGAAACAGTTCTTTCCGATATTTGATTCACGGAAATATCGGCGCTGCTCGCAATCTTTTCCTGCCCGCGAGGAGAAGAAACTCCTCTCTGTGAGTATCCCCACACTCCCAATCCGGAGAGGAAAAGAATAATGATAAAAATTGTGAGGCGCATGGCGTTAGGCGAAAATTGTTATTACTTTCGCGAGCGCCTTCGTAATCGGGGAATCGGTCGGCACGTAGCACATCGTTTTCCCCATCCGATGCCCCGTGACTACCCCCCGCGCCGCAAGAAACGAGAGATGCTGGGAAGTCGCGGACTGGGAAAGCCCCGCCATTTCCGCAATTTCATTTACGCAAAGATGTTTCTTGGCTTTGAAAAGAAGCGTCACAATAGTGAATCGCGCAGGGTTCGAGAGTATTTTCATGGCGCGGGCACCCTCATGCGCGCGCCGCATCGGCATAGTAGTCATATTAGTATATTATAATACTATAATATGATATACGCATGAAAATGTACGTCAAGCGTACTTTTCCACAAGGCACATCTGGTATGATAAGCACATGAGTGAAACCACACACGCCCATATCACAGGAAATCCGCTGGACTACCACCACATTGCCGACGGAATCTTTGTCGGCACCAATCAGTGTTGCCTCATGGGACTCCACGAGGTCTTGAAAAATGAGGGCATCACCGCCGATATTTCCCTTGAGGAAAACCGGCTCGACCAACCCTTCGGCGTCGCTGCTTACCTCTGGCTCCCCACGCCGGACCACGCGCCTCCCTCAAAGCTGCAACTCGCGCTGGGAATTGCCATGCTCCTCGAATTAATTTCCCACAAACAAAAAGTATACGTGCACTGCAAGAACGGGCACGGGCGCGCCCCCACGCTCGTAGCCGCATTCCTCATCGCCGAGCGAGGATACGCGCCGGAAAAGGCAATCGCGCTTCTCAAATCAAAACGCTCCTCGGTACACCTCCAGCCCGGTCAGGAAGAAATGCTCAAGCGTCTTGCGGCATAAATCCTAATACGCCAAGGTCGAACCTTCGACAATCTTTAAGGTTCGACCTTAACGCGACATAGCGCCTTCGCGCCGATGTCCTTGCGGTAATACATGCCGTCGAAGTGGATTTTCGCCGCCGCTTCGTATGCCTTTTTGAGCGCCGCTTCAAGCGTCTCGCCCGTGGCGGTTACTCCCAGCACTCGCCCGCCGGAGGTTACAAGCTTATTGCTCTCAACCTTCGTCCCCGCGTGAAAAACTATCACATCGGGCATTTTCTCTGCTTCTTCTATCCCCGTAATTTCCTTTCCTTTTTCATACGCCCCCGGATAGCCGCCACTGCAGAGAATAACGCAACACGCAAACCCCGGGTGCCATTCAATATTCACCTTCTCCAAAGTCCCGTCTATGCATGCCTCCACGATATCCAGTAGGTCGGTTTTAAGGAGGCGCATATAACTTTCGCACTCCGGGTCGCCGAAACGGGAATTAAACTCGATTGTTTTTACCCCGTGATCCGCATCGGCGGATTTTACGGGGTTAGGGCCGTCGTTCGTCATCATAAGCCCCGGATAGAGAAGCCCGCGGAACGGCGTCCCCGCCCGTGCGAGAGCCTCCAGAGCAGGAGTCACCACCTTCTCGGAGACCATACGCATGTCCGCTTCGCTTACCCACGAGAGCGGCGCAATCGTCCCGATGCCCCCGGTATTCGGCCCCTTATCACCCTCAAATATCGCTTTATGGTCCTGCGACGGCGGGAAAAGCTTGAATGTCTTCCCGTCGGTAAACGCGTGCACGGAGAACTCCTCGCCCTGCAGGAACTCCTCCACCACCACGCGGCTCCCCGATTCGCCGAATATTTTCTCCACCATTATTTTTTTCAAAGCCGCCTCCGCCTCTTCGAGCGTCGCCGCGATTACCACTCCTTTCCCCAGCGCGAGCCCGTCCGCTTTTATGACCACCGGCAAAGCGTGTGCTTTTACATACGCGAGCGCGTCATCGAAGCTCCCGATAGTTTCAAACGCGGCGGTCGGAATATTATTTTCTTTCATCAGCTTCTTGGCGAACGCTTTCGAAGCTTCGATTTGCGCGGCGGCTTTCGTGGGGCCGAATATCTTCAATCCTTTCGCTTCAAATGCGTCCACAATTCCCATCGCCAGGGGGTCATCCGACGCCACAATCGTCACATCCACCTTATTACCCTGCACAAACTGCGCGAGCGCAGGAATATCCGTCGGTGCGATGGGGACGTTCTCGGTCCTTCGACTTCGCTCAGGACCTTCGGTCCCTCGGGGATACTCGGGACCTTCTGCTTTCCCCGTGCCTCCGTTCCCCGGGGCAATGTACAACTTCCCCACTTTCGGCGATTGCGAAAGTTTCCACGCGAGTGCATGTTCGCGGGCGTAATTGCCGACGACAAGTATGGTTTTACTCATTAAGATTTAACCCTGCCTACCGACAGGCAGGCATCAGAACTTAACCACTAAGGATTTAGGCAGTTCATCTGCATCAAAACCTTACGCAAATGATACAATATAACTATGAGTTGGAAAAAATGGCCATATTGGTTTCGGGGAGGGGTGATAGGAGGGGGGGCTACGTTTGCCTTCGGGATACTGCTATATACATGCACTTGGCTCACTCCAGCCGGTGGGTTTCTTTGTCTCCCCTTTCTTTTCTTCAGTCCTCTATTTCCGATAACTCAATTATTTGATTCTTTCGGTCTCCATTTTTTCCCCTTCGACTTTCTGGTAGTAAGCATAGGAGCGTGGTTTCTTTTTGGCGCTTTCGTCGGGGCTCTTGTTAGACACATCAAGAGAAAGAGAGCCTCAAAATAGAGAAAGGGTCCCATCCGCCGGAGCGAACAGGACCCTCGTTGTTGTTCAACTTTGTCAGTTATGGCCCCACTGCACGATAGAATCGTGCAGGTGCATTGTTGGTGTTCGGTACGGTGAAGCGGACAACTCCGTCAGTGTTCCCGAGGACAGCAGTTATCGTCCAGTTGGTGAGGTCGGTCGAGGACTCGACCGCATAGGTGTGTCCTTTCGGACCATTGAGTTGGAGGATAGGGACACCATCTTTCTGTTGCCCCGTGAAGGACAATGAGAATGGTTCCCGCAATCCTCTGAATCCCAGCGCAACATTGGTAACCGTTGCGCTTGAACGGACATTGGAGAACGGGTCGAGGCGGAATCCGAAAGTAAAGCGAAGCGAGTGAAAAATGCTAGAATTGAGATTATGCACTGGAACTGGAAACGATGGCCATACTGGCTGAGAGGAGGAGCAATCGGGGGGGGGACAGCATTAATATACCTGGTATTGCTATATACTTGCCCTGGTGGTGGTTTTGGTTGTTTGATTTTCTTTTACGTGATTGGGCCTGTGTATCCGGTTGCGTGGTTGATGACTCTCGTATCACCTGTTTTTAACTACGGAGATGCTTTTGCAGAAGCGTACGCGCCGATAGTAAGTGTTCCATTCTGGTTTGTGCTGGGTTCTATCATCGGTCTGGTGGTTGGTTACGTAAAATCCAAGAAAAGGATTGCTGCTGCGATCGTAACTGTTTCTATCTTGGTAGTATTTCTTGCCTTATATGCGCTTGTTTTAAAAAGTAAACCAAGCATAATTTCTATTTCGCCTCAGGAATCGAGAGTGGGAAACACCATTAGCATAGCTGTTTCAGGCATTGGACACGAAGGATACAGCCGTGTGCATTTAGTGGAATACGGCAAGCCCGGAGAGGGACATCGCACGAGGGGGGAGCTATGGGTCGGAAAGATTCCAGACTCTAACATCATATCTTTCGCGCTTAAAGAGAAAAACTGCCTCACCAGTTCGTGCGACTTTCTTGTTGAAGCAACACCAGGTGATTATAAATTAAGAGTTTCTGGTTCTAACCCCAAGAACAGCGATTCCGT
The DNA here is from genome assembly GCA_964646415.1 of uncultured Candidatus Saccharibacteria bacterium. Taxonomy (GTDB): domain Bacteria; phylum Patescibacteriota; class Minisyncoccia; order UBA6257; family 2-01-FULL-56-20; genus VGJV01. The sequence goes on from CAZYEL010000017.1 coordinate 10,890, forward strand.
TCTAATTGAGTCTGATTTTAAAATTATCCCGTAGTTATTAGTAATAAAAAGAGCCTATCCTCCTTGGCGGGTAGGCTCCTTCTGTGTTTGTTTGTGTGAGTCGTTTCGGTTAAGGTGCAACCGCGCGATAGAATACCGCGGTTGCGTTGCTAGTGTTCGGATCAGTGAACCGGACCGTGCCATCCGTGTTAATAAGCATGGCGACTGCTTTCCAGTCGGTGAGGTTTGTTGAGGACTCGACTGCGTAGGTAATCCCCTTCGGGCCGGTGAGTTGCAGGATGGGTATGCCATCCTTGAGTTGTCCGGTGAAGGACAGCGAGAACGGTTCTTGTATCCCCCTGAACCCCAAGGCGACATTGGTAATGGTCGCGCTTGAGAGAACTGTAGAGAACGGGTCGAGGCGGAAACCCAGCATTCGTGTCATACCGTTCGTTGCAACCTCTGGAAGCGGGAATGTGTACTGACGCAGTCCTGGTGACGCGACTCGCTCGTCTATGGAGCCAAGCGTGTTGGTACCCCAATAGATAGTCAACAACCCTTCTCCTTTTTGGCTCCCGATAAAAGCAGCCTCAAGGGTGAGGAAGTTAACCGTGTTAGTGGTTGTCACCATCGTTGCAACCCATACGGGAGAACGTGGGATGAGGATAAGACCCCTGTTACGCGCTTCGACGACTCCCGTGGGACTCATGGTGAGGGTGAGGCCTTCAAAGCCCATCAGTGGGTTTATCATAGAAGGCGTACTTTCATTGAGGAAGACATCGCAAGGAGCGGCTGGGGTGCCCAACACCTTCAATGTATTCTTTCCCACTGGATACTGGTTTATGGCAACACTCAAACCTCCCACTTCTCCGCTCAAGGGGAAACCGAAACCCGATGCTTCCGGCCACGACTCTAATATTGTCCTCATGTAGAACTCATACGGCCATTGGTGGGAGGTTAGGATCATCTCGCACTCGATAATAGGATCCAAGGATGAGCGGTACACATTCACTCGTCTCTCGACCTTGTTCAACATTGTCACATTCACGTTGTAAGCATAGTCGAGCGGCCCCTCGGTGAACGGGAATATTTCTCCGCTGGTTTCAAAATCATGGGAGAAATAGCTGTCTGACCAGTCCGCCTTTTCACCATACTTACCACGACCTCCATAAAGGGCTCCCACATAGGCATCCAAGAATGTGGCGTGAACTATCGTGCTTGGTTTTTGCGACTTGATTGCTTTCGTGGCGGCTTCGATTCCGGCTGCTCCAGCACTATGTCCGATGAGATGCACATCAGTCCACCTCTGGGTCACAATGCAATTCCCCAAGTTCACACCCTCTTCCTCCGCTGCATCCAGAACATTCCACAGCGCCGTGTGAGCCTTCCCTGGCCACATGTGTCCATGTACCTGCCAATTATTGAGACCATGGGCTGTTAGATAGCTACTAATGGCATTAGTCATATCACCCACCCAAGGAGCTTCCGGCGTCTCCCATGGAGGCATCCATCCATGCATCACCACCACCAATCCAGTCTTGCCATTTTGTTTCTCCGGGCACGCACCGTAGATCGGCGGCGGGACCGACATCCCTAACTTTTCCATTTCTCCAGAACCCGCCATCGGAAGCACGATACGGAAACCGATAAGGTTATTCGCGAGTGCTGAAGGACCAACGAAGCGATATGCGGCGCGGCAATCCTGCGGATGATTGTCGAAACTGCCTCCCCGCAACAGAATTCTGTTTCCCCCAGAAGCGCCGAGCGGGTTAGTTTCGGGGGAAGAGCTATAGGGACCGTAGAAAGAGCCGGTCCACTCCCACACGTTGCCGTGCATGTCGTAGAGTCCCCATGCATTGGGCTGCTTTTGCCCCACCGGATGGGTGTTTTTATCACTGTTGCCGCAATACCAACCGGCACGGTCAAGATGCGTATCTATGGGAGAGCACTCAAAACCAAGTACGCTGATTGGTCCCGTAGAGAACGCAGTAGTCGTTCTCGCACGGCAGGCGTACTCCCATTCTGCTTCTGTCGGCAAACGGTATCCGTTTCCGTTCCAAGTGTACCCGATACCCTCAATCGATCCCGTCCGCCATGCCTTTCCGTCAATCATGGTATAGAGCGGAACACGTTTCTCCAACTCACTCCGCGCATTACACCACTTCAATGCATCAAGCCACGAAACCTCTGTTACAGGGTGCTCCCCGCCTGCATTATCTTTATAGCCGTTGCGTCCGATTGGTAGGTCGGTATAACCATGACCTACCCCCCATGTACGCACCGCGTCCCACTGGGACTTGGTTATTTCTGTCGCGGACATGTAGAATCCCTCACTCATCGTTACCGGGTGCTGCGGCCCTTCATCTTGGTCTCGACCTCCTTCGTTACTCGGGCTGCCTATCGTAAATGTCCCTGCCGGAGCCAATACCATCTCCACCGGGCGTGTTTGGGCGATAACATGCGGTTTCGGAAAGAGCGCCACCAAAAGCAGCGCGACAAGCGTTTTCAGTCTTTCTTTCATACAGAATTACTTTCTTTTTACTTCAGTTGTCAATTGTTGGTTGTTGCACAAACCCTGCACACTCGCGCGGGTCTGCCTACATGCACGATACCGCAAAAAGAATGCGCCTCGCAACAAGCGGCACAACCCTTAGTGCGTGCGTGTTTTATCCGTTCGGGAACATTACCATCGCCTTTCGCTTCGCTTCTTCAAGTATTTTCTCCTCGCCAGGAAAAACGAGTGGCATTTCTCTTTTTATTTCTTGTACCTCGCCCTTCGCAAACATCGCAAGCGTTTCGATTTGCACTTCATGCTCCACGGGCAACGCGCGTGCGGCAAGTGTTTCCGGAGTATCGCTTTCTAAAATAGAAACTCGCTTCGCGCAAAGTACCGCGCCTTTGTCGTACTCCGCAACCACGCGATGCGCGGTCGCCTCCGTCCAGAAGTCGCGCTTCGCCGCACGGACAAAGAAAAGCCGCGCGGCGTGCACACGCCGCCCGAACATGCCTTTCCCGCCAAAGTCCAATCGTCCGGGGTCGAGGGGTCCCGGATGCTGGTTCACAATTCTCCCCTCAAACGCCGCGACTACATTCTCCGGCGTTTTTACGAGCCATCCGTATTGCCCCACGAAATCCACACCGCGCGCCCGGCATTCCTTGATAATCGCCTCGCCAAATTCCTCACGCGAGGGGAAGCTTTTAGGCGAGAGCACAAGTACGTCCTTCTCCGGCGCGCCCGCTTTTTTTGCCCGCTCAATCCCGCCCGCCCGCCCGCTAACGCCTGAGCGTAGCGATGGCGGGCGGGCCTCCGCACCGCTCGCAATCACGCACGTAATTTCTATACTCGTAAGCCGCCCGGCCTTTGTAGCGCGGATAATTGCTTCCGCAGTCGTCCCGCCTCCGGAGATAAGAAGTGCAATCCGCATTCTGGTTATTGTATCGCGTCCTCTCTAAAAATTCGATAGAAGTCGGCAAAGAGCGCCATTCCCCTCATAGGACAATTCCATGGAATTGTCCTATGAGGGGAATCAAAAAAAACTCCTTCCTATTCCAACAAGTTTATCGCAGCACGGAAATCAGCGGGCATATGCACATTCGAAGAATAGAGAACATGGCCACTGGTTCCCTTCGCGTCCAACACATCAAGATTTTTGAGAAGAATGAGATGGTTCGATGTTGCTTTGAAAGAAATCTCCAAACTCTCCGCAATCTCCCCCACGTTTATTGCACGGCCATCGGAAAGCAGCGCGATAATTTTCAAACGGTTGATATTCGCGAGCGCCCGGAAAATTATTGTCCAACGCTTTTGATTTGTTTTCATCGCCATCCCAGTACTCTTACCTTATTGTACTCTATTGAACAATTCCATGGAATTGTTCAATAGAAAATCCTAGAAATCATGGTACGGTTCCCCGTAAAGCACGGAGGGGGAACTTGGGCGACTCAAAATTACTTCGAATGCGGCAGCACTTTGATACACGCGGGTTGAACCTCCTTCTTCCGCTCACGCAGGTCAATCGGGTACATGCCGGTGAGGCACGAGGTGCACAGCTGCTCCTCGGGTACGCCGATGCCCGCGATAAGCCCGCGGTACGAAAGGAAATGAAGCGTGGTCGCCCCCAAAAATTCCCGTATCTCATCCACGTTTTTCGTAAAGGCAAGAAGCTGTCTCTGGTCAGGCGTGTCAATCCCATAGAAGTCCGGGTAGCAGACCGGCGGCGAGGTGATAACGAGATGCACCTCCTTCGCGCCCACCTCGAAAATCGCTTTGATAAGGTTCCGCGTGGTCGTCCCCCGCACTACCGAATCATCCACCACAATCACTCGCTTGCCGTTCAAAACCGCGGGGAGCGGCGCAAGCTTCAGCTTCGCGCCTTGATTGCGGAGCTTCTCATCCGGCTCGATAAACGTGCGGTGAATATAGCGGTTCTTCACAATGCCCATCTCAAAGGGAATCTTTGAATAGTGAGAATACCCTATCGCGCCCGGAATGGAGGTCTCCGGCACCGGCACCACCACGTCCGCGATAATCTCCGCTTCTTTCGCGAGCTCTATGCCGCAATTCCTCCTCGCTTCATAGACGGACTTGCCGAGAAGCATGCTGTCGGGACGGGCGAAATAAATAAACTCGAACACATCGAGTTTCTGGTGCGAGGAAAGAGTGAGAAGCGACGAGCGCATTCCTTTTTCGTCGAAAACGACCATCTCTCCGGGCATCACGTCCTTCACGAAGGCCGCCCCGATAGTGGAAAATGCGCACGTTTCGGAAGAAACGATATATCCCTGGTCAATACGCCCCACGGAGAGCGGCTTGATGCCACACTCGTCGCGGACAGCTACAAGCGTCGTTTTATCCATCACGAGGAGCGAGAAGGAACCTGTGAAAAGCGGAAATGCCTTTCGCACCGCCTCTTCAAGCGGGAGCCCCTTCGCCACAAAGTGCCCGATGGCGTCGCCCATGAGCTGCGAATCCGATTTGTTGTCGGTCACGACCCCCTCATTCTTCAAAAACGCAACAAGCGCCATGATGCTCGGGAGATTGCCATTGTGCGCCAAGGCGAGCGTGGCGCCTTCCCCGATAATCGGTTGCGCGTGCTCAAGCCCCGTGCCGAGCGAGGTTGAATACCGGTTGTGCCCGATGGCGATGTGCCCCGAAAGATTTTTTATCGTCTCTTCGTCGAATGCCTGCGCGACAAGCCCCTTACCTTTGTGCGATTTGACAAGGGCTCCGTCCGAAACCGCCATGCCTGAACTTTCCTGCCCGCGATGCTGGAGCGAGAATAAACCAAAATAGGAAAGGCGGCTCACGTCGAGCCCTTTGCCATAGACGCCGAAGACACCGCATTTTTCTTTCACTTCATTCATAGTACGCGATGCTAATATACGAATTCATGCTAATAATACTAATGAAGAATTCCATTCGCATAATTCCTGCCTGCCGGCAGGCAAGAGTACACATTAGTATATTGGCATCGTTTATTTGAAGTAGTTCACCGCGTTTTTGAAAATCTGAAGTCCGGGACCGTCTTTCGGAAGCTTCTTCCCCCCGCGGGCTGCTTTTTCCTTAAGATACGTCCAATGGGGCAATTGGGTGAAAAACTGCGCCCGTTCCGGATGCGGCATTAACCCTAGTATTCTACCACCCCGCGCGAGGACACCCGCAATATCGCGGAGCGAGCCGTTCGGATTGGACGGGAGACTCTGCCACACGCATATGTCCCCCTTCACGTAGCGGAACGCGACGGACTTTTGGGATTCGAGCTCATTGAGCAGTTGCTCGCTCCCCACAAACTTCCCCTCGCCGTGCGCGATGGGAAGGCTCAAACGAGTGATGCCTTTGAGCCACGGACTCTCGCCCGCAACTTCGATATCCACCCATCGGTCCGTATACCGTGCCGAATCGTTGTAGGTAAGCGCCCCCGGCAAAAGCCCCGCGTTCGTCAAAATCTGGAAACCGTTGCAAATACCGATACCAAGTTTGTCTTTCGCAAAAAAAGCATCGATTTCCTCCGCAAGATGATTCTTCATTTTATTCGCGTACGCCTTCCCCGAACCGGTATCGTCACCGTAGGAAAATCCCCCGGGAACCGCGAGAATCTGATACCGCCGGAGCGAGACGAGTCTGTCCACAAGGTCATTCACATGCACAATGTCCGCCTCGCCGCCCGCGCGCTCGAAGGCGACTTTCGTTTCCTCCTCGCAGTTTAAACCGTATCCAGAAAAAATTATTGCTTTCGGTTTAATCATAATAAACGATGCCAATACACTAATGTGTACTAATTATGCGAATGGAATTCTTCATTAGTATCATGAGCATGAATTCGTATATTAGCATCGCGGTTAATTAGTATCCTCTGAATGTAGCTCGATACGCCTCAAGCGCCGCACGAAGACCGATACGCGCGACTTGCGTTCCGTCCCATCCGCGGATGCGCACCGCACCTTCCTTCGTTACCGTGCCGACATGCTCATATGCATTCCCCCGCATGCGCGCCTCGAATTCCTTGCACTTTTTCTGGTCCACGCTCACGAGCACCCGCCCCTGGGATTCGGAAAAAAGAGCGAAATCATCCCGCGTGTGCGTACCCGGCATCTCCCGCAAGGAAACATCGGCGCCGAGCATCCCTCCGAGCGCCGCGCGACAGAGCCCTACCGCGAACCCGCCCCGTCCGACGCTTACTGCGGACGCCACGAGTCCCCGCGCAATACACTGCGCGAGCGCGCGATACATGTTTCTATTCTTTTCCGCATGCACGCGCGGCACATTGTTCCCAAGATAGTCCTTCTTCGCGCGCTCGGACTGCATCACCGCATACTCGCTACCGCCAATCTCGTCGTGCGTTTCGCCCATAATATAGATGGCATCGCCCGGCATTTTGAAATCAAGCGTAATGCACTTTGCCGCATCGGCGGCGATGCCGATTGCGGAAATAAGGAGCGTCGGCGGCACCGAAATCGCAACGGGCTTCCCCTCTGCATCGAATCCTTTGAAGTCGTTGAACATGGTGTCCTTTCCCGAGATAAACGGAGTTTCATAGGCAACCGCCGTGTCGTAGCACGCACGCACCGCGTCTTTAAGCTGTGCCAGGCGTTCCGGGTTGTAGGAATCACACCAGCAAAAATTATCGAGAAGCGCAATCCTATCCGGCGCTGCCCCGGCCACAACCGCCGCACGTACCGCGGTGTCTATCGCGGACGCCGCCATATCGTACGCGTTGATGTCCGAATAGGTGGGATACAGCCCCTGCGCGAGCACCACCCCCTGCTTCGAATCAAGGCGCGGGCGCGTCACTGTCGCATCGGCGTTCACGCGCCCCCGTCCCGCGAGCGGTTTCACCACCGACCCTCCCTGCACCTCGTGGTCATACTGGCTCGAGATATGCGCAAAGCTCGCGATGTTCGGGCGCGCAAGCATTGCAAGCACGGTGCGCTCAAATGTTTCGGGTGATTCCTTCGGCGGCTCATGGTGCCGGACGGATGCCGCACGCGACTGCATGTCGCGCCGCACCCACCCGTCGTGGAGAAAGTCCATGCCGATATCCATCACTATTTTTTTACCGTGCTCCACCACGCACCGCCCCGAATCCGTGAACTCACCGATTACCGTCGCCTCAACGCCGCGCCTGCGGAACAATGAGAAAAGCTCTTTCCACTTCTCTTTCGGCACCGCGAGCGTCATCCGTTCCTGGGATTCCGAAATCCATATCTGCCACGGCTCGAGGCCGGGGTACTTCAAAGGCACCTTATCGAGCGACACTTTGCATCCCCCCTGCCTACCGGCAGGCAGGCCGACTTCCCTCGCCATCTCCGCAACCGAGCACGAAATCCCCCCCGCGCCGTTGTCCGTAATACTTGAGTAGAGAGCCTTATCGCGCGCTTCTTTGACGATAACGTCGGAAAGCTTTTTTTGCGTAATCGGGTCGCCGATTTGCACCGCAGCCGCGGGGCTTCCCGCATCAAGCGCGACGGAGGAAAACGTCGCGCCGTGGATACCGTCCAGCCCCACGCGGTTCCCCGCCATCACGATGTAGTCCCCCGGCCGTGCGCCTTTTTTATGGAGAAGTCTCCCGCCTCGTTTCCGGGGAATCAATCCGACGGTTCCCACAAACACTCCCGGCTTCGCGCGGTACCGCGGGTCGAACCACACGAATCCCTGCGGTGTGGGAATGCCCGAACAATTTCCGCCCGCATTCACTCCCGCAACCACGCCGTCCATGATGCGGCGCGGAGACAATATTTTTTGGGTACGCTCCTTGTCGCGAAAAAACTCGACAGTGTCTTTTGGATTCACCCCTCGAATATCCTCGGGGCAGGCGAAGCAAAAACCATAAGTGTTGATTACGGGTTTCGCGCCGAGCCCGAACCCGAGCGTGTCCCGATTCACGCCCACAATGCCGGTGATTGCGCCGCCGAAGGGGTCCAGGGCCGACGGGCTGTTGTGCGTTTCCACTTTGTGCGTGATGAGATACTCGTCATCGAACGCAATCGCGCCGGAGTTGTCCTTAAACACCGAAACGCAGAACCCGGGCTTCTTTTCCATAATCTTCTCCGTCGCCGCCTTGATATATTCCCTGAAAAGCCCGCCTTGTATCTCATCGAGCGGATTCGCGAAAATCGTATGCTTGCAATGTTCGCTCCATGTCTGCGCGAGCGACTCGAGTTCCACGTCAGTCGGCTTTCGCTTCAATGCGCGAAAGTGGTCGCGTATTGCTTTCATCGCATCAAGGTCGAGCGCAAGAGGGCCCCGCCTCCGCTGAAGCTCCGGCGGGCAAGCTCGCCTCCCTCCTTTATCTTCTATCCCCTGCCTCCCGATTGTTTCAAGCTCCGCATCATCCACTTCCAGATTTACTTTGCGGACACCGCCTCCCACCTGCCTGCCGGCAGGCAAGGCGCGCAGTTTCACCTTAGGAACTGTTTTCCCCATCCCGCCATCCCGCTCGCATTCTTTCCTGCTTTTCACGGTCGCGCGCTGGATAAGCGGATTATGTATCCCCTCCGCAATCCGCTCGGCGTCGGCCCGCGAAAGCTTCCCCGAAATAAAAAGGGCCTGTGAGCAATACACCTTCTCACCGGCCTTGAACTTTTTTCTCAACCCATCCTCGAGTACTTCTCGCGCCGTCGTGCCTATATTGTCCGTCACTCCGGGACGCGGCGCAATTTCAATCACCCAGTCAAACTCCTGCGTCGGCGCGAGTGCACCTATGGAAAATGTTTCGAGCAGCGGATTCGCAAGAAGCTTCCCCGCGCGCTGAAGCTGTCTTTGGTTGAGCGGCGCGTCAATCACATAAGAGTCCATCACCGCCACATGCTCTATCTTCCCGCGGAAACCCAAATCCTCGAATTGCCGCTTTCTTGTTGCCACGCGGGCATCGGCAACAATGCTTTGCACATCAATCCGGGAGAACATAATTGCCCTGATTATAGACGAGAGTTATCCTTCGCGCATCTGGACAAAGTGATAAAAGTATGCTATAATTCGACGTCACTTTAACAGGCGCCAGCCCCCCTCAATTAGAATGCCGCTCACCGCGGTGTTTTTTGTTTCTTT
>CAZYEL010000018.1:0-19564 GCA_964646415.1 uncultured Candidatus Saccharibacteria bacterium
AAGGTGGCGAAGCCGTCCTGCCACCGCTTCAGGAGAGAGGTCATCCATGAGCATCCGCTCCACGAAGTCCCGAAGGGAAACGTGATGTACGATGCGCATCCCCTGATATTTTGCATATTTTCTCCTGACATATGCCTTGTGGTGGGCTTTGCGGGGGTCATACTTGCCCCGCACCGCGTTGCGGCGGAGTTCTTCAGAGAGGGTGGCAATCGCCCTGCCAAGTGCATGCGCGATTGCGCGGAGCGAGTATCCCTTCCCCCGCAAAATGGCAAGTGCGCCTCGTTCGGCTGCCGTCAGATGACGGCGGTTTTTTTATCATGCTCGCACGATACTGCAAAAGTGTTCGGATTCAAATGGCAATCTACGCGGGATTTATTCTGATGCGGAAAGTGTATCGCGGAGTTTATTGAAAAGCTCAAGCGCTTTCGGGAGGCGTTCGTAGATTTCTTTTGCAAGTGCTTCGTTGTACGTGTGCGCGGTGAGGTTGCGGTCGTCCGCTATGGCGAGCCATCGCTTGTCGTATTCCTCAATGAATTTTTGTTTATACGCTTCCCGTAGGCAGGTTTTTGGTGAATTGCACACAACTCCTCGTTTTGTTTCCAACACTTCCTTAATTAACTTCCAAGCAAGGTCGAAACAAAACTCAAAGCGCTGGATTGTAGCGTCTCGATGTAACTCCGTGGCGGGGGCTGAAAGGGCTTCGCGGAACCGCTCAAGCGCATTTTCGAAATCTTCAGTAAGCGCAGAGTCCTTTGTCATTTTAGATACTCTGTTGTTTCCATGGCGACTTTTTTAAATCTATCGCTGACAGTTGCAAAATCCACAACATCAATATCATATAGTATATCAGATTCTTCTATGTCGTCTTGAATTTTTCCGATCGCATCCCGCGGGACGGGCTCGTTGCCGAGAATGCCAATATCAATATCGGAGCGGTCATCTCCTCTGCCTGTAACGCGGGAACCGAAAAAGAAAATCTTGTAGTGAGAAAGATCTAAATGCCGCCCGAAGATTTCTTTTATATTTTTCTTCAGCTCCTCTGGATTTTCATGTTCAATACGAACCATGCGGATAGTGTAGCAATTTCAAGCGTTCTTGGGGATATTGACTTCCATAATCTTTAGTGGCATTATATTGCACAGTTATCTTATTATGGGTTTTTCGCTTGAACCCCAACCCGATCCAAAAGGATCAGCAGGCGAGTTGAGTATAGAAAGGGAAGTATGTTCGTAGTAATTGAATCAGAGGGAAGTCGCGTGCAATCCACTCGACTTCAGTCGGGTGATTGGGCCGTCTTTGAAATTAATAAGAAAGTCATGTCTTTGGAGCGGCGTGGGACGAAAGTATGCGATAACGGGACCATTTCAGGGGATATGCCTGGTGATACGATTTTTCAGGCAAATCTCGAGATGGGCGATAACGGGCGCGTAGTAGCGCGTAATCCCGAGCGAGAAATTATATTCTGCGACAGATTCACGAATGCGGGCGCTCTTGATATAGCTTTCGTTATGGCTTCCGCCGCCGGGCTTGTTACAGTGATTGACAATTGTCCTCCTAATAACGCTACTTCTCAACGCATTGCATTCTACTTCTTCACGCTCGAAGAGGCGGAACGCTATAAGGTAAAAGGAATTGGGAAGTGGTAGGAAGAAGGTATCGACAACCGGATGAGCGTGCGAGCTCATCCACCCCGCCTTCGCGTAAAGCTATGGCGGGCAAACAACGAAGCGCGTTTTCCGAAAGGAGGCGCGCTTCTTACATTTCTGAGAGTATGATAAAATTATTTATATGAGGCAAGCATCGCGCATTCCCCGCTTTTTCGAGCCAATCCTTTGGTCGCATAACATACGGGCGTTGGATGCGGAACGGGATAAAAAGACGATTGTTGCGCAAGCAATCAACTATGGAACATTGGAGCACTGGCGGTGGCTTGCCGCGCGTTATGGAAAAGACGGCGTGCGGCGCGCCATTGCCTCGTTTCCCAAGAGCGCGCTGCGTCCTGGCGCGTTGCGGCTTGCCGCCCTTGTGTTTGGTCATGTGACTTCACGCCATGCATCTCGACGCGCTCACTAAACAGGGCAAACTGCTGTTTCCCCTTCTTGCGAAGTTCAAGCATTTTTATCTCGCGGGAGGCACGGCGGTGGCGCTCCAAATCGGCCACCGCATATCGGTGGACTTTGATTTGTTTACGCCGCGAAAGCTTTCCAAGAACCTTTTACCGCTCGCCGAAAAGATTTTTGGAAGGGGTGCAGTGCGACCGCTCGTAAACAATTCCGACCAGCTGACGGTGTCGATTCGCGGGGTGGCGCTTACTTTTTTATATTATCCTTTTCCCGTCGTCCGTGCACTAGTAAAAGCCGGAGGACAGCGCATGCTTGATGTTCCGGAACTTGCCGCGACGAAGGTATATACCATTGGCAGGAGGGGAACCCTCAAGGATTACGTGGATATCTATTTTATTCTGTGTGAACAGCATACTTCGCTCGCAGATATTATTACGCTTGCGGAACGGAAGTATGGTGCATCGTTCAATGCGCGCCTTTTTTTGGAACAGCTTGTATACTTGCACGACATTCCTAAAGCTCCGTTGCGTTTCTTAAAGAAACCGGTGGCGAAAGCGCACCTTGAAAAGTTTTTCGAGTCCGAGGTGAAAAAAATAGTAATATAACTGGAAGCGGGATATTATTTTGATACTATGTTGGACATCAATTTTCTACGGAATGAGCCGGAGCGCGTGAAAAAGGGGATCGCGGCTAAAAATGCCGATCAAGGATTGGTTGACCGATTTTTGGCGCTTGATGCTGAATGGCGTTCTATTACGGCAGAGCTAGACGGCCTGCGGGCGGATCAAAAAAAATTGAGCAAAGAGAGAAACAGAGAACAGGGCGCGAAAAACAAGGAGTCAATCAAAAAATTGGAAGCGGCAGTTCGTGAGCTTGAAGGAAAACGCGAGGATGTTTGGATGCATATCCCGAATTTATCGAGCGAAGACACGCCAGTGGGAAAGGACGAAACTGGCAATTTGGTAATTAAGAAAATAGGGGAGACGAATAAATTTGGTTTTACGCCGAAGGATTACATGGAGCTTGGCGCGGTCCTCGATCTTATTGATACGGAAACGGCGGCGAAAGTTTCGGGCGCGCGTTTCGGGTATTTGAAAAACGAGGCGGCGCTTTTAGAATTCGCGCTCATTCAGTTCGGGTTGAGTATTTTGACGGACGAGAAAATTTTAAGGATCGTGGCGGACGGAGTTCAAAAAGGATATAGCGCGAAGCCGTTTGTCCCAGTCGTGCCTCCGGTGATGATCCGTCCGGACGTCATGCAAAAAATGGCTCGCCTCGAACCGAAAGAGGAAAGATATCACATTGCCTCTGATGATTTGTATCTTGCCGGATCCGCCGAGCACACGATGGGGCCTATGCACATGGATGAATCAATCAAAGAAAGCGATTTGCCTTTGCGGTACGCGGGATTTTCAACTTCATTCAGGCGCGAGGCGGGGAGTTATGGAAAAGACACGCGCGGCATTTTTCGCGTTCACCAGTTCGATAAACTTGAGATGGAATCATTCACCTCGCCCGAAAATGGCATAACCGAGCAGAATTTCTTCGTCGCAATTCAGGAATATCTGATGCAAAAGCTGGGGCTTCCGTATCAAGTTGTAATTTGCTCGACCGGTGATCAGGGGGATCCGGATTTTCGGCATATAGATATAGAAACGTGGATGCCCGGCCAGAATAAATATAGGGAGACCCATTCCGCGGATTACATGACTGATTATCAGGCGCGTAGATTGGGAACTAAAATCAAGAGGTCTGCGAAAGACGTGAAATCGGAATACGCCCACATGAACGACGCTACCGTATTCGCAATTGGGCGGACGGTCATAGCGATCATGGAAAATTACCAGACTAAAGACGGCAAGGTTATGATACCGGAAGTTCTTCAAAAATATGTCGGAAAAGAAATTATAGATAGCTAATAGTGGTTAACTTTACCTACCCTGCCTGCCGGCAGGCACTAAGGCTTAGAATTTCTCGCATCACTAATTTCTAATGGCTCGCATATGATCAATGGCTAATGACTCGGAAAAATTTCGGACTTGGATAGAAATCAGCCGAAAATCGGCGCTCCACAATTACCGCGTGTTCCGCGGGCTTATAAAACCCAAAACCAAGTTGTGGGCGGTTGTAAAATCAAATGCTTACGGGCACGGGCTTGCGCCTTTTTCGGAGCTCGCGGAAAGTTGCGGCGTGGACGGTTTCTGCGTGGATTCGATTGTGGAAGGAAATCGTTTGCGGAGAGAAGGCATCCGAAAACCCATACTTATTTTGGGGCCGACGCTCCCTGCGCGGCTCTCCGATGCCGCAGCCTGCGGGATTACGGTGAGCGTGTCGAACTTTGAGGCGCTGAAAGCGCTTGTGCGTTCGAAAACAGTCCCATCCTTTCACCTGAAGGTTGATACCGGTTTTCATCGCCAGGGGTTCTATGTGGAAGAATTACCGAAGGTAATTCGGCAAATAGCCAATAGCAAAGGGCAAAAAGCGGGTTCAAGCCACTTGCCACTTGCCACTCGCCATTCGCTCACGGGCGTTTTCACCCACTTCGCCGTAGCGAAAGACGTGACGTACCTCACATACACGGAGCTCCAGTGCAAAAAGTTTAAGGAAGCGTTGCGGATGCTCCGTAAAGCAGGATTCCGCAATCTTACGGCGCATGCGGCGGCAACGGGAGCAGCGAGCATCAACTCCAAATACCATTTCAACGCGGTGCGGATTGGGATGGGACTCTACGGTTTTCATGCGTCGCCCGAACTCGAGATGCAGCTTCCCCGTATGGTTTTGAAGCCGGTGTTGCATTGGAAGACAGTGATAAGCGAAGTGAAGCGGCTTCACGCGGGAGACTACGTGGGGTATGACGCTACCGAGCGGATGCGTCATGCGGGAGCGATGGCGATTTTGCCCATCGGGTATTGGCACGGATTCCCGCGCGCACTCTCGAGCATCGGCAATGTTTTGGTGGACGGGAAATTTGCAAAAGTCATCGGGCGCGTTTCGATGGACCTGACTGCGATTGATGTTACCGGAATACGTTGTCGCCCGGGGACCGTGGTAACGCTCTTGGGAAAGAGCGGCCGGGAAGAAATCCGCGCGCAGGAAGCGGCGCGGGCAATCGGCACGACGCACTATGAACTTCTTACGCGGCTGAATCCGCTGATGGAGAGGATCCTCGTTTAGTTGCCGGTTGTTGGTTGTAGGAGCGAGTTCGGGAATAGTAATTGGTCATAGGGGATAAAAATCAAAAACTTTCAACTATTAACCAATGAAAATCTCTTCCTATCTTTCCGATTCCGAACGGGTCCGCCAGCGGCGAAGGTACCGTTTCTTCGCGATGTGCGGTTTCGGAGTTTTGGGATTGCTTCTTATCGGCGCCGTATGGCTCGTGTGGTATTCCCCCCTCCTCGAAGTACGGAAGGTGGTGGTAGAAGGGAACGTGCGCGTTTCAACTGAAACGGTGCTTGATGTGGCGAAGGGAATTGTGTTTCAAGGAAACTTCGCGAAGTTTCTCGGTATTAACCGTATGTTTGCATGGCCGGAGTTTGCGCGGGAAAACATTACTTTACTTCCTGCGGTGGCGAGCCTCACCATTTCTAAAAGTTATGCTACGCGGACCGTGCGGGTACAGGTAACAGAACGGGTACCGGTAGGGGTGTGGTGTCTCTTTCCAGCGCGGAACTATGCAGACGGGACGCAGACGGACGCAGAAGGGGGATCGGTTGCCGCGGACGCTACTCCGCGTGATTCCGCGCCGGGAGGATGCTGGTGGTTCGACAAAAGCGGAGTACTTTTCGCGCGGGCGCTCGACGGAGAAGGAGGATTGCTTAAGACCGTCCATGATTATTCGGGCCGGACGCTTGGCATCGGATCGGTGGCATTGCCCTCTCATCTGATGGGCAATCTTCTTGAGATATTCTTGGTGCTTCGTGAGAGCGGTGCGGTGGCGGGCGAGGTGCGGCTTGAGGACCTCTCTCGCGAAGAAGTAGAAGTCGTGACGCTCAATGGTCCCCGCTTGTACTTCAGTTTGCGGTTCCCGCTCGCCGCCATCGCCGATGCGGTCCGGCAGATTTTCTCGGAGTCGGGGCAATTCCCGCACCCGCAAAAGCTGCAGTATGTGGATTTCAGGGTGGAGAACAGGGTGTACTATAAGTAGCCAAGTGGCTAAGTTCTAAGTCCTACTCATGGCTAAGTCCTCGTGGCTAATGGCTATCTTGAGAGTTTGTAAATAAACAGGGAAGTTCCTACGCGGAAATCCGGAACGGGGAGATTCCCCATGCCGGGTGCGGGAGGGCGGAGTGCGGTGAGCCACCTATATTCATCTTCCGGTTTGCGCCCGAATCCCTTTGCCGTCGGCTGGATTGCGTTTTGGAAGGTGTTCACCGATATCGCAAGCCAACGGATGCCCTGCGCAACCGGGTTCCCTTTTTCGGATTTCCATTCAACTCCTTTGCCGCCGAGGTAATAGCGCGGGCTGCCGCCTCCGAAGTAATCCACGGCGATTTTTTCCACGTCATTGTCATGGTTGTTGTCATTATTACGTTGCTCCACCCATTTTTTTAGCCGGAGCAGGTCTTGCCCCCAGTCATAGTTCGAGTCGGTCACGTAGCGATAGCCGTTCCGTGTGCCGCCGCCGAGCTCATTGAAGTAGGAAAGGAAGTGAGGTGCGGCAAGGGCAACCTCCGTGAGGAGCCAGAATCCAAGGAGTATCGCGCATGTCCATTGTATCGTTGCCGATGCTGCGCGCGGAAAGGAGGCAGTGTGCGCGCGGGTAAGGGCAAGTGCGCGCGTAAGCTGGGCTTTCCAAGCATGCGCGGCAAGGAGGTACATAAACGGAAGCGCGGGAATGATGTGGCGGACGCCGATGTTCAGATTACTTTTCATGCTCCATGTCCAGTAGAGTGCGATGAAGATGCCGAGCGCCCACGCATCAAAATTCTTCTCTATGGTTCCCGGGATGGCGCGGATGCGCCGCGGCATGCTGCGGATGAAGGTTGCGCACCCGATGATGCACGCACCCAATAGGAAAAGAAGCGCAGGGATCGTTTCCTTCATCCCGTAGACCATCGGAAAGTAGGAGGGCGACCCGACCCCGGATACCTTTCCAAGAAAATAATTGGTGTTCCCTCCGCCTGCGCGTTGTACAACCATGAGAACTCCCAGGGAGTATTCCGCAAGGGGGCGGGTCAGGGGATTCTTTGTCGCGGCGATGGTGAGATCGGCAATACAGCGGAGGGGTTTGCATATGGCGCCCGAGGGGGTCGGTCCGCCTTCAAACGAAGCAAGCGTGGCTGCGATATCGGCGTGCTGCCGTTTGGGCGGATAGCCGAGCGTGAAGAGCGCGTAGACGGGGTAAACGATGAAGGCATATGCGGTGAATACCACGAGGAGTGTCCGTCCCATCCACCTTCGCGCTTCGCCGATGTATTCTTTTGCCGTGGGGGGGGATGTGAGGAGTGTTTTGAGGACCGCAAGTATGAGGAAGTAGGGGATAAGGAGCACCGCGGAGAATTTCGCGATTTCAGCGACGCCGAGCGCCACGCCCGCGATGAAAAGGTTGTGCTTTGAAGGCGCCCGTAAGAACCGGAGAAAAGCGTATGTCGCGATAATGATGCCGAATGCCGCGCCTACATCCGTCGTAACATAATGCCCATGCGCAAGGACGATGGGAGAGAGCGCGAAGAAGACTGCGGGGAGAAGCCCCCACATATTGCCAAGCGTTTCCCGCGCCCACATATAGAGGAAAAGGATGGCGAGGAGGGTGACGATGACGGGGCCTGCGCGCGCGACGCGGGCAAGGAGGTCCGCATCGTTGCCGGATTCATAGAGGAACGCGGTCCCGAAGTTCCATTGGCCGTTTATGTCCGACTGCCACGCCGCGAGGGATTCCGGGAAGGCGGGGTTGAGTGCGAGAAGCGGGAACCCCGCGAGGGCTTTGACCAGCGGGGGATGCTCGGGGTTCAGCCGGTAATCGAGTGCGGATACATATGCGTATCCTGCGGGGATATGGGCGAGTTCGTCCATTACCGGAGAATCGGTATACGCGCCCCATGTGAGAAGCAGTGCGGCAATGAGCATGATGCCCGCGCAGAGAAAAGAAGGGATGTGACGGCGCATGATGCTATTATAACCAAATGCCGAAACCCGAGCGTCAATCCCGTTCATATGCGGACGTGCGCGCCGTGCCCCGTTCGCGAACCGTTTCTTCGCCCCGGGCGAATGTTTCACGGCCCATGCCGGGGCATCCCCACGTGATGCGCATTGCGGTAACCTTCGTGCTCGCGGCAGTCGTTGTGGCAGGCGTATTTTTTATCGGTTCCGCGCGGGAGTTCCCCCGTTCGGTAGAGCGCAGCGTTTCCGGCATCAGCGAAGGAGTACGGGATCTCCAGGCATTCGATACTTCCGGCGCCCGCGAGAGTTTCGGGCGCGCGCGCGATGCCGTGGAAGGGTTTTCGGAGAATCCATTCGGGGCGGTCCAATCCTTTGTGAGCGGAGTGCCGACCTTGTTTCAAAGCATATCGTCTCTTGCGGGAGCGGGCATCGCGGTATCGGAAGATTTGGAGTATGTCGAAACTCATGCGCTTGAAGCACTGCTGCAGGGGGATGGGAGCGGAGTCATGGAGCGCCTTGACCGCATCGCCCGTTTGTTTCAGGAGATCCGGGCGGCGACCCAGTCGCTTACGTCGCAAGCCGACGGTCTCGGGATGGAGGCATCGTTTCCGGAGTCCATAGCGCCTTTTTCTTTTGATGCGGGTTCCCTCGGGCAATTTCTCACCGCAGGGCTTTCGTGGTTGCGGGTTCCCGAAGGGCGCCGCTTTGCGGTGCTTTTCCAAAACCCCGCGGAGATGCGTCCTGCGGGGGGGTTCCTCGGGAGTTTTGCGGAAGTAGCGACGCGGGACGGAGTAGCCGTTTCTTCCACGGTGCGGGATATTCTTGAGGCGGACCGCACATTTTCTGCCAATATTGTCCCGCCGCGCCCGCTTCAGGGAGTAATGCGCCGATGGAAGGCGGCGGATGCGAACTGGTTTTTCGACTTTCCGACCTCCGCCGCGCATGTGGCGCGATTTCTTGAAGGTTCGGAATTGTATCGGCGCGCATCCACCACGTTCGACGGGATAATTGCCGTATCGCCGCGCGTGGTGGCAGACATACTTTCCCGCACGGGACCTATCCAAGTTCCCGGGTTAGGTACATTACATGCAGACAATTTTCTTTCCGTGCTGCAGACCGACGTGCAAACGCGCCAAGCTTCCGGAGAACCTCTCCCGAAGCAGGCGCTTTCCGCAATATTCGCGAGTTTGCGTGAGCGTTTTGGCGCGCTTGACCCGGCGGTGAAGCAGGAGATTGCGGGGCTTTTTTCGGATTGGGTTTCGCGCCGGGACATTATGGTATATGTGGACGACGCCCCGCTTCAGAGCATGATTGAGCAATATGGGTTGGGTGGTGAAGTAATGCGCCTCCCCGAAGACTTCGAAGGCGATTATCTTGCGATTGTGGATGCGAATGTGGGTGGCGGGAAAACGGACGGTTTTATGAATCAGCGTGTGACGTGGGAGAGCCAGATTAATACGGACGGAGTGGTGACAAACCACCTTGTTCTTACCCGCAGCCATGAAGGTGGGAAGAGTCCGTATTCCTGGAACAGATTACCGAACGACGATTATCTTCAGGTATTTGTTCCTCCGCGCGCGGAACTTGCGAATTTCTCCGGAGGAAAAACAGTGGCGGTGCCGGTGCGTCCGGAATACAGGAATTTTTCCTCGGACCCGCTTCTTGCGGAGATTGAGCTCGGCACGGAGGAGTCCGTGGCGTTCCCCCAAGTTGCCACTCATATCGAGTCGGGGAAGCGGGTGTTCGCGACGCGCACGGTAACTCCGCGCGGAGGGCGAACGCAGATTGTGTTGGATTACGCCCATCGCTTATTCGTGAATCCCGGCGTCGGCACGCAGTATCGTTTTGTGTTTGAGCGTCAGGCGGGGAGTGCACGGGAATACCGTTTCACGGTGAGCGCTCCCGTGGGTTTTCGTTTTCGCGAAACCGGTTTGCCGGTATGGAATTCCACAACGAGCGATCCGCCCGGACGGCTGGTGGTGGACCTCACGCTTGAGCGTGTGCAGGACTAATGGGTCTTCCGCATGCGCAGGGAAGGGGGTAGTATATCGCGGAGCCGGCACTTTCATGGATGACATAAGAAACTTCGTTATCATTGCCCACATCGATGCGGGCAAATCCACGCTTGCGGACCGGCTGCTTGAGATTACCGGCACCGTGGAGGCGCGTTCGATGCGCCCGCAGTATCTTGACCAGCTTGATTTGGAACGGGAGCGCGGCATTACGATAAAAATGGCACCCGTGCGCATGAAGTATCATCCTTCATTAACGAATAGCGAATTTGATGCGAATAAGCGAATTATTCCATTCGCAAATTCGGAGGATAATTCGTTATTCGCTGATGAATACGCTCTCAACTTGATTGATACCCCCGGCCATTCCGACTTCGGGTATGAAGTGTCGCGGGCGCTTATGGCGGTAGAGGGAGCGGTTCTTCTTGTGGATGGAACAAAAGGCATTCAGGCGCAGACGCTTGCGAATTTGCGGGCGGCGCGGCGCGCGGGACTCCGGGTCGTAGGTGCGGTGAACAAAGTGGATATCCGCCCCGCGCATATTGAGCAGATTATTGAAGCCACCGCCGAACTTCTCGGGGAGAAACCCGCGGACATCCTCCGCATTTCGGCGAAGACGGGAGCGGGCATACGCGAATTGCTGGATTCGGTTATTACAAAAGTACCCCCGCCCCGCTTGACGCCGGAGGGAAACCTGCCGATTTCCCGCGGGCTTATTTTTGATTCGCTGTACGACGACCATAAGGGAATCGTTGCTTTTGTCCGGATGTATAACGGGGAGATTCGCGGGGGAGATGAAGTGTATCTTGCGGCAACCGGCGGGCGCGTACGCGTCAAGGAAGTGGGGTATTTCGCGCCCAAGTTTACCGTGTGCGACACTCTTCGCGAGGGTATGATTGGTTATATCGCGACGGGACTCAAGGAGCCGGCGCTCGTCAAGATTGGCGATACCATCGTCAGATATCGGAAGTCGGATTTCCCGTCTTCCGTTTCCAACATCCGTACCCTTGCGCTGCCGGGGTATCGCGAGCCGCAGCCAGTGGTGTTCATCTCATTTTACCCGGACAGCGGGTCCGAGTTCGAGGACCTTGAGCGGGCGCTCGCGCGGCTGAAGTTGAACGACCCCGCGTTGTACTTTGAGCCCGATTCGAACGAGGCGCTTGGCAGGGGTTTCAAGGTGGGGTTTCTGGGGCAGCTTCACTTCGAAATCGCCGCGAGCCGCCTCGCGCGCGAGTTCAATCTTTCTTTTCTTACCAGTTTCCCTTCGGTGGCATACAGGGTTGAGGAACACGGGGCCTCGCGGGTGATTACGCAGCCGCAGGATTTTCCCGATAAGCCCGACAAGGTGTGGGAGCCGATGATCCGGCTTGAAATCGTGGTCCCCCCCGTTTATTTGAATCAGGTGTTGGGGCTTCAGCATGTGTTTGAATTCACCGTGGATGAGATACGGAATCTCGGTGCGCACCTCACGCTCACGGCGCGGATGCCCTTGCGGGAGCTGATACGCGATTTCGACGACCGTGTAAAATCCGCGTCGGCGGGATTCGCCTCGTTTAGCTATGAGCTTGAAGGCGAGGCGGAGGGGGATGTGGAGAAACTTGAAGTGTTGCTTGCGAACGAAGTCGTGCCCGCGCTTACGCGCGTGGTGCCGAAATCAAGCCTGATGCACGAGGCGCGGCAGACCGTGGAGCGGCTGAAAGGACTGCTTCCGGGACAGCAGTTTGCGCAGGCGATTCAGGCGCGGGCGCAGGGAAGAATCCTTGCGCGCGAGACGATTCCCGCGATGCGGAAGGAGCTCGGCAATTTCGGAAAAACGGGCGGCGACAGGACAAGGAAAATGAAGTTGTGGAAGAAGCAGCAGGAAGGAAAGAAAAAACTTTTGGAGCACGCGCGGGTGAGGCTTAGCCCCGAGGTGTTTCGGGAGATACTCAAAAAGTAGCTTTTCCGCCTGGGGCGGATCCGCCTTTGGTGGAAAGCTTTGAGTGATAAGCGATAAGTGGTAAGTTTACATTATGAGAATCGCTGCCATTCTTGCATTAGTGCTGGTAATAGCGGTAATAGGGTTTGAGATACGCCGGTTTTTTGTGGAAGGGAACATTGCGCAGCAGTCGCTCAAGGGCATTGAGGCGAAGTTCGATAAAGCGAAAAGCGAATCGGCGGCGCTTGAGGCGAATCTCAAATATTTCACGCAGCCCGAGAATCTGGAGAAGGAAATGCGCGCCCGTTTTAACTACCGGAGCGCTGGCGAGAAGCTTTTGATTCTTGTGCCGAAGGAGCCGACTTCGACGGAGGACTTTGTTCCTGGGGTATCACCATAACATGCGGCGCTACATTATCTTTTTTTCAATCATCGCGGGTACGGTTGCCGGAGTACTCTTCGTGCGCGCCGGGTACTACCCCGTGGCGCTTGTGGGGGGAGATTTTCTCTTTGCCCGCGATTTTTGGAACCAATACCGCGCCATGAGGACATATTACGAAAAGAGCAGCGCGATGTACGGAGTGAGCAGCACGATGCCCGTTGCCGACATGGAGCGCGCGGTGCTCGAGGGGATGATTGAAGAATCGCTTGTCCGCGCGGGTGTCCGGCATGAAGTGGGAGCGGAGGTAGACCACTTGGTATCGGCGCGCGTGGATTCTTTCTTGAGCGATTCAGACCTTGTGCGCGCCGCGGATGTTGCGTATGGAGTGAACGCGCAAGAGTTTCGCGCAATGGTGCTTGTGCCCCAGGCGGAGCGCGAGATCCTCACGGGAAAACTTTTCCTGCGGGGGGAGAAGCTTCAGGATTGGCTCGAAGAAGCGAAACGGCATGAGCGCGTGATAATGCTCGCACCGGGGTTCCGCTGGAACGGTTCAGGATTGGAAGCAAAGCAGTAAAGTTTTCCGTCGCTCGAGAGGTTTGCCCCGTCAGAGGCAAGGAATCGTAGATTCCTGCCCCGGCTTGCGCGAGGATCTCTGACGGGGTTGACGGAGGTCGTGCGGAGGCGCACCATTAAAAGGTTGGGCTTATGACGAAGGACGACCTGCTTGAAGAACTTAAGGCGTATCAGGTCTTGCGGTCCCCGTCGCTGATCCGGGCTTTTCACGAGGTGGATCGGCGCGATTTCGTACTCCCTGATTTCATTGAAGAAGCATACGCGGACTACCCGCTTCCCATCGGATTTGAACAGACCATTTCTCAACCGCTGACTGTCGCGTTTATGCTTGAGCTTCTCCTCCCGCGGCCGGGGGAGCACATACTCGAAATCGGGACGGGTTCCGGCTGGCAGGCGGCGCTTTTGGGGTATGTGCTGACCGAGGGAGTTGCGAAAACGAAATACAGCTGCCGTTTCGCGGTGGTTTCAATGGAGCGCATTTTGCCGTTGAGTGAGCTTGCGGAGAGAAATATACGGAAGTGCGGCGCGGTGGGGAAAGACGCAGTGCGGGTGGTGACGGGAGACGGGTCGCGAGGATACCCGCAGTGTGCGCCGTACGACCGGATTATATCGGCGGCAACCACGGACTGTATCCCTGTCGCATGGAGAGAGCAGTTGCGGGTGGGGGGCAGGATCGTGGCGCCCGTCGAAGACACTATCGAAGTGCACGACAAGCTTTCGTCGAATGAATATAACATCCGGGTCTACCACGGGTTCCGGTTCGTGCCGCTGGTGACGGATGAGCGGGACGGCGATTAGGGGTTGACGAGCTTTTGGGAGAAAGGCACTATGAGAAGGTTACCTATGACGAAAGACGACCTGCTAAAAACCCTCGAAAACCAGCACGTTCTCCAGTCTCCTTCGTTAATTCGCGCCTTCCAGAAAGTGGACCGTCGGCACTTTGTGTCCGCCGAGTTTGCGGCGGAGGCGTACGCGGACTATCCGCTCCCCATCGGGTTCGGGCAGACCACTTCCCAACCCTTCACTGTTGCGTTTATGCTTGAACTTCTCCTCCCGCGGCCGGGAGACCGCGTGCTCGAAATCGGGACGGGTTCCGGTTGGCAAACGGCGCTTTTGGGACACGTGGTGAGTGATGGTATGGTGAAGGGACAAAAATCCCGTTCCACGGTGGTCACCATGGAGCGCATTTTGCCGTTGTGCAATCTTGCGGAAGGGAATATCCGCAAATGCGGCGTCGTGGAAAAGGAAGTGATACAGATAGTGACGGGGGATGGCATGCACGGGCACTCGAAGTATGCGCCGTACGACCGGATTATTTCGTGGGTGTCTTCCGACTCCATCGCCGTTGCATGGAAAGAGCAGCTGCGCATGGGAGGGAGAATCGTGGCGCCCGTTGAGGGCACTATCGAGGTGCACGACAAGCTTTCTTCCGTCGACTACAACATCCGTGCATATCACGGGTTCGGGTTCATATCGCTTGAGGGAGAAGGGGATATGGGGTAGGCGAGTACTTGAGAAAGGAGAAAGGAGAACGTAGAATTGAGAAGATCAAACAACCTCGCCTTCGCGATGCACATGCGGGCTTTGCCCGCGCTCCGTCGCCGAAGCTATGGCGCGGTGTGCGACCGAAGCCCCGCCAAGGCGGGACGAAGGCCCTCCTTGCGTCACCGCTGAAGCTACGGCGGCACGCGGTCGCTAAAGCTACGGTGGGCAATGCGGGATTAGTACAGTGGCAGTACGATAGCTTCCCAAGCTATAGACGAGGGTTCGATTCCCTTATCCCGCTCGTGCAAACAAAAAGAACACTGCTCATGAGCGTTCTTTTTGTTTGTTGGATGAAAAGGGAATCGAACAGCGGAGGGGGTCGGGGAACCGCGCTCGGTTCCCTGTGTCGGAAATCATTCAAAACCGAGGGTTTTGAAAAGCGAACACAGGTGAGCGCGTGAGATTCCCTTATCCCGCTCCGAAAACTACTCCAAATGTTCCGCTGCCATGTGTGTTTTGAGCATGCAGCGCGCGGCGGTATAATTTAAAAAACAATATGACCATCAATTATTGGGCGGTGTTCACGTGCGCGGCGCTTGCAATGATTATCGGTGCGGTGTGGTACGGGCCGCTTTTCGGAAAGAAGTGGATGGAGATTATCGGGGCGGATTCCGCCGACGGGGAGGCGCGGAAGAAAATGCAACGGGGCGCGGGGAAGCTTTATCTCGTGCAATTTCTTCTCACGTTGTTCCAAGTGTGGGTGCTCGCGTGTTACATCGGCGGATGGAAAGATGCGTCGGGATTCGAAAATGCGTTATGGATTTGGGCGGCGTTCGTGGTGCCGGTGCTTGCGGGAGTTTCCATGTGGAATAACGATTCCGCAAAAACTGCTTGGGCGCGCTTCTTAATCCAGAGTGGATACCAACTCGTCATATTCTCGGTGTTCGGGCTTATCCTCGGGTGGTGGGCATAGGCTCTCATGGGCGCCGGTTTTCGGTTGCCATTCTTCCGTCAACTGGCATAGAATAGGGGAACAATGGCAGGGTCCACCCCGGTAGAACTCATCAAAGAAAAGCTCGATATTGTCGAGTTTTTGAGAGGGTATCTCCAGCTCCAGCAGGCGGGAAAGAATTTCAAGGCGCGGTGCCCGTTCCACAAGGAAAAGACGCCGTCGTTTATGGTATCTCCCGACCGGCAGTCGTGGCATTGTTTCGGGTGCGCTTTGGGCGGGGATGTTTTTTCCTTCATCATGCGGTATGAGAACGTGGAGTTTGGCGAGGCATTGCGGGTGCTTGCGGAAAAAGCGGGCGTGGAATTGAAACGGCTGAACCCTTCGGAATACAAGCTCACCGGTGCGCTCCATGAGCTGAACACGCTCGCGAAAGATTTTTACCACACGCAGCTTACGGCGTATGCGCCTGCGCGAGACTATCTTTATTCTCGCAGCTTGAAACTTGAGACCATTGACCGATTCGAATTGGGTTGGGCGCCCCCCGGTCCCGAAGCGCTTACGCTCCATCTCATCAACACGGGCGGATGCACCCCCGACGAAATTATCCAGGCGGGGCTTGCGTTCCGTACCGAGCGGGGGCTTGTGATAGACCGTTTCCGCGGGAGGGTGATGTTCCCGATTCATAATCACTTCGGGAAAATCGCGGGGTTTACGGGGCGGATTTTGCCTCGCCCTGAGCTTGTCGAAGGGCCGGCCGCTCCAGAAATCGCAAAATATGTGAATACGCCGGAGACGCCGATATTCCAGAAATCAAAACTGCTCTACGGATTTTGGGCGGCGAAGAATGCCATCCGCGACGCGAAGAGCGCCTTCATTGTCGAGGGGCAGATGGATTGCATCATGAGCGCACAGGCGGGAGTACCGAATGCGGTGGCGAGTTCCGGCACCGCGCTCACCGCGGACCATCTGAAGACCTTGCGGCGGGTCGCCGACGAAGTGGTTTTTTCTTTCGATAACGACGAGGCGGGATGGGCGGCGGGGGAGCGCGCGATTGATTTGGCCCAGGCGGAAGATTTTCACGTAAAAGTGGTGACAT
Source organism: uncultured Candidatus Saccharibacteria bacterium (assembly GCA_964646415.1). Taxonomy (GTDB): domain Bacteria; phylum Patescibacteriota; class Minisyncoccia; order UBA6257; family 2-01-FULL-56-20; genus VGJV01. The sequence continues at coordinate 16,584 of CAZYEL010000018.1, forward strand.
GGAAAGATGTGAAAGATCCGGCAGAGGCGGCGGCGGCAAACCCGGAGGCAATGCAACAGGCGGTCGTAGAGGCAAAGCCCGCCCCGCTTTTCTATTTCGAGAAATATTTGTCCGGCGTGACGGATTTCTCCGACCGGGAAGGGCTTTCGCGGTTGCGGGCGGTGCTCCGCAAAATCCAGGCGATTCCCAGCGCGGTACTCCGCGACTTTTGGCTCAAGGAACTTTCCCGGCGGGTTGCGATTGATGAAAACGTGCTTCGCGAGGAGGTGGGAAAATTGGCAGAAGAGAAGGCACCACTCAACGCTCCCGTGCACGCTGTGCCCGCAGAAGCCTTGGCGAAGGCGGGGAGCCGCCTCGACCTTTTGAGTGAGCGCGTATTGGCATATGCGGTTGCGCGGGGAGACCTCGCCGCTGCGGGGATGTGTATCGACTATTTCCCTCCGCTGTATCGTCGGGGGTTCGAACTGCTGCGCGAGGGGAAGAAGGCGAGCGGAGACCCCGAACTCGATGCGGTGCTGAATGTAGTTTTTCTGCGCGAGGGAACGTTCACGGAAGAGGAGGCGGGGGCGCTGCGCGAGGAGCTGGAGAAGGAGCATTTTCGCAGACGGCGCGAAGAACTGACGCGGGCGGTGCGGCTCGCGGAATCGCGCGGAGACGAGCCGGCGGTACGCTCGGCACTTGATGAATTGCGAAAGATTCCGCATAATGCATAAATTAGTGCGTGCGCGGGGGGGCGTAGGGATTCTGAATCCCGTTAGAGATATACGCGGGAGTAGTGGGGTAATTTTGAGATAAACTATAAAGGGCACCACCAGTGACAAAATGAGCTTTGGCAAATCTCTAACGGGATGAAGAAAAAACGGATACATAAGAAGAAAATAGTGAAGCGGACAAAGGCGTCGAAGAAGGCGCTTAAAAAGCGTGCGCCCAAGAAGCCGCCGGAGCAGGCGAAGAAGAAAACGGGCAGGAAGGGCCCTGACGAGTATGCGCTTCAGGAGCTTGTTGACCGCGGGCGTCCGCGCGGGTTTGTGACCGACAACGAGATTCTTTACCACTTCCCGAGCATCGAAGAGAACGTGGCGTTCCTTGAGGAGATTTATGACCGCCTTGAAAAAGCGGGGGTGAAAGTCGTGGAAACGGGAGGGCTTATCGATATCTCGAAGGGAGAGGTGACGGGCAAGGAACTTGCGGAGGCGACTTCGTTCGAGGGGGAGGTGCCGGACGCGGTGCAGATGTATTTGAAGGAAATCGGGAAGACGCCGCTTTTGACCAAAGACGAAGAGCGCGAGCTTGCGAAGCGCGTGGAGAAGGGAGAGGAAGAGGCGCGGCAGCGGCTCATGAAAGCGAACCTCCGGCTTGTGGTTTCGATTGCGAAGCGCTACATCAACCGTACTCCGCATCTTTCCATCCTCGATTTGATTCAGGAGGGGAACATCGGGCTCTCGCGGGCGGTGGAGAAATTTGATTACCGCAAGGGGTTCAAGTTTTCGACGTACGCTACCTGGTGGATTCGGCAGGCGATTACGCGTGCCTTGGCGGACCAGTCCCGCACGGTGCGGATTCCGGTGCACATGGTGGAGACGATTTCAAAGTACACCCAGATGCGCCGCCAGCTGATTCAGGAGTTGGGACGCGAGCCGCTCGCCGAGGAAATCGCCGCCGAGATGGGGCTCGACGTCGATAAAATCCGGCACATCCAAAAAATCTCGCAGGAGGTGCTCTCGATTGAGACGCCTATCGGCGACGAGGAGGATTCCACGCTCTCGGACTTCATTCCCGACGAGAAAAACGCGACCCCCGCGCAGCTCACCGCCCGCGCCTTGCTTCGCGACCTTATCCGCGACATTTTGATAGACCTCACCGAACGCGAGCAAAAGATTTTGAAAATGCGATTCGGGCTCGAAGACGGCGTAACCCACACGCTCGAAGAAGTGGGGAAGGCGTTCGGCGTGACGCGTGAACGCATCCGGCAGATCGAAGCGAAGGCGCTCGAAAAAATACGCGATCACGACAAAGCGAAGGCGCTCGAGGGGTTTAAGGATATTACGTAAACGACCATGGAACCGATTGCATGGTTTCTCAAGCTTATCCATCGGGGCTTCTTTTCTTCTGAACTCAAAGAGGAAGAAAAAGCGTTTATAAAGGACAATATTCGGAAGCACCGGACTGTGCTTTGGATAAACGTCGTAGCCGCCATTTTCATCTACGAAAGTTTGCGGCGTACGCCGCTTGAGTCGGTGGGGACGGTGATTTCCTCGCTTATCGCTCCGGTCATGGTGTTGGGCACCGCATGGTTCGCCATCAGTTTCGGGGGTGTGCCGCAGCGGCTTATCAACATCGCGATGAGCGTGAGTTTCTGGATGTTCACCGCGTTCGTGACGTCGCTCTCCGCGATGTTTATCGCGGTGGCATTTATCACCTCGCCTTATCTCTGGCCGGTACTGGCACTTATATATCTCGGTGCGCTCATCAGCTGTATCCAGTATGACACCGCGGACGGACTCAAAGCGGGGCTCGATGAAGCGGTCTTGCGCCATTCGCGCGCCGCGCTTACGTACTATCACAGGCAGGGGATTAAGGGGGAGGAGGAGTGATAACCTTCCCGGACGGCATCGGCGCCCCTCGCAAGAGTGGCGCCTTTGATTTTTCTCATAAAACTTGTCATTTTTATATTTTGTGCTATAAATTATCCACTTGTAAATTGGCACCCAACCCCCTCAATTAGGACACCCTCTTGCATCGCGCTCCGGCGCGTTTTTTGTTGTTCGCGATTCGTTTCCGGTATCGCCCGAGCATTTCTGCGGGCGTCCAGTACTGGAGTACCTCCATCGGCCTCCGGTTGAGCTTCGCTTCCAGATTCGCCATGAATTTCTTTGAATAGTGTGCAATGCTTGATCCCTTGGGAACATCGCGCCGTATGGCTCGATTCACGTTTTCAATACTCCCTTTCTCCCACGCATGATAGGGGTGACAGAAGAAGA
>CAZYEL010000019.1:0-18918 GCA_964646415.1 uncultured Candidatus Saccharibacteria bacterium
TCATAACCTTCATTCTACCCGAATGAGGCGCTTTTTTGCGTTATTCACCAAGCTCTCACGGTGCGATTGATAGGACAGCATAAAGTATGCTATATTTATGGCGTTATTTTGGGAGTTCTTTGAAACAGCAAAATCGTTGGAACCCCGTAAAGCTCACTTGTGTTCGCCACGGGGCGCGCCTGTTGTTGCACGAGAATAGCTCAATGAGACTTGAGGTTCGACCTTGAATCTGCAAAAAGGTCGAACCTTGGGATTGGTCTTATCGAGCTATTCTCGTCGCGAGCGTAGCCAGTACTTCTTTTAAAAAACATTTTGCATAGCGCTTTGTTTTTTTCTGGTTTCATTCACTCATTCCTGTTTACTATGAGACAGGCGAGCGCCTGCTTGCCGGTAGGCAGGAATGAGCGAATGAGAGGGATGCAGAAAATTTAGAAGAAACAAAGCTCTATGCAAAAACAGCCGCAGAAGGGTGATAGGGTAGAATTCGATCACCCTGCACATGGTCAGAGGGTTGAGGGTGTGTTGGTCAACATCGTCGAAGACGTATTTTACGTCGTCGACGATGGGGAAACGCGCCCCATGCACCACCTGGCGATTCACTTCGCCAGCAGGTTCAATTTCCGCGTGATTGACGAGGAATCGCACGCGGAATAAAAATGGGTTGCCTCGCGCGGGATGCGTGAGGCAACAAAACAGTAAAAATTCAACCAATCCGCCTGGCGCAAGCTACGGCGGATTTACATTTTCCGGCGCATTTTTCTAGAATTTAATCCCTCGCAGAAATCCCCGGGCTTTAGCCCGAGGGATGAATGCAACTGTTGATTTCTACTCGGGAGGAAGCCCAAGTCTTCAGATTAGGGAAGCTTCACTAAGGGAATCCGTTTTCCGTACAGCGTGTTTCTAAGAGCCAGTTATTACATATATGCGTTCGCTACATTCGTTCATTCGCGCGAATGAACGAATGTAGTAAGATTGATACATAACTAGCGCATAATAGAAGGCGGCGCTAATATGAATTTATCATAACTTATGAAAGAGCTTGAAAGGTCTCTTAAGGCGCTCGCAAATCGGCGGCGGCTCGCGATTTTAAAATATATAAAGCGCAATGGCGAGGCGTCTGTGGGAGAAATAGCCGACGAGATAAGTCTTTCATTTAAAGCGACATCGAAACACTTGAGGGTGCTTGGCGCATGCGATATTCTTGAGTGCAATCAGCGTAGCTCTCAAATGTTTTACAAATTAGCATCTTCGCAAAAACCGGCGGTTCGTCATACGCTTTCTTTATTATGAAGTTAGTCGTTGTATTGTTGTGAGGATTGATGATTATTATCGTATTTTTCACATTCGCTCATTCGCACGAATGAGCGAATGTACGTGTGAGATATTAAGAGAAGATGCGGGCAGATGGCTTTGAGAAAAACGGGGAATCGGCCTTTTATGTCAAAAACAGCATTCGAAAATTTGAAACAGCGCGTCATAGAAACTTTCCCTGACGAGCCGGGCATATATATAATGCGCGGCGCTAAAGGGGAAATTCTCTATATTGGCAAAGCGGGGAATTTGCGCCGGCGAGTTTCGAGTTATTTTATTCTTGCTCGCCATAGCTTTAGCGACGGCGGGAGCGAAGGAGGGCGCGCCCACGACGGGCGGATAGAAAAGCTTATGCAGGATGTTCGGGATATCGAGTACAAGGAAACGGATACCGCGCTGGAGGCCCTTATACTCGAATCAAAGCTTATCAAAAAAGAACGTCCCGTCTACAACATCCGCGAACAGGATGATAAGAGTTTTCTCTATGTGGCAGTCACCACGCGGGAAACATTCCCACGGGTGCTTCTTGTCCGGGGCAAGGATATCGTGGGAAGGCTTAGCCTTCCCTTGAAGAAGGCTAAGCCTTCCAAAGTGTTTGGACCTTTCACTTCGTCCTCAAGCCTACGTGAGGCGATGCGGATTTTGAGAAGAATCTTCTTGTGGAGCATCCACCCTACGGAAACCCTTAAGGTTCGACCTTTGGGAATCTCAAGGTCGAACCTTGAAGAGAGGAAGCCATGTTTTGATTATCAAGTGGGATTGTGCCCGGGCACGTGCATTGGGACAGCGAACAAAAAAGAGTATCGCAAGAACATAGCGCGGCTTATTGCGGTTTTTGAGGGCAAGAAAAAGAGCGTGATTCGCGAACTAGAGCGTTCCATGGAAAGAGCAAGTAATGAATTGGATTTTGAAAAAGCCGCACAATTACGCAAGCAGATTTTCGCGTTGCGGCATATACAAGACATCGCTCTTGTTAATGCGGAAATCCCCGAGGTTAAGCCTCGATACGGAGGCTTAACCTCGGGGATCACATCATTCCGCATCGAGGGTTATGATATATCAAACATATCCGGCACCTCGGCGGTGGGAGCGATGGTGGTATTCCGAGGTGATGCGTCGGATAAAAACGAATATCGGAAGTTCAAAATCAAAACGGTTATGCAATCCGACGATGTGGGAATGTTAAAAGAGGTGCTGCGAAGACGGTTTAAGCACCATGCGCTCAAGGTTCAACCTTCGGCAATCTCGAGGTTGAACCCTTGGGCATTGCCGAACCTTATTTTGATTGATGGCGGCAGGGGGCAGGTGAGCGCGGCAAGAAAAGTTCTCGATGAGGCGGGCCTCAAGATTCCCATTGTGGGAATCGCAAAGGGACCCGAACGCAAAAAGAACGAGTTTATGGGGAAAATACCGGAGGGTATTTCCCAAACGACGCTCGTCAGAGTCCGTGACGAGGCACACCGGTTTGCGATTGCATACCACAGGAAACTTCGAAGTATTAGAACGCTTGAGTAAATCTGTTGCGAGATATTGAAATTTTTTGAGCCATCCTCGCCGCAGATGGCACAGTGGCTCAAGTTGCTTTTTTGGGAGTGGCGGGCATCGTACTCGATTTTGGCACGTAATTTACCGCATCGATATCCTCAACTTTATCGCAAGGAATGTCCTGCCGTCGAAAATGCGGCAAGAGCCGACTACTTTTGTGAACCGGTTTCTACGAGGACCGCGCGTGATGAGCGCATAGCCCATGCCATCGCATTGATTTCCGGTTTTCATATTGTGAATTTGCTTACTATAATTATAGAAAATCTATGGAGCACCTGATTCTTGCAAAGTCGTTCAGCGACGCGCGCGTCACGCAGGTTTTGAAGCATGGCGGCGTCGCGGTCATTCCCACGGACACGATTTACGGTATCGTAGGTTCGGCGCTCAAGGTTGAAACGGTGGCGCGGATATATCGATTGCGGAAGCGGAATTTGAGAAAACCAATGATTGTACTCATTGCTTCACTGCGGGAACTTGCGCGGTTTGGCGTGCGTGTATCTCCGGCGATTACGAGGTTTCTCCGCGGTGCATGGCCAGGGCGTGTGAGTGTTGCACTTCCCGTGCGCGACAAGAAATGGGAATACCTCCATCGCGGGACGGAGTATGTTGCTTTCAGGGTGCCGCTCAAGAAGGCGCTTCGGGAATTGCTCATAAAAACCGGCCCGCTCGTTGCGCCCTCCGCAAATCTTGAGGGCAAGCCGCCGGCGAAAGCTCTCTGCGAGGCGAAAGAATATTTTGGAACGAAGGTGGATTGCTACGTGGACGGCGGGGAGTTGGTGCGCAAACCCTCGACGCTCGTGAAAGTTGTCGAAGGGAAGCCGGTAGTAATGAGAAAATAAGAGTAGTAATCGCGCCTGCCCGCCTTTGGAGGGAATAATGCTAATATAGATTCAATGATGCGAATTCTTATTTGCGTTATTCGCCTCAATTCGTATTATTGGCGATTTCTCCTATGATGCTTGCCGACGAACTCAAAAAAATAATAAAGGGAGACGTGGCAACCGACGAGGCGACGCTTGAGAGCCGGAGCCGCGACTACTCGATTTTCAAGGTGACTCCGGAGGCGGTAGTGTTCCCGAAAGATGCGGACGACGTGAAAGCACTCGTGAAATTCGTAAGCGCCGCGCGGAAGAAAGGGAAGAAAATTTCGCTCACCGGGCGCGCGGCGGGAACGGACATGACGGGGGGACCGCTTTCGGAATCAATTGTGGTGGATTTCACCCGGTACATGAACCGCATCAAGGAAATCAAGGACTCTTCAGCAGGATCAGGGCAAGCATATGCGGTGGTGGAACCGGGGCTTTATTTCCGCGGCTTGGAGCCGGAACTCGCGAAGCGGGGGCTTATATATCCGTCGTATCCCGCGTCGAAAGACCTTTGCGCAATCGGCGGCATAGTGATGAATAACTCGGGCGGGGAAAAGACGCTCCAGTACGGGAAGACTGACCAGTATGTGGAACAGCTCAAAGTGGTGCTCGCCGACGGCGAGGAGCACGTGGTGAAGCCGGTGTCCAGAGGTGCGCTTGCGGAGTGTGCGAAGAAGCATGACTTCGAGTCGATGGCGTGGAAGAAGCTGCGGCGACTCCTTGAGCGCCACGCCGAGGAGATTGTGCGCGCGCGGCCGGACGTTTCGAAAAATTCCTCCGGATATTCCCTTTGGAACGTGTGGGACGGGAACACGTTCGACCCGGTGAAGCTCTTTGTGGGGTCGCAGGGGACGCTTGGGCTTATGACGGAAGTGACGCTCCGGCTTGTGCCGCGGCCCGCGCATAGTCAGCTTATAGTGATTTTTCTTCGTGACCTTCGGCATATCGGGGAACTGGTGAACACGCTGCTTCCTTTCAAACCGGAGAGCATCGAATCCTACGACGACAAGACGCTCGGTGTGGTGCTTCGGTATCTCCCGGGTTTCATCCGCTCCATGAAAGGAGATTTTTTTAAGCTTATCTGGAAGTTTTTACCCGAAGTGGGCATGGTGCTTAGCGGCGGGGGAATCCCGAAAATGGTTTTGCTTGTTTCTCTCACTGCGCATGATGAAGGCGAACTTCGCGCGCGTACGATAAAACTGGTCCAGGCGGTGCGGCGCGACTTCCGCGTACCGGTGCGCGCGGTCAAAGACAAAGGAGAAGAGGAAAAATACTGGAGTATCCGGCGGCAGAGCTTTGCGCTCCTCCACGGGCACATCAAAGACCGGGATACCGCGCCTTTCATCGACGACATTGCCGTGCGCCCCCAGTACCTTCCCGAGTTTTTACCGCAACTGAACGCAATTCTTGAGCAATACAAAGACAGTCTCATCTACACCATTGCGGGACATCCCGGCGACGGCAATTTTCACATCATCCCGCTCATGGATTTGAAGAAGCCGGAAATTCGCGCGCTCATTCCCCAGATTTCCGACAAGGTGTATGCGCTCGTGTTCAAATATCGCGGCACGATTACGGCGGAGCACAACGACGGGATGATTCGTACGCCCTACCTTGCGAAAATGTACGGCAAGGCGGCGGCTGCGCTTTTCGGGGAAGTGAAGGATTGTTTCGACCCGCTTGGTATTTTTAATCCGGGTAAGAAAGTAGGGGGAACGCTCAAATACGCCTTGGAACACATCTCAAGTGCGAGGGAGGATAAGAAATGAATCACGATGCAGCAAATGCAGGAATTGAAAAAATTTCCGAAGCTTTTCCATGGTTTCTCGGAAGTTTCGGAAGGAAATATGTCATTTCGATGGGGCACGCAGGAGGAGGTGATAAAAAATAGGACTGCATTTCTTCAGAATTCGCATATCTCGTTAGAATCGTGCGTGAGCGTGGGCGTGCACCACGGTGTGAGCGTGGAGCGTGTCGATGCGACGCATCGGGGACAGGGAATGGCCTATGGAAACACGCGCGAGATGCCGGAAGCGCTCGTCACCAACACGCCGGGAGTGTTTCTCTTTCTTTTTACGGGAGATTGTCTTCCGATTTTTTGCTTTGATGTTCGCAAGAATGTTGCCGGACTTGCACACGTGAGTCGGCATAATGTGCCAAAACTCCTTGCGCAGCGCATGGTGGAAAAGATGCAAGAATGGTGCGGCTCTTCCCCCAGCGACATTCTCGCGGGGATAGGTCCCGGCGTGCGGAAAGAGTCGTACCACTTTCCCAAGGAGCGCTGCGCGGGGTTTGTGCCGGAATGGAAGCGTTTCATAGAGGCGACAACCGACGGCTGCGCGTTTGATCTTCCTGGCTGGAATGCGGCGCAGCTCGCGGCGGCGGGTGTGCGGAAAGAAAATATTATCATTGCGCCGCAGGACACGGTACGTGACGCTCGCTTTTTCTCGCATGTCCGGAGTGGGCGGACGGGCGAGAAAGAGGGCCGTTTTGCGACGGTGGTGGGATTGCGGGACATACGTCCATGAATTTACCGAAGTGTTGTACGCTGCGAATACAAGGTGATGTTCAGGGAGTGGGTTTCCGTGTTGAGGCCCGAAAAGCGGCCGAACGTCTTGGGATTGCGGGATTTGTGCGGAACGAACCCGACGGTTCGGTTTTCATCGCCGCAGAGGGGAGCGCCACATCCGTTGAAGCATTCGTCGCGTGGTGCTCCAGAGGGCCGCGGGGGGCGCGCGTGATACGCGTGCAAGAAGAGGAGTGCCCCGCCGGGGATTTTAGGACGTTCGAGATACGCTGACCGAAAAGCGGGTTCCAGTTTACGATTTACGATTTTCGCTTTAAGATTAGTGCATTCGCATGAAGATTTACGAGGCGATTGAAACCTTCAATAAACAGTTCGCGTTTTTGCCGAAAATCGAGAACGCGGCGCGTTTGGTGCGGCGGAAAAAAATTCTTGTGGCGGGCATGGGCGGGTCGCACCTTGCGGCGGATTTGCTGCGTATTGTGCGCCCTCATATCGACATAATGACGTATTCCGATTACGGGCTGCCGCCGGTTGATATCCGCGACCGGCTCATCATTGCAAGCTCGTATTCCGGCAACACTGAAGAAGCGGTCAGCGCATTCGAAGAGGCGCGAAGGCGGGAACTGCCGTGCGCGGTAATCGCAATGGGAGGGAAACTCCTCAAACTCGCGAAGCGCTTCCGCGTACCGTATGTGCAGCTTCCCGATTTAGGACTTGAACCGCGTATGGCATTGGGGTTCAGCTTAATGGCATTTTTCTCTCTTGCGGGCGACCGCACGGCGATTCGGGACGCGGCACAGCTTTTAGGCACGCTGCGCCCCGCTGCGTTTGAATCCAAGGGCAAGAAACTTGCCGCCACGCTAAAAGGGAAAGTTCCCATTATCTATGCATCGGCACGGAATGCGCCACTCTCGTACATTTGGAAGATAAAATTCAATGAAACGGGGAAAGTTCCTGCATATATGAATGTGCTGCCGGAGCTGAATCATAACGAGATGAATGGATTCGATGTAACGGCGGAAACGCGAGCGCTTTCGGAGCGCTTTCATTTTCTCTTTATTACCGACGAGAACGACGATCCCCGCGTGCGCAAGCGGATGCGCATATTGCATCAGCTCTATCATGCAAGGAAATTGCAGGCAACGGAGATTGCGCTGCGTGGCAAGAGTTTGCTGGAACGGGCGGTAACCTCGCTCGTGCTTGCCGATTGGGCCGCGTATTACACCGCGCTCGGGCACGGCGGGAGTCCCGACGGGGTACCGATAGTGGAAGAATTCAAGCGGCTCATTAAAGAATAACGATGCCAATATACGAATGGGTACTAATGATACTAATAATGCGAATGGAAATTCGTATAATTAGTATGCATTAGCATATTAGCATCGCGTTTATGCAGAAACTTTCCCGCACAAAAATAGAATTGTCATTGACATGTCCGCGGTGTTTTTGGCTCGATGTGGTGAAAGGAGTGAAGCGTCCGCCGCCGGCACCCTACACCATCAACAGCGCCATCGATTACCTCTTAAAGCAGGAATTTGACGTATATCGCGAGAAGGGGGAGCCGCACCCGATTATGACGCGCAATAATATTGGTGCGATTCCTTTCGCGCATCCAAAACTTGATACGTGGCGGCATAACTTTACCGGCGTTTCGTACCATTATGAGCCTACCGACATGCACATCTTTGGTGCGGTGGACGACATTTGGGTGAACCCGAAGGGAGAAGTGATGGTAGTGGACTACAAAGCGACCGGTGCGAACCAGCATAACATTTACGATTCATACCAGCGGCAGATGGAAGTCTACCAATGGCTTTTGCGGAAAAACGATTTGAAAGTGTTGCCCACGGGGTACTTCGTCTTCGCGCGGGTGGATAAGGGTGGCGGGTTCTCCGAGACGGGAGAGGGGATAAAGGGCTCGCTCCCGTTCAATATTTTTGTTGAGTCGTACGAGGGGGACGATGCGTGGGTAGAGGAGGCGATACACGGCGCCCGGCGTGTGCTTGATTTATCCACCGCGCCTGCGGCGGACAAGGAATGCGAGTATTGTATGTACCGCGAGAGCGCACAGTTGTCGGTGGCGGTGGAAAAGGCGGAAAAGAAAAGCGTGAAGGGGAACGGCAAAGGAGGCGCGTTGTTATGAGTCTGATGTTAAGGAAGCCAAAGGCGTTTCACTGGACGCACCATGCGCGCGGGAAGATGCGCTATTACGGGCTCTCCGAACAACGCGTGCGGCGGGTGCTCCATTCGCCGAAGCGCATCGAGGAGGGAGTCGCGCCGAAGACGGTGGCGATGATGCAGCCGACTTCGCTTACCGTGGTAAGCGAAGTCGTCCCCGCGAAAGCGGGGACCCAGCGCCGAGAAGCATGGAGGCAGGAAATTTGGGTGATGATTCAAGACACGGAGCGCATCCGGAAGGTCATCAGTGCCTGGCGGTATCCGGGGATGACGAAGTCGGGTGCCGCGCTTCCCGACGCCATCATGCGGGAAGTGCGCGAAGGAGCTGTTGCGTTGAGCGAGGAAAACCTCGCCGCCCGGGAGCGGATGACGGGGATGCTGAAGAAGTGGAGGAGGGCGAGTCTATAAAAATTAACCTAATTGTTCTAATTATTCTAAAGGAATCTCACATCCCAATATCCAAAAGATGTCTGTTCTTGCAGCTCGGTAGTGCGGTAGTATGATTTTGTTAGGTTAATTAGGTCAATTAGAATAATTAGAAATTGCGAAGCCATGCTTATCACCAGTCCCGCATTCAAAAACGGAGAGGGCATCCCGAAAAAGTTCACGTGCGAAGGGGGAGACTTCAACCCGGAGTTCACCGTGCAGAATATTCCCCAGGGCACAAAGAGCCTTGCGTTTCTTATGGACGACCCCGATGCCCCGGGCGGTACATTTACGCATTGGATTGTGTGGGACATCGACCCTGTGGCCGGATTCATAAAGGAGGAAAGCAAACCGACACGGAGCGTCGAGGGAACCAATTCCGCCGCGAAAATCGGCTACACGGGGCCGTGTCCCCCGCCCGGGAAGCCGCACCGGTATTTCTTCAGGGTATATGCGCTTGATACTGATATTGACCTTATACCCGGCGTGGCGCGGCAGGAGTTCGACGGCGCGCTCGCGGGGCACGTGCTTGCCGAGGCGGAATTGATGGGAACATATCAGCGACAGTAAATATGCTTGACAGACATATGTTTGGTTCTATACTGGTTGGGTATTGAAAATCACAATATCCGCCGGGGTCCCTTGCGGGAACGCGAGGGGTTGGGCCTTGGCAGTTCCGGGTAACTGGAACGTGGATGATTCTTGCGAGAGTGGGAATCCGGCATCCTCCGTAACCATGGGATAACCAATGTCGTCTTGAGCTTGTCGAAGGACGGAGTTGGTGAGAAGCCCGAAGAAGCATAGGTGAAGCCCGCCTTCGCTAAAGCTTCGGCGGGCGAAGTAAGGTGGCACCGTGGGAATGAATCCCGCCCTTATTGTCCGACACAGTCGTCGGACCATGAGGGCGGGTTTTTTGTTTTACAGACTCCCGCATTAAGCAGCAACATTGATAATTTCAAATGCAGATTTGAGAGAATAGCTTGAATGAAAGGAAAAGAAAAAAATGAAAGAAATCACTGTCGGTAGCCCTTGTGGCTTTGCGGGATTGATGGAAGGACCGCTCACGCTTCAGTTTCGGAACCTGGTGACGATAAGCGTCGTCATGTACGAGCACCGCGAAGGTATTCCCGCGAGATTTTTCGCCGGGCTTGTTCCCGCCCTTAAACTCGCGGAGTCATGCGAACTGAAACGCCACTTCGTTACGACGATACGGGTGATTGACCCGACGTCTATCGTAAATCACTGCAACGGGTGGTCTGTGCATTCGTCGCGGATGCAGGAATTCGTGCGGCAGTTCCTCGCTGCGCGCTACCAAGGCGAGCGGCACGCCCCTCCGCTTTTCTTTGACGAAGCGGAGCCGGTAGGCGAAGCGATGCTCAAGGTATTCCGGGAGCTCGGCGCCGAACTTGAATCCGCCGAGGGAAAAGTGCGCGACGCGGTGGTGCGCCTCAAAGAGTCGGGAAGACGTCATGGCGGCGAGAATGGAGAAAAGAATGCGTTTCTCTACATGGCGGCGCATCCGTTCTCATGGCTGAACTTCTATCACCCGGCGGTCTGGAGGAAACGCCCCTCGCCGCATTGCCAGCTTATCAATCTGATGAGCAAGTCCGAGGAGCCTTTTTCCGCGGTGCGGAAGTTTTTGCGGCAAAAGAGACCCGACCTGGTGGCGAAAGTGCAGCCCGTCGACCGCTATATGGCAGTCTGCGAACACCCCCCCTATATCCCTCTCGACGGAGAGCCTCTGTGCGAAGAGGTGTTCACAAAAGGTTATGGCTCGTGCCTCGAACAGTACCGCTCCTTGGCGGAGAGAGGCAGGAAATACAAAAAAGCACTGCGTGATTTCGAGATGCTTACACGCTTCGTTGAGGACACAAACCACTAATTATGAAAGCAACACAGAGAACCTTCTTCTGCCGGGAGTGCCGGCACTTCAACAGGTTTTCACTTCCGGCAGACGCGCGCGTTTGTGAGAAATGCGGGAGCTCGCTCATTCCTCCGTACACTGATGACGATTTCCAGCCCAACGCCGACCCCGGGGCGATTAGGAATTGGCTGAAGATTACCAAAACACGCTATTTTGGCTTGCCGCCCAAGGTAAAACCGAAATAGCGACAATCCAACAAGGCGCTCTCCGCAAGGGAGCGCCCCTTTTGTTTCAAGAGTCTACAAGGCTGTGGATAACCAGCTTGACATGGATGAGGAAGGGGAATATTCTCTACCGGTAACCATGTCAAAGATTCCAGCCGTACAAAATAACCACAAGCTTTATACGCCCTCCTTTGGCGCGCGGACTTTTTGCTTTAGTTTTAGCTTTATCTTTAGCAAGCCTCGCGAGGGGGCAACTGGAAATGTATGACTGAGGAATAGATACTGTTCCAAAGTAGCCAGTGAAAACCTCCTCGCACCGCGAGGAGGTTTTGTTTTTGGAGTCCCTCATCTTATCCGCTGTTTTATGAAAACGGCAGGAAGACAGCAGATAAGATGAGCGTCTCCGATGGATACCGGAACCATCTGTGGCACTCATGTATGGAAGAAAGGCCAAATAATTAAAAGTCGCGATTGCGCACAGCAATTAAGAAAATCACATGAAAATAGGAATTCTGGGGGGTACTAGTCCACTGGTGAGTATTCAGTTGCAGAGGCTGATTGCGGAATCCACTCCTGCGAGAAAGGACGAAGACCATTTGGAGGTGGTTTCATACACCAATCCAAAAGTTCCCGACTGTGCGGATGGGCCGGAAAGCGAGCGCGATGCGACGGAGCATCATGAAGCGCTCGTGACGTCCGCGCAGCTTTTGGTGCGGGCGGGCGTTTCCATGATTGCGATACCGTGCAACCGGGCGCATATGCGCATTGCGGACATTCAAGGGCGTGTTCCGGTGCCGGTCATGAATATGGTGGAGCTTGCGGTGCGGCGGGTTGTTGAGGAGCATGGCAAAGCCCACGTAGGTCTTATTGCCGCGGGACCGGTGGTCACCGGCAAGATATACGAACGTACACTGCCCGATTTAGGAGTGCATTGGATATTGCCCGATGCGCGGGGGCAGGAAGCGGTGGCGAAGGCCGTGCAGGCGGTCAGGGCAAATGTGGATGTCGACAGCGCTGCGGTGGTGAAGGTCGCGAAGCAACTCATCGAGAACGGAGCAAAAGTGCTCCTTGTAGGATGCACGAAACTTTCGATGCTTACGGAAGATATCGAGAAACTGGGGAAGCCGGTCATCGACCCCATGCGCGTACTTGCGGAGCACCTTGTGGACCAGGCGAGAGTAGTGTGAAACAAAAGTGGTGAGGAACATCGGTTCCTCGCCACTTTCCGTCTCGGGTATTGATTTCAGGCGAGCCGTCTCGCATGAAATCAGTATCGGAGAAAACCATGTTGTGTGGACGTGGCCGGTGCTGGAGCTCTTTGACTTCTTAAAAAAACGTGCGAAGTGAAAGAGTTGATGGAAATGCAGCAACGTTGGGAGCATAAATTCGTTATGTTAAAAAATTTTCCGAAATTTTCGCCCGAAGCGTGGACTCTCGAGGCGAAGGCAAAGGCATTACGGTCACCAGTGGTTAAGAAGGTGGTGTCGTTTGCGCTTGGGCCCGATGGGACAAACATTGCGCAGGCGGCGCAACAGTGGCACGCGGAGATGGGAATCAAGGATAAGGCAACCATTAATCTCTGCGAGTTGCCCGAGGCGGCGGTGACGAGAGCTTTGGCGGTGCAGGAAGAAGGGACCTTGGGAGTTTTCTGGACATGCGCCGTCTTCAGGCGTTTGAATGAAATCTTTTTCGACAATCCGGAAACCTTCCCCTTTTTCTTCAGTTATGACATGCTGCTTGACGAAATGCAGCTTGCCGCGGTATCGCGCGAAGAATCAAGGCTGGACAGGCCGGCTTTGATGGTCATAGCGACGCATGTGTCCCCCGCGCGCCTTGTGAAAGACCTTGTAGGAAACGGCGGTGCCCGCTTGGTGGATGCGAGCAGCAATGCGGAAGCCGCTCGACGGTGTGCGGCAGGGGAAATCACGGCATGCGTAACGACCGAAAGCGCGAGGATGCTCCATCATCTGACCACGCTTCATAAGTTCGGGTCTCCGCTCATGGTTTTCTTCGGGGGAATCACCAAAACTGGACTCAACTTGCTCACGGCGGCTGACGGGCGTGCGGACGTCACGTTGCCGCTCGAATCATAAGTGGATGCATTGGCATTCCACATTCAATTTCAATCCCCGTTGCGGCAGCGCGACGGGGGCCTTCTTTTTTTGGTTTCTTGAGTTATGCTTGGAAACAGAATTACATTGAAGAAAATACAATCAAAATTTACACAAGCGGTTATTGGCGCCAAAGGAAATATGGGCCGCTTTTTGGCACAACACTTGGTTGCGCTCGCGCCGATTATAGAAATAGATACGGACAGTAGCGCCGCCGCGTGGAGAAAAGCATGGAAAGCGGATGTGATATGGCTTTCCATTCCGCGGGAAGCAATCGATTCGACGTTTCGGGGGAAAAAACTCAACAAAAACCAGCTTGTCGTCGATATTTGCTCTGTTAAAGGCGGCGTGGGGAGAATTATCGGGGAGAGCGGCGCCGCTCACCTTTCCTTGCATCCGTTGCATGGTCCGAAGGTTCCTTTAATAGGACAGCGTTGGGCGGTAATACAAACCTTCTCGCATGGCGAGCAGCATCCTCTGGGGCGCGCAACTCTCGATTTCTTTAGAAAGCAGGGCGTGGCCTTTTTGCCGCCGGTCCCGCAAGACCAGCACGATTTTATGATGGGAGTTACTTTGAGTATTCCGGAAGTTCTCACTGTCGTTTTGGATAGAGTTATCGGTAGTTATGCCAAGCGTTCGGGAAAACCTATTCCTTCGCAAGAAGAGCTGATGCGGTGGGCGGTGCCCGCATCGAACGCCATATTCGGTGCGTATGTGCATATTGTGAACAGCACTCCGGAGTGGCTGCGGTATGAGATTGTGAAGCAGGCTCCGCACGATGTCCTGGGCGCTATTCGTGATGCCTGTCGGGGGATTGAGGAACTTTCTTTGGTCGATGTGGAAAAGGAGATTGCGAAGCAGGCACAAAGCATGCATCAGATTTCTCCCGCAGAGCAGGATCGTGTCCGGCGGTGGATTAACCAGTGGTTTGTGGACTCGACCAAGACGTTCTTTAAAACCGCGAAAGAGAGCCGTGTAAAACCGGCATTGAATATCCAATGGATGGAGAAGAAGGAAGCAATCTTTCCGCGTTCCAAGAAATCCCTTACCGTGGGGATTCACGGAATAGGCGGTTGTTTCACGCACGAGGCGCTGCTGCGCTTTCTTGAGGAAAACGGGATTTCCGAACGCCGCGTGGCGCCGAAGTTCCTTGTAACCGCGGAGAATGTGCTTGGCGCGGTGAGTTTGGGTAAAACGGATCTGGGGATATTTGCAATCGCGAATTCCGGTTCGGGTGCCTACGTTTCGAGCATGGCGCCGATTGCAAAACATACGTTCAAAGTGCAGGCGGTGATGGGCATGGAGATTATGCAGTGTCTTTTGGCGCACAAGTCGGTGAAAAGCGTGGATGGCATTAAGGAAGTGTTTGGCCATCCGCAGGCGGTGAGCCAGTGCAAGCGGACGCTTGAAGAAAGTTATCCGCGGCTCAAAGTTGTTGCCGGAAAAGACAGCGACGACACGGCGCTTTGCGCGAAATGGATTGCCGAGGGCACCTTGCCCAAAACCACCGCGACGCTCGCGTCGCAGATTGCGGCGAAGCGCTATGGTTTGAACATCGTTTCCTACAACATGCATCATGACCCGTTCAATACGACGACGTTTCTTTTAGTATCAAAAAAATAGTTTTGGTTTTCACAGGAGTTCATTGATTCTCCCGTGCCGATACGGTAGGGTGGTAAGGCTTGCCGAAAGTGGTATGCATATTCCTTAACAATTTAAACAATGGATGATGTTTGCGGCGCTTGGTTGCGCGTGCGAGTGTTGTCTAACAACCCAAATGAAAGGGGCAGTCATGAGAAATCCACGGTTAGCGGTCGGCGGAGCAGTCGGGCGGGAAGCTGATTCCGCTTGCCGTTGGGCAGCCGACGGGGGCGGCGTTCCTTGAAGCGAGACGAGCCGCCGCCGTGGCAGTTATGAGCGAGGCGGAAGCGATGCACCAGTACCAGGACGTGTGGAGTCTCGGAGTGCCGAACTTTGCCGAGCGGTTCGTGCGGGCGCATGTAAGGACAAATCTTGCGCGGCGGAGCGTCGATTTCTTGCCGATACCTGGCATCAAGTCGGTCCTGAAGACGGTCATCATCGCGTCGCGCTGTTTCAATGAGCGACTCAAGGTCCGGACGATGACGAACCCCGGGTATGGCGTACCCGCGACATGGTGCAAGTTGTTGGACTTCACGCTCCACACAGAGGTACCGCTCAACCAGAAAAACAAATTCCGATTCAACCCCGATTTCGACCTCGAGAACCTTCGGGATGGTCTTTTGATGCTCAACTATCCGCACGCGCCGTCGGGGCAAATTGCGGACGCAGAGTGGTTCTCGCGTGTCTGTCGGGTGTGCGAGGCGCAGAACATCCGCATCTTCAACGATGCGGCATACACGGCGCTTGTGCATGCGCCGGAGCACCATTCGACGCTTGCCGATGTTGCAATTGGATTTCCCAATTTATCTTGGGCGGAAGCATTCTCCGCATCAAAGGCGTTGGGGAATACCACGGGGTGGCGTGTTGGTGCGGTCGTAGGCTCGTCCGATTTTGTGGGTGATATCAGGACCATCAAATCAAGTGATGACGCCGGACTCGTAGCGTTTGCTGCGGCGGGAATCATTGAGGGGTTTGAAAAACACTTTCACCTCATCGAAGCAAATCAAAAGATCTATGCGCGCCGCCTGCGGCTCCTCATCAAGTGTCTTCGTTCGAAAGGCATGCGGCTCGCAGTTCAGCCGAAGGCGGGTTTCTTCACGCTCTGGCTCACGCCGAAGCGGGCGTTCGGTCGGGACATCACCTCGGCAGAGGAGTTCAATTTCCTCATGCTGCAAAAGACACGTATCTTCGGAGTGCATTTTCCTCCCTATATCCGCTATGCGGTGGTAGGGGACGTGGAGGCTGCACTTCCCGAGATCGGCGCCGCATTCGAAGCGGCGAAGGTCGCTTATTAGTCAATTCCATCAGGCAGGCGGACGATTCCCTCGTCCGCCTGCTCCTTTTTTTGCGGACCTTTTGGTTTCTTGACAGGATTTTTAATGAGAATATTATAAATGTACTATGGCTTGTATGGCACAAAAGGTGCGTCGTGGAATTTCTTCCGCTCCGTCTTTCGCGAGAGTTTTTTGGTTTACATTTTATGGATTTACCACCAAGGAGGCGGGAGAAAAAGCCACACTGTAAGAAATCACACCGAAACACAAATAGAAATTTCTCCAAGCCTCCTCCAAAAGGAGGCTTTTCGTTTCGGGTATTGATTTCAGGCGAGCCGCCTCGCATGAAATCAGTACCGGAGGAAACCATGTTGTGTGGACGTGGCCGATGCTGGAGCTCTTTGACTTCTTAAAAAACGTGCGAAGTGAAAGAGTTGATTAATGCAGCAACGTTGGGAGCATAGTTTGATTTATGATTAGTTTGCTTCAGTCGGATACAGTCCCTTCGGGAATTGACGGAATGCTTGCGGTGTTGAGAGGCCTCCCGAAGCCGCTCCGGGCGTTTGGGGGTCCAACGGGCAACTTCGAGAAGGGCGAGATACTTAGTGGAGATAGCTTCATCTTGCGTGAAGTTGCCGAGGTGCTCGAACGGCATCGCGCAAGGAAGTTTGTGGCTGACCCTGCAAGAATCATGGGTGTTTTTGCAAGTGCCGTTACCGGAATATCCACGGGGGTAACCTATGACGGGGTGTTCGAATTGCCGCTCTTTTGCGTGGATGCGGCGGAAAATCCTAGGTTTCTTGAGCATGCAGTCGTCACGGTAGGCATCGGCGGGTCCATGGTGGCAACATCTATTCGTTTCCCAAGCTACATCCTACCGGCAATGAGGATTCTTTCGGGGCTGGAGGCGCTTGGGCTTCCCCTTCCGACGGTGCGCCTTATCTCCGCCCAAATGGCGGCGGTCAAAATCAACGGGATGAGTGAGGATGGGCTTTGGCCAATAACCCTTGGGAGTCTTGCGAAAGCGAAAATGTTCGCCCACCGCTTTTTCCCAAAGGTTGCTCATCGCCTTACATTTGATTTTGACCAGAAACTTGAGGGACCGTTTCTGGGGGCGGCAGAGTCGCTGCGGGCGTGCGTGGTGAAGGAAGGTAAGAAAGTTCGTGCCCTCATTCCCGCATTCGAAGCGATGGGACGACAGGGGGAGCATCATGGAGGAATAGATGGCGCGATGCTTTATGCGATATTGCACGTGTTCCTCTCACCAGACTTCACGGTAGGAAATTTTGGGTCTCCGTGGATTTCCGAGTGCCATCGGAACGGAATTCGGGACCGCGCGGTTATCACGCTAGGTGGCGACCCGGAGAGATTCTTCAACGCAATTCGCGATTTCGCCACTGCGAACGCGAGAAAAGTCTTCGGCGGCGGAATGAAGGTTCCTTGCCATTCAGTCCGCTTGCTCGTGGGAGCAGGGCACATTCCTGTCTATAATCCGAGGGCTGACGAGCCGGGGTTTGATTGCCTGAAGGCGTTGCAGCAACTCCGATGTGATCGTGTGGAGTGGCAGAAGATGAGAGGTAACCGGGAGCTCACCACAGATTGGGATATGCTCGAAGAAGCGGCGGGAGGATGGGAGAATTTCCTCGGATGGGCGCAGGAGATTGCCGAGTTAATCGAGTTTATCCCCGACGGTGCGGGAGCGCGGGAGTATTTCATGGGGAAGGTTCTTACAAGCACTTTGGACCCATTGGATATCATCGAGGAGATGGGTGGGTTCCCCGTGGCAAGCTTCCCGTTCCGGTGTCGAGAAATGCGCGCAGCATTTCTGAAGGGTGCGCAGGCGTAAATACTTTGCACGAGGCCATTTATTCAATTTGGGGAAGACATGGCCTCCTGCCTGTCTTCCCCGAACCTTTTTAATGGGATATTGTGATGTGAACGGCACAAATGGAGATTTTGAGTGAACAAAAAAAGCAAATCGCGGAAAAGGTGGACGCGGTGCTCAAAAAGATCCTCGACGGAAGGCCGGCGCTCCAGGCGATTGCGGAGGCGCGCACTCTCGGGGAATATCTGGAACCTCCGCTCCGGTGGTAAATATCCTGCAGAGCATGCTTGAGGCTACTACCGGGTTGACAGTTTTGGAGCCAGCGCTATAGTAATCCCAACCATGAGTCAGTTGCGCATAAACTTGCTTCTTAGCCTCCTTCTTCTTAGCCCTCGCGAGGGTGGAGGTTTTGCTTGTGCTCGGATAGCTAAATAGCGAATAGCAAAGAGCAGACGAATACAAGCCAGCCCTTCACCACAAGTGAGGGGCGGTTCTTTTTCGATAAGAAAAAGAAGGATTCCGCAAATTAACAATTTTATGAAACCGCAAAACAAAAACCGACCGCAGCGCGGGAGGCATACTCGCACCGGTGAATCTCAACGCGACACACATTCTGCTCCATCAGAAGATGGGACCAGAGACGAAAACACCACTGCTTTGGGGGCAGTCATGAGTGGTGGTGGCAGGGGATATGTGGGACGCACGGGTGTGGTGTTGCCAAAGGCCGGGGAATGAGCAGTGAATTCTTCGGAGCACAAAATGGGAGGGGGAGAAATCCGCCTCCCATTCATTTTCTTGACAGGAAATATTAAGACCCTATACTTAATTTCATCATGTATCAGTTCGGGCGCAGCATTTCAATTATTAGCATTATTACCCCTCAACGAGGTGGAGGTTTTGTCTATTCCCGCTCAACTGATAACGCATAACCGATAACGGAAAAGTAGGTATACACAAACCCTTCACTCACGTGAGGGGTTTGTGTTTATCCTTGGCGGGATAGACACGCAGTGGGTGGTACACAGCAAATTGAAAACTTTTTTATGAGTGATACGAATGGAAAACTCGAGTTTCGGCGCCAGCCCCCCTCAATTAGAATGCCGCTCACCGCGGTGTTTTTTGTTTC
>CAZYEL010000020.1:0-17252 GCA_964646415.1 uncultured Candidatus Saccharibacteria bacterium
TCCTTGAAGGCAAGTTTAAATCCGCAATCCTGAAAATATTTATAAAGGTTTTTATACTTGGGAATTAAACCGATGAAAATGTACGCGCGTTCAACCTTATATTTTTCGGTGAGCCACACGCGGAACTTTTTATAGTCAAGCTTCCAATTCAACTGATTGCGTAGCGCTTTATCGAGGTTTGCCTCATCAATGTAGGCAAGGTTAACTCGCTTCTTTTCCTCAAACGGCTTTTGCTCGCCAACCATTTGAACATTGTATCGCAAAAATCACTAGAAACAACCGCTTCACGGGGCAAGCCCCCATAAAAGGAAGGCGGCAGCTTCTCCAAGCCGCCGCTTCATGAGACTATCTCACACGATTCGAACTCCGCACGGAGTTTCTCTATCACCACTTCCCGCTGGTGGGTGTAGAAGAAAAAGATTTGAGACTCGGTAGTATCGCAGATTTTAACCTTGAGCCCCACATCCGCATGCCATACTTTAATTCCTCTCACTGCCCGACCCGCTCCGGTAATGGGCCCTCCCCCGATACGTTCCACCTCGGCCCATAGCCCTATCCGATGGAGAAACGGCTTCGCGTATTCGATGGTCGTGTGTTGCCGAGCATTCCCTATAAGCTTCGGCCCCAAGTGATTAACGTGTGCCACAACAACTCCTTTCGTTAATGTTTGTTGTGCAACCCCTTCCTCGTTTTAAGGAACCCTCGGGAGGGAGTATAGGGAAAGATGCAGATACTTTTCAAGTGGGCGAGGTGGGAGTCGAACCCACACGGCCTTTCGGCCACACGATCTTAAGTCGTGTGCGGCTGCCAGTTACGCCACTCGCCCGATGCTACCAATGTATGATTTTTAGCGTTTCCTCGCAAGATACGCCTCAAATGCAGCCTTGAGGTTCTCGATAAGTGGATACTTCATATATTCCTCCGGCAGAATCCACTCAAACGCATCGTGGTCTTTGCTCAACTTTATTTCCCCCTCCCCCGCCTCGCATTCGAAGAACACTCCCACGACTTGCCACTTCTCGCCCTTCACAACCGGGCGCCACTCATTCACAAAAAACGGCTTCCCGATTTCTACGTCGAGTCCTGTTTCTTCTTTTATCTCCCGCCGCAAACTTTCATCAAACCGCTCGCCGGGCGTGAGCCGCCCGCCCACCACGTCGAACTTCGCCGCGTTCGTCCCCTCTTCGTACTTATTTGACTCGCGGACAACCAAAACCTCTTTCCCGCCTGCCCCGTTGCCGCTCTGCGGCTTTACGAGGCCACGGACGATGAATGCTTTGGTTGCGATAAAAAGCCTGGGTTCCATATTCGAGGCCCGAGGGAGAATCGAACTCCCGTATAGTTCTTTTGCAGAGAACTGCCTTACCACTTGGCTATCGGGCCATATTAAACTTTCTTTTCAATAACTCCTTCTGTTGTCCTGTTTCAAGAAACCGCTCTCTCCTTACTGCCTCACCCCTCGAAGAATATACCTCATAGTCAAGAAGTTGCCATGGCCTATAAAACTTCGTCGAACGAACCTTGCCTGCGTTATGCAATTGAAATCGATTCTCTACATTCTCGGTGGAACCGACATATAAGTCCCCATTCATAAGACTCCGGAGAAAATAGACAAAGTGCATTGTTGTTTTGTCCCCCTTCGGGGGATCTCCCGTAGGGAGACAGACCCTTGCCTTACCACTTGGCTACGCGGCCAAACCAAAACGTCTTTTCAGTATCTCCTTTTGTTGATGATTTTTCAAGAACACCTCGCGGCGCACCGCCTCACTCCTTGTCTCATGCCTTTCGTGCCCTAACAACTTCCAAGGACGGTATGCCCTCGTAGACTTTACTTTTCCAGCATTGTGGAGAGATACTCTCTTTTCGAGATTTGCAGTTGAACCGATGTACAAATCCTTATTCGCAAAGCTTAACAAAAAATAAACGTAATACCTCGAGAAAAACCGAAGAACTGTCTCGCTGCGCGAGATCTGGCGTAGCCATGACCTTACCACTTGGCTATCGGGCCAGACAAACTGCTTCTTGAGTATCCCTTTTTGCCGATGTTTTTTCAAGCGGCTCCATCTTATTCCAATGTTCTTGAGAACATTGGAATAAGGAAATACGCGCTATCCTCATACTTATCCTTTATTCTCATCCTCAAGTAACCGCTTCTCCACCACCGCAGCGTTTTCTATGCCGTGGTCGATTTCAAAACGGATTTGCGGCATCGGCTTAATATTCAACTTCCTCCCAAGCCGGAACTGCAACTCCCGCTGCGCGTTCCCAAGTATTTTCTGAACATCCGCTTCTCGCTCCGGAGGGAGCACGCTCACCTCCACTCGCGCGAAGTCGAGCTTCTTCGTGACCGCCACTTCGCTTATCGTCACAAGCGCACCGGGAAACTCCAAATTCCGCACGAGCATCGCGCTTAGTTCCACCTGAATTAAACTTGCCACACGGTCGGGACGATGATTCATAGAGTAATCGCTGATATCGCGAATATCGGCAAATAACGCAAATCCATTCGCATTATTGAATCCAGATTAGCATTATTCGCGAATGCTCCTATCGTTTCTCCCGCAGCACCAGCCTGTCGCCTTTCATAATCTCCACGGGCGCATCCACAAGCACTCCCGCTTCTTTCCCTTTCTCCGCCTGCGCCGCGTCCGCTTTCTTATCGCGGAGATTCAACACCTTCCCACTCGCCACGATTTTGTTCGCGCCGTTCTCCGTCCGCACCACTTCGCAAAGTCCCTTACTCCGAAAAATGCCCTCCGTCACTTTCCCGCCCACGAGCTGTTCGCTCAACTTCGCCTTGTTGAAAATAGCGAGTACTTCAAGGACGCCCAAAATCATGGGCTTCCCCGCGCTCCGGACGAACTCCTCCACCGCCTTGAGCAAGTCATAGACAATGGCGGAGGTCACGACGCGCACATGCTGCGCGTCGGCGAGATTCGCCGCGCTTTTCTCCACTTTCACTTTAAACCCCACAATCGCCGCGTTCGTCGCAATCGCTTCCTTGATGTCCCCGTCAGTGACGTCCCCCACCGATTCATTCACCACCTCCACCGTCATCTCCTTCGCGTCAATGCCGCGGATCACGACCGCAAGCGCTTCGAGCGAGCCCGCATCCCCCGCCTTGAGCATCACGCGGAGTACGTGCTCATCTTTGTTGGAATCCATCTCTCTCCCCGCGCGCGCAAGGCGCGGCGCGGCGGCTTTGCCGCTCTGCGCAAACTGCTCCACTCCTGTCCGGAACTCCTCGCCCACGAGCGGAACCCCTTCTCCGCCCGAGGCGGATCCGCCTTTGGTGGAAAACCCGATGATGCGCGCCGGCGCCGAGGGCTCAAGCGCCACAGCAGTTTTCCCCAAAAAGTCCTCGAGGATTTTCACCTTGCCCGCCGCCGAGGATGTCACAATCATATCGCCCCGCCGGAGTGTCCCGTTTTTCACGATAACCGTCGCTTCGAGCCCCCGCTGTTTGTCTTTCCGCACCTCAAGCACGAAGCCGGACGCGGAGAGCGTTGGGTCATACGAAAGTTCTTCCACTTCCGCCGTAAGAAGAATTAAATCAAGGAGGTCATTCACCCCCTCGCCTGTCTTTGCGGAAACCCCGTGCCAGCTTACCTGCCCGCCGTACCCCTCAAGCAGCACTCCCGCCTCGGCGAGTTCGCTTTTTATCTTCTCGATATTCGCGCTCGGCTTGTCCACCTTCGTAATCGCCACCACAAACGGCGTTTCCGACTTCTGCAAAATCCCGATTACCTCCTTTGTCTGCGGCTTCACACCTTCGTCCCCCGCCACCACGAGGATTGCCAAGTCCGCAATCGCCGCCCCGCGCGAGCGCATGGCAATAAACGCCTCGTGTCCGGGCGTGTCAATAAAGGTAATTCTGCGGCCTGTGGCGGCAAAATTACCTTTCGCGGAAGATCGCGGACTTGACGCGGACTCACGCGGAAGTGTTTCGGCGTCATTCTGCGTCCGTTCTGCGTCCGTCGGCGTATGAGTAATCTCATAAGCGCCTACCGCCTGCGTGATACCGCCTGCCTCGCGCTCGGCGACGTTCGCTTTGCGGATGTAATCCAAAAGCGTGGTCTTCCCGTGGTCCACGTGCCCCATCACCACCACGACCGGCGGCCGCGGCTTTTCCGCCCGAGGCGGATCCGCCTTTGGCGGAAAGTTTTTGTTCTCGCTATTTGCCATATGCCATTTGCTATGTGCTATACACCTTACGCTAAAACATTGATAAACTCAATCTATTTATATATTCTTCTCATGTAAGAAGGAGGGGTCGGATAACGGTCATTCCAGCAGTTTGCTAAACTGCGGCCTCATAAGGGGCCTTGTGGGTTCGATTCCCACCCCCTCCGCCTTCGGTCGCCGAAGCTCCGGCAAGACAAAGTCCGCCAGAAGGTTCGCGAAGGCGAGCTTCGCTAATATGTTGAAGGTTCCGCTTCGCCGAAGTTCCACATCCGCGGAACGGAGGCGGGCTTCGCTTCATCAGAATCCCACAAATCAAGAAGCCCCCGAAGGGGCTTCTTGATTTAGAGGGCATCGTAACATACCCGCCAAGTGATTCCTGCTTTCCCCATCTTATTTGCACTGGCTGAGTCCTTAACAGCATCCTTCATAGCCGCTGCGATGTCATTTTTTTTCCTTTCCCATACACCCAGCGGATCTTCTTTCCACAACCAACCCCTGTGGTCAATATACTTGCGGAAAGCTGCAAGTATGGGGTAGACAAATGCATCGGGGTAGGAAAACACAGTGACACCATCCATAAACCTGAGCGAGCGAGGGTTGTCTTCATGCGTCGCGACCCCCATAGTTTTCAACTTTCCGAACGAACCACCAACTGCGTTGTAAGCTCTCGGGAGGTCTCGATATATAACATCGCGGAGCTCTAAAACTTTGGGAAGTATCTTACTAGCTCTCTCTAAGATATATGTATGCCTTTTCTTACCCATCCCGTCTTCGGCGGCGTAGTAATCAACCACGGCCCCTTTCGAGGAGTACGCATCAATGGGATGGCTGTTTTTGTCGAAGTCGTCGAGACAATAAATATATGAGAGGATCTCACGAATCGAGATGTCTCTTCGTTTATTTTTGTCGTCAAGCTCAAACTCAGAATACGCGATTCGGTCTTTGTACAATGGATTAGCTAGAACGCCTTTGATGGAATCGTAAGATTTAGCAAGGTTCTCCAGTGATTCTTCTTGTACGGGGCGTGAACGGTTCCGACCATCAACTATGTCAACGAGCCATTTAGGATCGACCTCTCCCACAATACACTCAACTTTTACTTGAGCATCTACAGGTCCCGCAAGAAGTGCGTGTTGGATAGCTGAGAAAGTGTGCCCGCCATTTGCAATGCCATGTCGTGCCTTATCTGAGAAATCAATCTCGACCACGTTGCTTTTATTATCGAACTCCACAGCCGGAGAAACGATTGTGATGCCGAGATTTCGGAAAATCATCTCTCCTGGGTCATTCCTTAAGGTATCGACTATAGCGTTGAAAA
Organism: uncultured Candidatus Saccharibacteria bacterium; assembly: GCA_964646415.1. Classification (GTDB taxonomy): domain Bacteria; phylum Patescibacteriota; class Minisyncoccia; order UBA6257; family 2-01-FULL-56-20; genus VGJV01. Next base: position 5,504 of record CAZYEL010000020.1, read on the forward strand.
CATCGCTGCGCTTTTTAGTGTCGCGAACGTTTATCTCTCTCCAATCTTCCCACTCTACGGGAAGCTCGCTGACTGGAGCGGTGAAAACACACAACCGCCTACCATCAGAAGCTTCATACTGATTTCGGAACGAACTAACCTTGAACCTGAAAGTCATAATTATTTACTCTGTTCGCTTTTCGACGAAAAAAGCGCTTATTGTAAGCGCTACAGATACAACTCCAAACTGATGCCTAATAACGGAGTTCGACCCGTATCTGTCTGCGAGAGAATATTGCATCCCTGCGCCCGCTGAAGCGGATTGGTAGTGGCGCTTAGCGACTGACCAATATTTAAAGTTTATAACTTGCGAGGCTCCTGTCAATTGCGATTATCAACAAGGGCGAACACAGTTAGCTCATGCGAAAAACTTGAGCGTTGGTGCCCAATTATGGTTGTATTCGCTTCTCCCCTTCCTCATACACCACCGCTCGGTGTTGGATGATAAGCACTTTCACCGTGCTTCTTTCAACCTTAAAAATAACCCTGTAATCGCCGACGCGGAGCTTCCGGTACCCCTTGAGCGAACGCCTTAACGGCTTGCCGTAGAGGTCGGGGTGCGTCGTGAGGCGTTCTTCAATTGCGCGTTTGATTTTTTCCCTCCACTCGGCGGAAAGCTTGGGAATATCGTCCGAAGCCACCAAACGGTGGTAGAGAACTTCAAACATTATTTCCAAGCCTGACTATGCGAGAGGTACCGGGCATTCTTCACATCCCTCCGTTTGGCAAGCGCGTCCCACACCTGGTCTTCTTCGAGTTCAAGCGCCGCCTCCAAGAGCCGGACTGCCTTCGTTGCCTGGGGAACTTTGTCGCGCCGCGACAATTTCGCCAGCGCATCCCTCACGTCGTCGGGCAAACTTATGTTGATTCTTGTTTTGACGGTCGCCATACCACAAGTGTATCAAAAGTGTATCAGGTGCGTCAAGAACAGAAGCACCATCCCAGCAAGTGCGGCGCCGTTAGAGCGGCTTTACTGTCCCGGGCGGCGCCGCAAGGGGCGGGCGTCCCGTCATCCCCCCGAGGAAACCGCCCAAAATCTGATTCGCGTCTTTTGCCCCTTCGGGAGCGGTAATCGCAACCGGCTGATTGATGCCGCTTATGCTCTCGTTCAAGGTGAAACGCCCGGAGCCGAATTGAGAAACTATCGAAACGTTCGCCGTGAGCTTGCGGACGCGAAAATCTTTCTTTCCGATCCACAGCTCAATATTCTCGACGCGCACCGCATCAAGCGCGGTACGGACTTCTTTGAGCGCACTCTCCGGAAACGGCTTCTCCGAGAGAATCGGCATGGCGGCAACCATAAAACTCACCAGCGCATCCTTGTCGAGCGTAAGCCTGTAGTGGTACGTGCTCTGCCCATCAAGCGTCTCGCCCGCGAGCGTCTGCGTCGCTTTCAGGAATACGAACTGCTTCGCGAGTTCCTGGATTTCCTTAACTTTCTCGGGAGACAATTGATTTTGCCTGTCCAAGTTCCCGCTCTTCAGCCGGGCGGCAAAGTCCCCCGTCTCAAGAAACGTCTTTGCAATCGCTTCGGTATCAAGCTTGAACCACTGGTTGGCAAAAAGGGACACAACGGCTCCTACGGGATTCGGCTTCCCTCCGGCCACCCCCGAAAAATCAACCGAGTTGAGCTTGAGATACAGCATTTTGCCGAGCGAGACGAACTGCATTCCTCCGCTCATAATCGGCACCGTACCCGTGCTCACCGAGATACGGATGTCCCACGCCTGCTTCATGTCCGCAATATCACTCACATCAATCTTCCCGCTGAAGAGAACCTGCAACGTGGTTGTCGCCCCCTTCGTCGCAACATCATATCCAAAAGAACCGCCGCTCCCCTTATTTGTATACACAACAACATCAAGGGAACCGGAAAAACTGCCGGTTTTGATGCCCTGGGCGTTCGCAACCATATTTTTTAAAACCTCTTCCGGCGAAAGCTGCTGCCCAAAATAGTAGGAATAACCGTACACTGAACCGGCGCCAAGAAGCACAATGATAACCGCCACAAGAAAAGAAACACCGCCGCGGGGAACCTTCGGCGCCGCCGCGGGAACGCCGACACTCGTTGCGGGAATCTGGGGTGCGGGCGATTGGGGCAGTGGTGGTTCCATAGGTTTAGTGAATAGGTTGATTATAACAGACCATGCACAAAAGTACAGAAATGAACAGGGCGCAACATACGTTGCGCCCTGTTGGGATTATTTCCCAATGATGACCGGCTTATTCGGGATTGTCGTGAGGCACCGCTTCCATCGCGCGGGCGATTGCCGCGCGCATGGCTTCAAGCTCTGCGCGCGAGCGGCATTTTCCCCGCACATTATTCACGAGGTTCTTCGCCCATTTCCGGATAGTCCCCGAGAAGTACACCCTCCGCCACCCCAGCGGCGCACATGGCTCATGCCGCAGCGGAGACGGCGTACTGCCATAAATCACCGCCTTCATCAAACGGGCGACTTGTTTTGCAGGATAGAAATGCCACTCGCTTCCGACCCGCTTCCAGATCCGAAGATGGCCTGCGATGAACTGCCGCAGCGCATCCCAATCCGCCTCATTCAGTGCACCGACCGTATCATCCGATTCCCGACCGACCGTGACTTCCATAGCTTGCTCCTTCCGATGTTGATGGTTGTGCCCGCGGAGAAACATTTCCTCCGCTCCCTTGTTAATTTATCAGTGGACATTCCAGGTTTCCTTGCCTGGAGCGTATGCGCATACTGTTGCGCACACGCTTCAAGCCTGAAACAAAAACCGCCCTGCTAGGGGCGGTTTTCCGATGCGTGAACGTGAAAAACTGCGCCTAGCGGTGGGCGGTTACATCAACCACAGTCACGACGCGATAATTATGCATTCCCTTAATTATATGGCCGCTCCCGCAGTCGTCAACCCCGCAATCCACGACGCATTCAATTTATGTATAATACTTGCAACGTATGCGGAGGATTCCCGCCACAATGGCGACGCAGCATCCGGACAACGCCACACCCCCTTTTTGGGAAAAGCGGCACGACGGATTCATAAATTCGCACGAAGAAACCCTCGAATGCGTGAAATGTTTTTTTGATTTCGGCGTGGACGAATTCATGTGGGACTGGGAAGGAAGGTATGCGGACGAGGCGGTGGTGGACCGGCTTCTGGGAGAATTCCACGAACACTTTAAAAAGCACCACCTCGGCAGAGATAAATTCCTCACGTTCCGCATCCCGAATGTGTGGAAAGAAAAAGGGCATAACCTTATCCGGGCGCTCATGGTGATTTTGACGAGCGAAGATTTCGCGCGCGACCTCAAACTCCACGCGCTTCCCCTCTTCGAAATTATCCTGCCGATGACCGAGCGCGCCGAACAGCTCATGTATATTCAAACATCGTTCCAGAAACTCGCGCGGTTCAAAACGGAAACGTTCAATCACAGGAAAGGAAAAAACGAGGAATACTTGGAAATGATTCCTCTGATAGAGAGCGTGGAAAACCAGCTGAACACCGCCACGCTCCTTGAGCGCTATATCGCGCTCCACAAAAAGCAGTTTAAATCGAAGCCCGCATACGTGCGCCCGTTCCTTGCGCGCTCGGACCCGGCACTCGTGTCGGGACTTGTGGCAAACGTGCTTGCAAACAAAATCGCCCTCTCGGACATACAAACGCTCTCCCGCAAATCCCGCGTCCCCATGCATCCCATCCTCGGTGCGGGGAGCCTGGTGTTCCGGGGCGGTCTTAATCCAAACTCCATCACGCGCTTTGTCGGAGAATACGGCGGCGTCCGAACCGCCACCATACAATCCGCATTCCGGTACGACTACGGATTCGAATCCGCCACGCGGGCAATCAAAGAACTCGCAGCGCTCCTCCCCGCCGCCGAAGCCGTTACAGTCCCGCACGCCGAGCGGCAAGCCCTCATCGAAACAACGCATGCATTCGAGGCATCATACCAGCGAACCCTTTCCGAAGTGGTGAGAGACCTTCGGGAAGTATTCCTCGCCGTGCCCAAGCGGCGGGAACGGCGGCAGCACATCGGGCTTATCGCATACGCGCGGCACATGGGGCGCCACCAGCTCCCCCGGGCAATCAATTTCACCGCAGGATTCTATTCCATCGGGCTCCCGCCGGAGTTCATCGGCATGGGCACCGCACTCAAAAGCATCAAAGAGAAAGGACTCGGCCTCGCGCTCAAATACTATAAAAATTTCAGGAGCGACATTGAACAGGCGGGCAGGTATCTGAACCGCGACAATCTCAAGGCGCTCCAAAAGAAAAACCCCGCATGGTCCCGCGTTGCGGACGACATACGAACCGTTGAAAACATTCTTGGCGTCCGGCTCGGACCGAAAACCTGGTCGGAGAGGCACCACGAATCCCTTACCGGAAAACTGCTGCTGCAGCGTCACAACCATAACGCGGTGCGCAGCCTTATCGCAGAAACCGGAGTCATACGCCGGAGTCTGGGGTAGAACCCATCTCGAAAGTATCTTCGACCGCGATGCCCGCCAATTTTGGATAGCGCAAGGAGCGAGAACGAAGGCGTACTTGGAGAGTACATCGAGGACGAGTCGACGCAGCGATATACGAAATTGGCGGGCATCCCGAAGGGTTTCGCCTCCTTTCCCGCTCCGCGGCGTTGCTCCTCGGAGCTGTAGCTCAAGCTACTAATCTCCTCGTCGCGCCTTGCGTCACCGGGAAAAGAGCGCGAAACGCAGTGTGAAGCATACTTTCGAGATGGGTTCTGGCTTACTTTCTCGCCCGGTATTCCCCAACCGCCCGCCGGAGAAGCCCCATGGCGCGTTTCAGTTTTGGCACACTCAGCACATACGCGATACGGATTTCACACTCCCCCAGCCCGGGACTCACGTAGAAGTCCCGCATGGGAGCAACCGCCACCGTTTCACCTTTGTAGCGGAACTCGCGTATCAAAAACTCCACGAACCGCTCCGCCGAATCAACGGGAAGCCGTGCGTACATATAGAACGCTCCCTCGGGCTTGCTGCACACAACTCCGGGGATGCTCCGAAGCGCGGCGTAGACCGCGTCCCGCCGCTTGAGGTATTCCCCCCGGAGCGGACGGGTGAGCCGCCGCGCGTCCCGCAAAAGAGGGCAAAGTGCGTATTGCTCAAGCGTCCCCACCGAAAGCCGCGCCTGGGCGAACTTGAGCACGGCCTGCATCACTTCCTTGTTGTATGAAGCGACACACCCCACCCGCGCACCAGGAAGTGAAAATCGCTTCGAAACACTATCCACCACGATGATATTCTCGCGCGCTTCCCGCTCGACAAGCAGCGTATACGGCTTCCCGTGAAACCGAATCTCGCGGTACGTCTCATCCGCAATCACAAAAAGTCCTTTTGCCTTGGCGAGCGCAACAAGGCTTCGGAGCTCCCGTTCCGGCCAAAGCTTTCCGGTCGGGTTGTCGGGGTTCACAATCACAATAGCTTTGGTTTTTCTTGTTATCTTCTTCTCAATCTGCGCAATCGGAGGCAGGGCAAAATTATTCTCGAGCTCCAGGAGCACCGGAACAAGCGTGATGCCGGTCATCACCGAGAACGAACGGTAGCTCACATAGACAGGCTCGAATACCAGAATTTCATCCCCGGGATCCGCGACCGCCTGCATCGCGAAAAGAATCGCCTCCGCGCAGCCGACGGTCGGAATAATGTTTTTCTCCTCAAGCGAAACTCCCAAGTCTTTGTAGTACTTCACCCACGCGGCGAGATGTTCCGGAATCCCGGCGCTCGGCGCATACTTCACATTCGGCAAAGAATACTTCCTGAGCGTCGCGAAAAAATCCCGGGGCGGGCGGATGTCCGGGTCGCCGGAATTTAACTTATAGATGCGCACTCCTTTCCGCTCGGCGTCCTGGATAAATGGCACGAATTTCCGTATGGGCGAAGGCAAAATTTCCCTTGCCCGCCGCGATATCGTAAGCCGCATTGAGGACATACTACCACGCGCACACCCCCGGGAAAATCCCTATTGCAACTTCCTTCCGCAGTACATAGATAGAATGGAATTATTGATTAACAATTTTATGTTCATACGTGACGGCGCGTCTGTGGCACATAAAGCCAGTGCAACGTACTGACTGCGACGGTTCGATTCCGTCCGCGCCGAAAATTTCCGACCAACGGAAGAAACAAGGAGTGAGAGAGGCAGCGCATTCCGCGTATGCCTCTTTCGATTTAGATATGCTTCTGGTGTATGGCATTTTTATGGGACTGGTGGCATAATCCGCCTTATGAATATCTTTATTGCGGTCGTCGCCGTGCTCCTCATCTGGGGCATTAAGGTCGTCAAAGAATACGAACGGGGTGTTATTTTCTTCCTCGGGCGATTACGGAACACCCGCGGTCCGGGGCTTATTTATGTCATCCCCATCCTTGAACAAATGGTGCGGGTAAGTTTGCGCACCATCACCATGAATATCCCGTCGCAGAAAATTATCACAAAAGACAACGTCTCGATTGATATCGCCGCAGTCGCCTATTACCGCATCGCCGACGTGCAAAAATCCGTAATCGCGATTGAAGACATCTACAGCGCGGTAAATCAAATCAGCCAAACCACCGTGCGGAACGTGGTGGGACAATTCACGCTCGACCACCTTCTTGCGCAAACCGCCACCATTAACTTGCAAATAAAGAACGTAATTGATGCGCACACGGAACCCTGGGGCGCGCAGGTAACCGCAGTTGAAATCAAAGACATCACGCTTCCGGACAACATGCAACGCGCGATGGCGAAGGAAGCGGAAGCCGAGCGCGAACGGCGCGCGAAAATCGTGGCGGCGGAGGGAGAATTCCAGGCATCCGAAAAGCTGGGGCAGGCCGCGGACGTGATTGCGGCGCACCCGGTGGCGCTCCAGCTCCGTACGCTCCAGACGATGGCGGAAATCAGCATGGAGAAAAACTCCACCATCATTTTCCCCGCACAGTTTATGACGACCGTGAAGGAAGCGCTTGAGACACTCAAAAGAGACGGAGGGCGGTAAGAAGCGCTGTGTGCGACGAGTGTTCTACTGCGCCTCGTCGTATATGTAGTTCCGGACCGCTTCGGCAACCGTGTGCAAACTTTTGGCGCTGCATTTATCTATCGTGTCGCTCGTCGTGGCGTACGGAGGGTAGTCGAAATCGATCACCAGCAAACTCGGTATGCCCGCTTGATTGAGCGGCGTGTGATCGTCCCGGATTTCCTGCTGAATCCGGTGCGAGAATGCGCTGCCGCTGATTTTTTGTGCGACGCTCCAAAATGCCTCCGTTTGCGCCGGCGCGTACTTTACGGATGACGCTTCCCTGAAAATTTTCAAATCTTTGTCGCACACCATGTCCAACACGACTCCGGATACGGGTTTGTTATCTCCATATATCTCTTTAAGGTGCCGCGCAAAGTAAGTGGAGCCGATCGGTTCCCAGTTCGTGAAATCCGCGCCCTGATCTTCATCCCCCTCCTCTCCGTCAAAAAACACAATATCCACGCCCACGCTCGGCAACGCGGGCGCATTGCTCAAAAAACGGGCAAGCTCGACCAGCACCGCAACGCCGGAGGCGGAATTATTGGCTCCCGGCGACGGCTCGTCTTGGTTTGAAAAATTTTTGAAAGAGATTCTTTGACTGTCGTAATGCGTACCCAAGAGTATGCGTTTTGTTTGCGTAGGGTTAAAGCGCGCAATGATGTTTGCCAAGTCGTACGATCTTCCGCTCAATTCGGTATGCCGCCAAACCTGCACCCTTACTTCCGGCGCGAGCCCCTTCATCTCGGCAATCAGAAAATCCTGAAGCTTTTTATGTCCGGCCGCGGTCGGGTAGCGCGGACCATACCGCAACTGCTGGTCAATAACTGCGAGCATTTCCTTTCCGTCAAAAAAATCGCCTGGGCGGAAAGCTCTCTGCAACACCCGGCCCGTCAGATATTCCACCGGCGAATAGTCATCGGTGAGTATCGGATATGGGGCAAGATCAAATCTGTCCGTGTCGATAACTTTGTCCCGCAAAGAGCGGAGAATCGGGTCGGGGTCACTCACAATCGATGGCGCGCTAAGGTCGATACGCGCGTCGCTATTGTATCCGACAAAAATCATGTTCTGCGACCGGATTCTTCCCGGCGACTCAACCGCAAAGAAATAGCTGTTGGGGAATACGGCTTGAAAAGTCTTGATTTCCGACATGATGAACGAGGGCTGCTGGCGCGAAAGGTCGCCTATCATGTTTGCGACAAAAAACCCGTTTTCGTTCAGCTTGTCCCTCGCAACCTCAAAGAATTCCCTGGTGGTAAAGTGCGCGGGAATCGAAAAGAGCGAGTAATACACGTCGCTGAACACAAAATCGTAATTCTTCTCCGAGTCATGGAGCAGGCGGCGGCCGTCGTCCGTATAGTTCCGGAGTCGGGAGTCGTCGCCTACCCGGAAATATTTTTTTGCGAGGTTATACAAGGACGGCTCTATTTCCGAAACATCAACGGTGACGTCGGGCAGGTCCGCGAGCAGTGCTTTCGGAATCGAGTATGCGCCGCCCCCTATCACAAGGGCATTTTTTATTTTCGGATTGAATACTTTATAGAGCGAATAATATTTCGTGTAATCGTAGACCATGTCTTTCGGGTCATCGGAATCCAAAAACATGGCGCCTGACCCGCTGCGGTCTTGCTCAAAGAATCGCGCCGGCCGGCCGGCGGACTGGCCGTCGTAAATAGTGATTTTTTCATATACGCCGTCTTTGCTGTAGAGAACATTCCCTCTCGTCGCGTAAGAAGCGTAGAGTGCGCCACCGGCGAGGACGAGCAACGCGAGCAACGCCCTGTTGAGATATTTCTTCCCGCCGAGCATTACAAGCGGTACCAGACCGAGAAAAAACAAAACGACTCCGTTGGCGACAATAATTTGGTGTACGCCGAAATATGGGATAAGCACAAAACCGGCCAGCAAACTCCCGACAATGCTCCCCAGCGTAGACCAGAAAAAAATGTTCCCCGCGACACTTCCCACGCCATCCCCCGGAAAATTGACACTTTGGAGTTTCACGGCATAGGGCGACAACGTGCCGAGTAAAAACGCGGGGAGGAAAAATAAAAACAGGGAGGATATCAAAGGGCCAACCGAGATTGACAACGCATAACCCAATGTCGGCAGAATGACTATGCCGATGGAATGAAATAAAAGCAGCACAAGGCCGCTTAGAAGAACGATGCCAAAAAACCAGCGCAACGAGGGATGACGGTCGGATACGCGGCCTCCCGCATAATATCCGACGCTGAGCGCCGCAAGGATAACGCTTAACACGCTCGACACCGTGAAAATGGTGTTCCCGTAGAACGGGGAAAGCACGCGAATCGCCGCCACTTCCACGATAAGAACGCATGCTCCGGTAATGAATACGGCGACGGGGAGCGTACTGCGCTTGAACGATTGCGACATATGCATTCCTGCAATTTTAATGAATCTATTGTACCAACATCCGGCAAGCAGGTCTAAATGAGATTGCCGGAGACGTATTTATGTATAATGAACGGATGATTATCACCACCAAAGAATTGTCCGCCGCGGCATATAAGAAGTTCTCCGTGGGTGCCTACAACATCAACAACCTTGAGCAAATCATGGGGCTCTTCCGGGGCAATCAGGAATCACAAGCGCCGTTCATCATCCAAATATCCCGCGGTGCGAGGAGTTACACCGCGAAGACCATGCTTGAAGCGCTCATCCGCGAGGCGGACAAACTCTTCCCGGACCTCATGTACGCGGTGCACCTCGACCACGGCGACGAGGCAAGCTGCCATGACGCGATTGACTCGGGCTTTTACTCGTCCGTGATGATTGACGCCTCGATGGAACCGCTTGAGAAAAATATGGAAATCACCACCCGCGTCGTGAAGCATGCCCACGAGAAAGGATTGAGCGTCGAGGCGGAATTGGGCCAGCTCGGTGGAGTGGAAGAGCATATCAATGTCGCCGAAACAAACGCGCACCTCACCGATGCGACACAAGCGAAAGACTTCGTGGAGAAAACCGGCTGCGACAGCCTGGCGGTTGCAATCGGCACCTCCCACGGCGCCTATAAGTTTTCCGGAAGCCAAAAAATCCACTTCGACCGGCTTAAACAAATTTTTGAAATGCTCCCCGGAGTGCCGCTCGTCATGCACGGTTCCTCGTCAATCCCCCAGGAAGAAGTCCGGCGGGTGGAAGCGGCGGGCGGGAAACTTTCCGGCGCGAAGGGAGTGGACGAAAACGATTTGCGGCGCGTGTACGAGTACGGCGTCTCTAAAATCAACATCGACAGCGACGGGCGCCTTCTCTGGACTCGTGTGCACCGGGAGTACTTCAGAGACAAGCTGAATGGCATAGACTTTCGGGAACCGGGCAAAACATTCATACAGGACTATGCGACGTTCATCGCGAAAAAGAACGAGGTGTTCGGCTCTGCGCACCAGCTGGAAGCAGTGAAGAAAACGCTCTCGCGGTAGAAGCTACTCCGCGCGGTTTGCCTTATGCCGAGTTTCCAGAAACCGGATTGATTTCTCGTGCGACGACATTACCACCGAGTGCGTGGTGATGTGGTCCGCGGCGAACACGACTCCCTTCGTGAGCGGCCCCGCAAGCACTCCGGTTGCGGTGAACGTGACATCGTCTCCCCTTGCGAGGTCGTCCGCAGAGAAAAGCGTGTCAAATTTCATCACGCCGGCAGCGTGTAAACGCGCAACATGCTTCTCGTCCTTTGGCTTCCACCTGCAAAAAAACCCGCCGCCAAGCGTTTTCATTGCGGCGGCGGAGAGCACCGCCTCGGCGCTTCCGCCGGTACCCATCAAAATATCTACGGGCGACTCCGCGAAACACGTCGCAATCGCCATTGCCACGTCTCCATCCGTGAAAAGCCGAACCCGGGCGCCGGAAGCTCTTACTTTTTTAATAAGCTCCTCGTGCCGCTCGCGGTCGAGTATTGCAACAGTAATCTCCCCCACGTCTTTCCCTAAAGCTTTCGCCACTGCGCGGATGGTGTCTTTCGGAGACGCATCAAGGTCCACCTTATCTCTCGCCGCAGGCGGCACCGCAAGCTTTTGCATGTAAGAATCCGCGGCATGATAAAGTTTCCCGCGCGGAGCAGTCGCAACCACCGTAAGCGCATTTGTCCGCCCGAAAGCAACACTGTCCGTGCACTCCAAGGGGTCGACGGCAATGTCGAGCGCGGCACCCTTCCCGCTTCCCACCTTCTCGCCCACGAAAAGTTCCGGCGCTTCGTCTTTCGCGCCCTCGCCAATCACGATTTCCCCCGCACACTGGATTCGATTCATTGCCGCGCGCATCGCGTCCACCGCCGCGCCATCAGCCGCATGCGCGTCACCCTTCCCAATCCACCGCGAAGCGGCAATTGCCGCGAGCTCGGTTACCCGCACGAAATCAAGCGCGAGGTGCTGGAATGAAGAATTATTACCTTTCATAACGCTTACATTCTATCGCATCCGTAAAAGGAAAACAGTACGTGCAAGACTCGCTGGCATAATTCAAGCTATTCTGATATAAACCTTTTGTTCGTCAATGCTTTTTAATAAGGAGATTATATGCAAATAGAACGAAAACGCTTGGCCCGTCAGGAAATCGCCTTTGCGCCGGATCAAAATACTTACGGCCTTCAGATATTCAGAGAAGAGTGGCAAATCGGTGAAATAAGGGAAATCTATTGGAGGGCATCCCTAGTCAATTGGTACAAGCGATAACGACTTTTTCAAATAAAATAAG
>CAZYEL010000021.1:0-16814 GCA_964646415.1 uncultured Candidatus Saccharibacteria bacterium
ATACACAAGGGTCCGGCAAGTCCTACTCGATGATTTTCCTTTCACAAAAAGTATTCCGGAAGATGACCGGCAATTTTACCTTTGTCGTAGTAACCGATAGGAACGAACTCGACAAGCAGATTTATAAGACCTTTTCCGCTTGTGGCGCGGTGTATGAAGAAGAAGTCCACGCCGACTCGATCCAAAATCTGCGCCAACTTTTAAGCGAAGATCATCGTCATATTTTTACTCTTATCCATAAATTCGGCACCAAACCAGAGGAGAAACCGCCGGTCCTATCCGATCGGGGCGACATCATCGTGATGGTGGATGAAGCGCATCGCACGCAATATGACCGCTTGGCGCAGAATATGCGTATTGCCATGCCGAAAGCCTCATTCATCGGTTTTACCGGTACGCCACTCATGGCCAAAGGCGAGGAGAAAACCAGAGAGACATTCGGCGATTATGTATCGACGTACAACTTCGCTCAATCGGTAGAGGATGGCGCGACCGTGCCGCTTTATTACGAAAATCGAGTACCGAAGCTAGAAAACGAGAATCCGGAAATCCAAAAAGACCTTGAGAGAGTAATGGATTTTTATGAGCTCACGACTGACGAAGAAGAAAAGCTCGAGCAGGAATTTTCGACTTTCTACCATCTCATCACGCGCGAGGATCGGCTCAATAAGGTCGCGGAAGATATTGTCGCTCATTTCACCGCTCGAGGATATGACGGTAAAGCGATGGTTGTTTCGATTGATAAGAAAACGGCCGTTCGCATGTATGCGAAGGTTAAAGCGGAAATGCAACGCCATCTGGCCAAGATGAATATTGCCGCATCAAAAGCGAAGGATGAACACGAGAAGGAAGTGCTAAGAGAACAGGCGCAAAAATACGAGAACATCGACATGGCTGTGGTGGTGAGTCAGAGCCAGAACGAGATTGCTGACATGGAGGAGTTCGAGATAGATATGCGACCATTGCGAGCTCGTATTCTAAGCGAGGATTTGGAGACAAAATTCAAAGACCCGGACAGCAATCTGCGAATCGTGTTCGTTTGCGCTATGTGGATGACCGGCTTCGATGTGCCGAATCTATCGACTCTCTATCTCGACAAGCCGCTTAAAAATCACACGCTCATGCAGACGATCGCTCGGGCGAACCGCGTCTATCCGGGCAAAACGAATGGTCTTATCGTTGACTATATCGGCGTATTCCGGAATCTTCAAAAAGCACTCGCGATCTATGCCTCCACGAAAAGCGGTGATGGTGAAATCATTCAGGACAAGAACGAGCTCGTTGAAATACTTTTCTCTACAGTTTCAAAAACGCGCCAGTTTCTCAAAACTCTAGAGCTCGATATCAACGAATTACTCAAAGCGCAGGATGTCGAAAAAATCAGACTCGTTGATGTGTTTACGAATCGGATATTGCAGGATGAAAAAACAAAACAGCAGTATCTCGAACTTGCCGGTGATGCTTACAAGTACTACAGAGCGGTCCTACCGGAGCCAAAAGCGGAAGATTACTACCACGAAGTAACGGCATACAAAGTGATCGCCTCGCGTATACGGGAAGTCATAGACGAGGACACCGACGTCTCGCAGGTAAAAAAAGACCTCGAAAACCTTCTTGATCGCTCAATCCGTGCCGGTGAGTATATGATTAAAGACGCACCGAAGATTAAGGATTTGAGCAAGATAGATTTCGAAGCATTGCGGAAGTTCTTCGACGATTCGGATACGAAAAATATCGAAGCCGAGCATTTGAGTGCAGAACTGGAGGAAAAAATCAAGGAAATGATACGCAAGAACAAGCTTCGTAAGCATTTTCTTGACCGGTTAAATAAGCTTTTGCACGAATACAACACCGGTTCGCACGACCTTGATCTTTTCTTCGATCAGTTAGTCGAGTTGGCCAAGGAGTTGAGCGAGGAGGATCGTCGCGCTGTTTCCGAGAATCTTACTGAGGAAGAACTGGCCGTGTTCGATATTCTCCGGAAAGAAGATTTGAATCCTGCCGAAGTCGATCAAGTCAAAAAAGTTGCCAAAGAATTATTGTCTAAACTAAAAACGGAAAAACTTGTGCTGGACTGGAAGAAAAAACAGGAAACTCAAGCGGACGTAAAAATTACTATCCAAGAAATACTTTATGACGAGCTCCCGGAGCCGACATACAGCAAAGATGATTGCGAAGACCGCACCCAAAAAGTATATTTCCACGTTTACGACAACTACGTGGACGAAAAGGTGAACGTTTACGCATAATTGGCTTCGCTTTGTAGATTGAGAAGTTTATTTTTGAGGAAAATGGAGTCAGCCACCATTAGTTTCCTTTTTCGGTGTGTGAAAGGAGTATACTGAATGTGTCGTAAATAAGGCTATTTAAAACAATGGATCTTACGCTTATTGTGGCGAAAGTGTTGGCAGTGTATTTCATTGTGAGCGGGGTGTTTCTTATCGTGCGGGGGAAGACGCTGCCGGTGTTGCTTCGGGACTTTTTTGCGCATCCGGCGGTCGTGTATCTGACCGGTGCGATTCTGGTGTTTCTGGGGGCGCTGTTGCTCGTGCAGTACAACGTGTGGGACGGAAGCTTGAGCATGCTGGTGACGATTGTGGGCTGGCTTGTGCTTCTCAAGGGATTAACCTATATCTTTGTTCCCCACATGCTTGCCGAAATTCCCGTACGGAAATTCCGCGGCTGGCTCGGCGTTTTGGGCGCGGTGCTGATTGTTTTGGGAGTATTCCTGTTCCGCATCGGGTAACAAAGGGAGGGTAATAACCCAGTGTGGGAGAATATACTCATGATGGAAGGTTGGGGCGTTATGGGTGAGTCGGGGTACTTCGCGCTAACCATATTAGCGGTGGTTCTCGTGGACCTTGTGCTCGCCGGTATCTTGCTCTGGAAAAAAATCAGGAAATAAGGCTATGCGCGGTATGAGCCGGACTTTTTATGCGATTGCGTCGGCATTTTTCGTGGTGCAGGCGGGAGTGCTTTATTTTCTCGGCCAGCCGATTATTTCCGAGAGCGGGCATGTGAAGCTCTGGGTGAGCGAAGTGCTCTCGCCAGAGATGTCACAGCAATTATTTGACTGGTATACGTTCTCGCATATCATTCACGGCTTCCTTTTCTACGCCTTGTTGCGGTGGCTTTTTCCGCGGATGTCGGTCATGGTGCGCCTCCTTATCGCGATGGGAATCGAGATAGGGTGGGAAATCGCGGAGAACACGCCGTGGGTCATCAACGCATACCGCGAGCAGGCGCTCGCCCAGGGGTACGCGGGGGACAGCGTTATCAATTCGCTCCTCGACACGCTTTCCATGATACTGGGGTTCTTCCTCGCGTTCCGCCTGCCGGTGTGGGTCACCATTGCACTCGCGGTTGCCTTTGAGGTTGGCGTGGGGTACATCATCCGCGACAACCTTACGCTCAACGTTTTAAACTTTATCCACAACTTCGAATTTATCCACCGGTGGCAAGCGGGAAACTGATTTCTAACTAAAGCGCGCAGCCCTGTTTCTTGCAGGGCTTCTCGGAGTGCGGCGGCGCGACCTGCCCGCCGGGTTGGCAGGCGGGGAGACAGCGCTGCGGCAGCGCGCTGCAGATAGCGTCCCCGCAAAAACCATGACAAATGCCCCTGTGGATAAGTATATATTGTATATAATTAGCCAACTTATAAAATATAAATCATAACCTATGACTAATAATGAGAAGCCGAAAATCACCGTGAATAACCGGAGAATCATTCAGCTTACCGCGAAGCAGGAGCGGTTTTACGATGCGCTGCAGAAACTCATTGCGAAGAAAGGCGAGTCGCCGACGGTTTCCGAACTCGTGCGGCTCATGAAGTTCTCCTCGCCGCGGGCGGTGACGCAGTATCTCGAAGCGCTCCAGCGGAAGGGGCTTATCGAGCGGCGGCGGTATGCGCGGCGGGGAATCCGGCTGGTAATGCCCCCGGCGGACGAGCCCATGACCGTGCAAATTCCCGTGATTGCCTCCGCGGGGTGCGACCACATGAGCGTCTTCGCGCAGCGGAGTTTCGGCGACTATGTGTGCGTTGCCACGGAGCTTTTGCAGGGGAAGAAAGTCGACAACGTGGTGTGCGTCAAAGCCGTGGGCGACTCGATGCTCGACGCGGGCATCAAGGAAGGCGATTACGTGCTGGTCGAGGTGACGGAGACGGCGGAAGAGGGAGATTTGGTGGTGGCCATCATTGACGGCTTCGCGGTTATCAAAAAGCTTCAGCTCGCGAACAACGCAGTGATTCTCTCGCCGGTATCCTCCGACCCGCAATACAAGCCGATTATTGTGCACAAAAACTTCCGATTGTTCGGGAAGGTGATTGACGTGATCCGTATGCAGGCGAAGGGGGACATCGAAATCGTGCCGCTCATAGACGCGCCCGAGGAACCTCGGATAGAGTACAAGTTTACGGACTAGCCGGTGTGCCGGTTTCGCAAACGAGCGAGTGTGCTATACTACCCTCAATTTATGGAGTCGCCCCCAGGGGCGGTCTGATATGAATGGAGACTTAATCAAGAAATTCGTGGGCAATGCGACAACGGTCGCGGTGGTTTGCAATCAGTGGGGCGATACGGGGAAGGGCAAATTCGTGGATCTTTTGAGCGAGTGGGCGGATGTGATTGCGCGGGGCACGGGAGGGGCGAACGCGGGGCACACCATCCGCGTCGGTGAGCAGCAGTATATTTTCCACCTTATTCCCTCCGGCATTCTTCACGACGTGCAGGGGAAGATAAATATCATCGGAAGCGGGACGGCATTCGACCCGCGGGTCGCGTGCGAGGAATTGGATATTTTGGACAAGGCGGGAATCAGCCACTCCCGCCTTTTTATTGCCCACAACGCGCGGCTCGTGCTCCCGCAGCACATCGTGCTTGACCGCGTGAGAGAGAGCGATGCGGCAGAGAGAAAAATCGGCACGACGGGGCGGGGAATCGGTCCCGTCTACGTCGACCATTACGCGCGCATCGGGCTTTTCGCAAACGACATGCTGAATCCGGAGGTTTTCGCGCGGAAGCTTGCGCGGAACCTGCGCGACAAGCGGATAATTTTGAAAAACTACGACCCCGAGACGGTGCGCCGCGTGATGGAGCACGAACACGCGGGGAGCGGGAAGTTCTGGAACAAGGAAACCATTTTCGACGAGGCGGCGATTACCAAGGCCTACCTCGCGTACGGCGCGCGCCTGCGGAGCATGATTGCGGACACGGATACACTGGTGCGCACCATGCGCGAGCAGGGAAAGCACATTCTCCTTGAGGGCGCGCAGGGGAATCTTTTGAGCATCGACGTCGGTACGTACCCGTATGTGACCGCATCCGACTGCTCGGTGCGGGCGCTGGCGCAGGGCGTGGGAATCCGCGAGCGGGATGTCGATCTTCCGCTCGGCATCGTCAAGGCGTTTTACATGACGCGCGTGGGCTCGGGACCTTTCCCCACGGAGGTTGGCGGGACGAAATCCGCCGAGTGGTGCAACACGAGCGGCGTTACGAAGGCAACCGAGGCGGAGCAGTTTCCCGACGTAAGCGTGAATGATGCGGATTCCTTCCGGCAGGGCGTGGGCATCCGCCGCGCGGGGCATGAGTACGGGGCGACGACGGGGCGGCCGCGGCGGGTGGGATGGCTCGATGTGCCGCTCCTCCGGTACTCCGCGCGGTACACGGGGCAGGAGGTGATATTGACCAAGCTTGACGTTTTGGACGAGTGCAAGGAAATCAAAATCTGCACGGCATACGAGTATCAAGGTCCCGATTACGAATGGGGGTCCGAAACGCTCCGCGCGGGGAAGAAACTCGAAGTGGCGATTCCGAACTTGGAAGTGATGGCGCGTTGCGCCCCGCTCTATGAAACTTTCCCCGGCTGGTGCACGCCCATTACCGCCATGCGCTCGCGGCGGGAACTTCCGAAGCAACTTATGGACATAATTCGCTTCGTCGAAAAAAAAGCGGATGTCCATGTGCGCGCGATTTCCGTGGGACCCGACCGCGAGGAGACGATTTTTGCTTCCTAGTACGGCGTACGCTCCCGCATGTGTCTTGCGGGGACGCTATGTGCGGCTTGCTACCGCACCGCTCACTCTCCCGCCGTCGCGGTCCGAGATGCCCCGCAAGACACATGCGGGAGCGGTCTGTAGTTCCGCAAAAATCTTCCTTTCTTAATTCTTAGGCATCACGCCCGACCGCCTCGGAGAGGTTTTTGAATCCGTCGCGGGCAAGGAGCTTCACAAGTCCCCGGTTAATCTGGGCGGGGAGCTGGGGTCCCACATAAATCAGCCCCGTAATAAGGTGGATAAGCGAAGCACCAAGCCGGATTTTCCGGTACGCATCTTCCGCGCTGAAGACGCCGCCGCATCCCACGATGGTGAGTTTTTTCCCGTACGCGCGGAAAGCGAGCCGGATGAGCTCGTTTGAGCGTTTTTCGGTGGGCTTGCCGCTGAAGTACCCTTTCATATACTTCTCGACTTCTTCCTGATTGATGGAGGAGTCGTTGCGATTTTTTTGGAGGTTGCCGATGATGAGCCCCTGCACGGGGAAGGTGACGATGACTTTGAGCATCGCTTCCACTTCCGCGTCGGCGCACTCAATGGGCATTTTGATGAAGAGGGGAGCTTTGAGGCGGAGCGCGGTTACCGCGGCGAGGAGTTCGGTGAGATGCGGCGGCGTGTAAAACTCGATGTTGCCGTAGAGATTCGGGCAGCTGATGTTGAGTTCGTAGTAGGCGAAGCGCACGGGCGAGGATTCCGCGGCGCGGAATGCGGTTACCACGTCCTCCACCGCTTCGCGCTGGGTCATTGGCGCGCGCGTGTTCGTCTTGCCGAGACTCAACCCCACGGGAACGGGAAACGCCCGCCCACCGATCTTTTGGAGGATATGCGCGATGCCTTCGTTCTTGAATCCTTTATTTACCACAAGCGAGCGGGATGCGATAAGCCTGCCGAGGCGGGGCGGCGGGTTTCCTTCGTAGCGGTTGTTCGTGATGGTGCCTACCGTGCCGAATCCGAATCCGAGCGCCCGAAGCGTTTGCGTGAGCCGCGCGTCGTAGTCGAAGCCCGCCGCGAGTCCCACGGGATTCCCGAAACGGATGCCATGGAGTTCCTGCGTGAGCGCGGGGTGCTCGACGCCCCAGAACGCGCGAAGGACGCCCATGAGCGCGGGGTGCGCTCCAAAAACTTCTCCTATCTTCGTGGCTTGCTCATGCACCCACTCGGAGTTCGTGAGAAAAAGAAGCGGGCGTGCCGCCCGGTAAGAGAGCTGTGTTGCCTTGAGAAAAAATAGCTGCCCCGGAATCATTACGCCGAATTATAGCAGATAAGGCGGTAGCGTCCCCGAAAGATTCGGTGTACAATAGCAAAAATATATGGACCGTGAAACCATCGCGGCGCACAGCGAATATGTGGTGAAGGAAACGAATTTTCCGGAGCTTGGCGCCCGCCGTCAAGGGAAGGTGCGCGACGTCTATGACCAGGGTGACAAGCTTATCCTCGTCGCAACCGACCGCTATTCCGCATTCGACAGGAATCTTGCGCTTATACCTCTCAAAGGGCAATCACTTACGACGATTGCCCGTTTTTGGTTCGAGCAGACGAAGGACATCGTGCCGAATCACGTGCTTGCGAGCCCCGACCCCAACGTGATTGTGGGGAAAAAATGCGCGGTGGTGCCCGTGGAAGTGGTGGTGCGCGGCTATATCACGGGCGTGACCGGAACTTCGCTCTGGACAAAGTATCAGGCGGGCGAGCGCGATTTCGGGAGCTTCACACTCCCGGAGGGTATGAAGAAAAATCAAAAACTTGAGCGGCCGGTGCTTACTCCCACCACGAAGTCCGACGTGCATGACGAGGCGCTCACGCCGCGGCAGATTGTGGAGCGGGGCATTATGCCGGAGAAGGCGTGGGCGGAGCTGGAGCGGACCGCGCTGGCTCTTTTTGCGCGGGGAGCAAAAATCGCGGGCGAGCGGGGGCTTATTCTTGTGGACACCAAATATGAGTTTGGCATCGACCCCGAAGGGAAACTGACGCTCGTCGACGAAGTGCACACGCCCGACTCCTCGCGGTATTGGCAGCTGGGGAGTTATGACGAGCGGTTCGACAAAGGGGAAGAGCCGGAGTATTTCGATAAAGAGTTTTTGCGTCTGTGGTTCAAGGCGCATTGCGACCCCTATAAAGACAAGACAATTCCGGAAGCGCCTCTCGAAAAAAGGGTGGAGCTCGCGTACCGGTACGTGCAGATTTGCGAGCAGCTTACGGGGAAGAAATTCGAGGCGGATTTCGATACGCCGATGCTTGAGCGCATCCGGAACAATTTAAAGCAATATGCGAAATAAAACCCAATTTGATTCTTTGGAATCGATAAGTCCCGTCGACGGGCGATACCGGAAGTATACGGAGCCGCTCGCGCGGTTTTTTAGCGAAGCCGCTTCCATGAAGTACAAAGTTATCATGGAGGGGGAGTATCTTATCGCCTTGAGCGAGTCCCGCGCCACGAAGCTCCGGGCGTTTTCCGCGAAGGAGAAAGCGGCTATAAGAAATCTTTACAACTTCACCGCAACGGATGCGAAAATTGTCCGCGACATTGAACTCAAGGGGTATAAGAATTTGAAGCCCACGAATCATGACTTCAAAGCAATCGAGTATTTTATCAAAGACAAACTTGGCGCCACAAGCCTTAAGGATTGCACGGAGTGGGTGCATTTCGGCTTGACCACCTGGGACGCCACCAATATCGGTTATGCCCTGATGATTGGTGAGAGCTTGAAGGAAGTCTATCTGTCGGCCCTGGAAGATGTCGTAAAAAAGATCGGCCGGCTGGCAAAAGAAACCAAAAGTATCCCGATGCTGGCCCGCACTCATGGACAGCCGGCTTCGCCCACCACTTTCGGCAAGGAATTCGCTGTATTTGTGGAAAGGTTAAAACGCCAATTGCGCCAATTAAAAAATCAAAAGATATCGGCGAAATTAAACGGCGCGACTGGAAATTACAACGCTTTGGTTGCGGCCTACCCCGATATCAATTGGATAAAGTTTTCCGAAGATTTTATAAAGAGAATAGCCCGGTTCAGAAAAGTGAATTTGGAAGTCAATTTGTTTACCACCCAGATAGAGCCGTATGACAGTTTTATTGAGGTGTTTGATATGATGCGGAGAGTCAATTCGATTTTGATCGGTTTTGACCAGGATGTATGGCGTTATATAAGCGACTGCTGGATTGTGCAAAAGCCGGTGGAAGGCGAAGTGGGTTCCTCCACGATGCCGCACAAAATCAATCCGTGGTTTTTGGAAAACAGCGAAGGCAACCTGGGAATGGCGAATGCGATATTCGTTTTCCTCGCGCAGAAGCTTCCCGTTTCCCGTCTCCAGCGCGACCTTTCCGACTCGACCGTGCTCCGCAACATGGGAGTGGCGTTCGGGCATTCGCTCATCGGTTTTGCGTATCTTGCAAATCAATTGGGGCGGGTGGGGGTGAATAAAGAGAAGGCCATTGCGGACTTGGAGTGCCACCCCGAAGTGGTCACCGAAGCAATCCAGACAATCCTGCGGCGCGAGGGCGTAGCGATGCCTTACGAAAAACTCAAGGCGCTTGCGCGCGGGAAGCAGGTGACGCTTGAGGATATCCATGGGTTTGTCGATTCGCTCGACGCTTCGCCGGAGCTCAAAAAAGAATTGAAAAAGATTACGCCTTCCTCGTATACGGGACTTGCAAGGCGGCTCGCGGAACATGGGCAATAAGAAAACGGCGCTTATCTCGGTCTATCGCAAAGAAGGCATTGCGGAATTTGCGCGGGGGCTTGTTGATTTGGGCTGGAATATTCTTGCCTCCGGCGGCACGGCGAAGCATTTGAAGGAAGCGGGAATCGAAGCGACGGACGTGGCAACGCTTGTGGGAGAGCCGATTCTGGGGCATCGCGTGGTGACGCTCTCGCGCGAAGTGCATGCGGGGCTTCTTGCAACGCGCAGTCCCGAGCATCTTGCCGAACTCGAGAAGAGCCACATTTCTTTCATTGACTTGGTGTGCGTTGATTTATATCCGCTCGAGGAGCAAATAGCGAAGAGCAAAGAGCGTAGCGAGGTGGTTGAAATGACGGATATTGGGGGGCCGGCCATGCTCCGCGCGGGAGCGAAGGGCGGACGGATTGTGATTTGTGATCCAGCGGACCGCGCGCGTGTGCTCGAATGGTTGCGCGCGCGGAATGGTGACCCCGTAAAGGACGTAAAAGTGCAGGGCGCCACGTCCCACGGCGTAAAGCCGAGTGGCGGCCACGCCGCTTTACGCGGGGCAAGCGATGACAAATTCGTGCGGGAACTCGCGGCGAAGGCCGAGTTCGTGGTTGCGCAATACGGATTTGTTTCTGCCTCGTACCTGGGTGGGGGCGCGTATGCGGGCGTGATGGGCGAGCGAATCGCGGAATGTCTTTACGGGGAAAACGCGTGGCAGGCGCCCGCGGCGCTCTATGCGGCGGGCGGCGATGACACCGTAAAACAAACCTCGAATGGTTCGGGGTTTGTCACGGTGCAAGACCCGCTTTCGCTCAAGAGATTCAAACTTATTGAGGGGACGCCTTTGAGTTACAACAACTGGGTTGATGCGGATCGGTTACTTCAGACGCTCACGCATATTGCCGCGGCTCTTGAAGCGGGTTTGGGAAAAGTTCTGAAAATTGCGGTGGCGGTGAAACATGGGAATCCCTGCGGCGCCGCGTATGGAGACAGTGCGCAACAAGTTTTAGAGAACGTCATCGCGGGCGATCCCTTGGCCATTATGGGTGGCGTGGTTATGACCAATTTTCCGATTGGCGTGGCGGAAGCGAAGACGCTTGCGAGTTTCAAGATGGAAGGCACCGCGCGCCCCGTAAAGTCCGCTGGCGCGGACTACGGGGCAAGGCGGCTACTCGACGTGATTATCGCGCCATCGTTTGACGGCGCGGCGATAGAGCTCCTGCGGCGGAAGAAGGACAAATGCCGGTTTGTGGCGAACGAGTACCTGGCGCGCGTGGGGGTCGCATCACTTGATGCAGCGCCCCGGATTCGCTACGTGCGCGGGGGATTTTTGAGGCAGCCGAACTACACCTTCGTGTTGAATCTCCAAAGCCCGATGGTCAAGCGTCATGGGCCAAGGGCCACGGCGGAAGCGGAACGCGACCTCGCATTCGCTTGGGCTGTGGGTTCGACGTCGAACAGCAACACGATTGCGCTCGCGAGAGGTGGGATGCTTCTGGGGGATGGCGTGGGGCAGCAGGACCGGGTAGGCGCGGCGGAGCTTGTCATCCGACGGGCGCGCCGCGCGGGGCATGATACGAACGGAGCGGTTGCCTACAGCGACAGCTTTTTCCCGTTCTCCGATGCGCCGCAGGTTTTAATCGACGCGGGCATCCGCGCGATACTTTCGACAAGCGGCTCGGTGCGCGACGAGGACACTATCAAGCTGTGCGAGGCGAAAGGAGTAACGCTCTATCTTATCCCCGATAAAGAAGGTCGGGGATTCTTCGGACACTAAGAAAATAAGCTCCACACAACACTCTCACATTCTCGAGAATGTGAGAGTGTTGTGTGGACAACTGTTGCGGAGTTATTTCACGCGGCGTGGTGGGAGCGCCGTTCTTGGAGCCAGGCGAGGAGAAGCGTGCCGAGGAGTGCGATGAGCCATGCGATCGAAACTTGAGACATAAGATTCGCTTCCCGCTTTTCTATCTCGCGGAGCGAGCGTCCGGCGATGACATACCCGGCGGTGCTCGATGCGGCGCTTGTGTAGTAGGGAACAATAACCGTGGCATGACGCACGCCGGTTTCGGGTTCCCAAGTGATGCGATTCATGCCCCAGCGCTCCGCATATTCAAGCGAGCTTTGCGGGGGGACGGGGGGGTCTTCGTCCTCAATCGACGTGGCGAGGATTTTTCCCGTGGTATCGAGCACGGTCATGAACGGCCACAGACTTTTGCGGAATGCGGATTTCCGGATGGGGATAATGTTTGCCGGAGGTATGCCTCGCGCAAGGAATGATGCCCCGTCTTCCGCCATCTGGATTTGCGGGTCATTCGCGGTTTGCCGGAAATCTTGCTGGATTGCGTTGTATATAAGCGCGCAGAGCACGGTCGCGAGAAATGCCCACGGGAGCCAGTGGAGAATGAGTTTTTGTGTCATGGGGGAATGATACACCACCCGCGTATTTTTCGCATCACGCCGGTCTTTCTAAAAGCTTGCGCTTTATGCCTTATTAGGTGTAGGGTAGGGGAAGTTTTGGCGGTGGACGTTGTGTTTGCTGCCAGCCTGCGCGCCGTGTGGCGAATGCAGGATTTAATAGGTAAAAACCGGGAGTTTTCGCATTTGTTAGGCGACTCCAGACCAGAAAGGAAGTATGGAAAAGACGACGAAAGGAGTCATTGGAGGCGCCGGCAAATACGGTCGGTGGTTCCAAAAGACTTTCGAAAGACTTAAATATCCAGTGAAAGTTTCAGACCCGATGTTCCCAAACGGTCTCACCAACATACAGGTGGCTGAACAGTCCGATGTTATCGTGGTGTCGGTATTCCCCATGCGGGATGTGCCCATGGTGATACAAGAAATCGCGCCCGTATTGCGAGAAGACCAGCTCTTGATCGGAATTACTTCAATCAAAACCTTCGAAGCCAAAGCGATGCTTGCGACGAAGGCTGAGTCGGTGGCGATACATCCCATGTGCTCACCAACGGTAAGAAATTGGCGCGGACAAAGAGTTGTGCTTTGTGAAGTACGACTCGCGAAGTGGCGCGACTGGGTCATGGAATTTCTAAAGGAGCTAGAGGCGAACGTAAGAGTCAGCACTCCGCAAGAACATGACCGTTACACGACAGTGACGCAAGGCGAGCCTCACGTTTTGAACATTGCAGGGGTCTCAACAATGCGCGAACTCGGCATTGATTTCGCCACGAGCATGGAGTTTTCAAGCCCCGTGTCTCGGCTAAACCTCATCAACGCAGGGAGAGTGTTGGGTCAGAATACGGCCCTCATTACGGAAATCCAAATGGGGAATCCGTACATACTCGCCATGATTGACACTCTTCTGCGGGTTCTCGGGCGTTTGCGGCAGTACGTTGCGGTGAAAGATGTCAAGGGTTTCGCGGCAGAGTTGGAGGCGTGCCGGGCGTACGTTGGAGAAAAACATCTCCAGACCTCATGGACGCTGTTTGATAGTTTGAATAGCTACCTTGTTGATCTAGGAGCCGAAAGTGATCGAGTCATTTCGGTCCGCACCCTCAACGACAAGCCGGGAGACCTTCTGACTGTGCTGACCGTGCTCTTCCAAGAAATGATTAATCTCAAATCACTACACTCGTGCCCTGCGGGAGAGAAGAGCTTCCGGTTTCCAATTCAACTTGATCGAGACCGAGGGGCCCCAGAAGTTCAGCGAGCGATAACCCAGATTAACGCAATTCCCGGATTCACAGTTGAGTCTTAGGAGGGCAAACTATGAATATGGGATGTCATGACGTTGTGAAATTGAAAAAGCCAAAAGGCGCTATCGAAAAACGGGCGCCTTTTGAAATAGAATACGAGCGAATAATAGGGAAGGCGCTGACCATGTCCGGCGCCTTTCTTGCGTTATGCTATACTTATCGCCAATGGAGCTGCTTGCGATTGCGCTCATGTGGCCGTCGCTTATCCTCGTCGTGGGGATGGTGTTTATATCGCTTACCGATGTCGGCGCGAGTTTTTCCATGCTCGCGGGTTTGTTCTTTTTGATACTGGTCTTCGGGCTTCGGGATAAGCTCGGTGGAGAGAAGCGCGCGGCGAACGAAGCGGAGCAGCTCGAAGAAGTGCGGCGGGGAGTCGTGGCGTTTTCGCTCGCGTTGCTCCTCCCGATTTTTGTGCGCTACCTTCTCGACCTTTCGGAGAAATCGCTTTCGGGCATGATTTTGTGCCTTATCTTGAGTTTCGGGATGGCGATTTGGGGAATGTTCGCGAAAGATAATAAAGTGTTCATGTACGGGAACGTCTTGGGCGGGCTCATCGCGGTGGTGTATCTCTACAGCCAATTATGGAGCTTGGGAGAATTGCCGCGGATTGTGGGCGCCGCGTTCGGGCTCGCGGTTGCGGTCGTTATTTCGGTGATTAAGCTGCGCGACCGGCTCACATGAAAAACAATTCCATGATAAAAGTGGCGTTCGGAGGAATTATCTTCCTTTTCAGCGTGGCGCTCGCGTACTTCACCGCCAATTATTTTGAGGCGAACGGCCCCATAGATTACTGGCCTGCGCTTGCGGCGTTCGCGGGGGCGTATGTGCTCATTGGTATCGTCGTCGCATCTGTTTTTGTGGTGAGTCTCGGATTCCTTTTCTCCGCGGACGTGCTTATTCTCCACCTTTTAATCGAGAATTACGGCAAATATGCGAACGTCTACAAAGCGACGATTATAGGGGTAATTCTCCTCGTGCTCTATATATTCACCTGGCTGAAACTGAAAGACAGGAATGAGGACGATGCCGCCCCCGTGGCGAGGGCGGGTTCCGGGGTTTCCTCGCCCGCAGGTCCGCTTCAGAGGAACTACTAGTTTATTTCAAACACTTTTTCCCTGGAAGAAGCGCCGGAGATAAGCCGCACGTGGGCAAGCGAGACGCCGAAATGCTCCGCAAGCATTTTCATGATTGCGAAGTTGGCCTTGTTCTCTTTCGGAGGTTCTTGTACGGAAACGGTGTAGTGCGCGTCGTCGAGTTTCTCAATCGCGGCGACTTTTGCATTTGGTTTTGCGCGAATAAAAACTTTCATATGAGTTTGTGCACACATAGCGAGAAGTGCATTGTGTTACACTCTACATAATACTCCATGGTGAATGATGAGTTGCGCGCATACGTACAATCCCAGCTTGAGCGGGGGGTGAGGGCCGATGCGGTTAAAGCCGCAATCTTGAAGATAGGGTGGTCTCCGGAAGACGCCGAAGAAGCTATGCAGAGTGCCGTGCCCCCGGCGTCGCCCGCAGTTCCCACCGTGCCATCCGTTCCCGTTTCATCTGAGGGAGGTGGTTCGGCTGCGGGAGCGGCATCTCCGGCTTCCAACCTGCCGAGCACTCTTATCACGCCCACCGAGCTTACTGTTGCAAAAACTCCCACTGCTCCAAAAACTCCGCCGGTTGCCGCTGCATCAGCCTCTCTCGATTCCATTTCCCCGGTCGTTCCGAGTTCATCTCCTAAAATAAGCGGGATGCCGTCCCGGATAGTGAGCGATATGTCCAAAGGAAAAAGTCCGGCGGACACGCTTCAGATTCCCACCGAGCCTGCCGAGTCCGTTCCGGAAGTCGTTCCCATAAATGCGGCGCCCGAAGCTGTGGCGGCAAAGCCCGCGGCGCATAAATTTTCCCCGATTCTCATCGTGCTCCTGGTTGCGATTATAGGGGCAGCAATCGTCTTTGGCTATTGGTATGTGACACGCGAAGAAGTTCCCGTGGCTCCGCCTCCGGCCGCAGTGGAAAGCGTTGCATCCACGCCGGAGATCGTTGTCCCCGTTGTTCCCGCCGAAGACCCCGACATCGCGGCAGCGAAGGAGATATTCGAAATGATTCGCCAGGTGAACGCAAGGAAGGATGCGGTGCTGGAACGGCAATATTTGAGCAAACAAACGCTTGCCACGCTCGCATCTTCCACGAAATGGCAGCCGGTGTGGTACAAAGATCTTGAATTCTTGAGTGCGGCGAAGGAAGGCGAGGCGGTGATTCTGCATGTTGTTTCCATAAAAGAGAACGGGGCAACGAGCACTGCGGAAACGGTCTTTGTGAAAGAGGAAACGGGGTGGAAACTCGGGATTGCAGAAACGATCCAAAGAGGGGCAAGCCTTCTGGAATCCCAACAGCGGGATGCGAGGCGTGTTGCAGATCTCCAACGGGTTCGAATTGGACTCGAACTATACTGGCAGAAGAATACTTCGTATCCAGTCAATCTTGATTTAGTTTCCTCTGTAACTGCTCGTCTTCCTAAGGATCCTGTGACAAGTTCAAGCTATTTTTATCAGCCTTTGCCAAGCGAGTGTTTTGGGAACTCTACGAGTATTTGTGCCAACTACCGTTTGTCTGCGAATCTTGAAAGTCAGAAAGGCAGTTTTGTCACGAGCGGAGGTCCGTGCCAACCAGGAACTACTGGTTATTGCTACAGCGTGGATAACAGTCCAGGCACTGGTGCAATTACCACGAGCACGAAATCTGCTGCAAGTAGCACGGGGCGGTAGTTGCTCCGTTGAGAAGAAAAAACCAGCCCATGCGCAGCGCAGGGCTGGTTTTTTTGCCCTCCCCGAGAGGAAAGCTCCGGACTTTCAATCCGAGGCTTCAGCACGGGGAATCACTAGCGCTACGTATGACCGAAAGTTGCAGGAGCTTAAAGACAAACAGCATCGCTTGAATATCGAGCTTGAAGAATTTACGAAAGCCGATCACGAGTATCATATCCACGTAAACATTGTGTTAAATCTCTGCCGGTACATGGGCGAGATTTTTGAAAGTTCTAAACCAAGCCAGAAACGCGCGATGTTGAATCTTTTACTTCAGAACCCGACCGTGCGCGGCAGAAAGCTAGAGTTTGCCTTGCGTAAACCCTTTACTTCGGTGCTTGAATTGGCTGGTTGTCCTAACTGGCTCCGAACGCTGAACGAAATCCGAACTTTTTTTCGCGAAAATCCGAACGCTGAATTTTGAGAAACTTTTAAGCTCGGGCGGGCAAAAAGGAAGGGGGTTGGGGGGAAGGAATTTTTGCCCGCCCTCGCTTTTCCGCCGTCGCCGAATTTCGTGCCAGTTGAAAACTGGCACGCCGCCTAAAAATTTAGAATGTTCTAATTTCTCCTTTGAATAACCACTCTGGAA
>CAZYEL010000022.1:0-15915 GCA_964646415.1 uncultured Candidatus Saccharibacteria bacterium
TCGATATTGCAATCTTTTTCGACTGTTCCGACCAACACGAAAGTTCCCTTAACCCACGTCTCCGGACATCTCCGAGGTTCCGGGGAAAAGGCAATTTTTTTCCGTGAATGCGCTCCCCGACCTCGACAAGAAGGAGGGAACTCACGTACGCAACCTTGATGCGTACTTCCGAAAGCAACTCCCTCGGTTCTTCAATGAAAAAACCTAAATGTTATGCCCGTACTGCCCCTAACCCCAGTGGAGCTGGCATCACTGCCAGCTACAAAGCCGTACGAACGTTTGTACCCACAAGACACCAAACGGAAACGGCGGCAAACACCGAAGCGAAAAAACTGGAAACGGTAGCGATACCGTTTCCCCAACCGAAAGGAAGGTGAAAACAGGAAACTGGCCAGCGGCGAACGCTCGGCCTTTTTCTTTTCCTAAAATCTCCGCACCCGCCACTTCTCCGCACACTATCCTACGATCGTAGGATAGTGTGCAAATTTGAAGCGACACAGTTCCAGCTTGGTCAAATCGTGCGGACAGAGTAGAATGGTCAAAATGAATATGCCGCTCGATAAAAAAGCATTGGAGCACCTCGCGGAGCTTGCGCGGATAAAGCTGGGCCCCCAGGAGGAAGAAAAACTCCTCAAAGACCTTGGCGCCATCCTCGGCCACTTTGAATCACTCAAGGAACTCGACACCAAAAACGTGGCGCCGTGTACGGGGGGAACCACACTTATCAACGTCTTCCGCGACGATGAGGAACGGGAAAACACGAATCAAGAAGCGGGAACCGAAAACTTTCCCGAAAAACAAGACGGCTATTTGAGAGTACCTCCTGTATTCGGGTAAATCCCAAACCCCAAACACCAAATTACAGACAATATCTAAATTCAAATGACCAAAAGGATTCGTTTCGAATTTGTGATTTGGGATTTGTTTGGGATTTGTAATTTGTAATTTGGGATTTAAAAAAATATGCCCTCTCTTCAAATTCAAAATCTCACAATAAAAAAATTCCACGACGGTCTCCTCAATAAGGACTTTACCGCGCTTGAGGCGACGGAAAGTTACTACGCGCGCATTCGCGAGAAAGACCCTTCCATCAGCGCTTATTTGAGCACGCGCGAGGAAGCCGCGCTCCGCGAAGCGGAATCCGTTGACCTCGCCATCGAAAATGACGAGGAAGTGCCAATGCTTGCGGGCGTTCCCCTTGCCGTGAAAGACAACATGCTTATCAAAGGCGAAATCACCACCGCCGCATCGAGAATCCTCGAGCACTACACCGCAAGCTACGACGCGACCGCAATCGCAAAACTCAAACAGCAGAAAGCGGTCTTCCTCGGAAAAACAAATCTCGATGATTCCGCGATGGGCTCCTCCACGGAAAATTCCGCCTTTCAGGTGACAAAAAATCCGCACGACCTCACGCGCGTCCCGGGAGGAAGCTCGGGCGGCTCCGCCGCCGCAGTCGCCGCAGACATGACGGTCGCCGCCTTGGGGTCGGACACCGGCGGCTCCATCCGCCAGCCGTCCGCCTTCTGCGGCGTCGTGGGGCTCAAACCCACCTATGGTGCCGTTTCGCGCTCGGGGCTTATCGCCATGGCATCAAGCCTCGACCAAATTGGCACGATTGCAAAAACCGTCGAAGACGCGGCGATTCTTTTTGACGCCATCCGCGGGAAAGACCCGCTTGACGCGACGAGTACGGAACCGGAAAACCCGGAGGCGTACCGCGAGGCGCTCCTCCGGCCAGACTTTTCCAAAATAAAAAAACTTCGCGTAGGGCTCCCGAGGGAATATCTTGAAGTGGAAGGGCTTGACCCGGCGGTAAGCAAAGAGATTGAACGCGCAATCGACAAAATAAAAGGCATGGGAATCTCGGTGGAGGAGGTTTCGCTTCCCCATACCTGCTACGCGGTACCCTGCTACTACATCATCGTCCCCGCAGAAGTTTCCTCGAACCTCGCTCGGCTCGACGGCATCCGCTACGCACAGTTGCCAGAACTCAAAGCTCAAAGCTTAAACCTTAAAGCTCTTTACTTCTCCCAGCGCGGCAAAGGATTCGGCCCGGAACCGAAGCGCCGCATCATCCTCGGCTCCTTTGTGCTCTCCTCCGGCTACTACGATGCCTATTATGACAAAGCGCAGCGCGTCCGCGCCCTCATCAAACACGATTTCGAGGAAGCCTTCGAAAAGGTAGATATGCTCCTCACCCCCCTCACTCCCACGCTTCCTTTCAAGATAGGCGAGAAAGTGGATGACCCGCTCGCCATGTATCTTGAAGACATTTTCACGCTCACCCTGAACCTCGCCGGACTCCCCGGGCTTTCGCTCCCCGTGGATAAGAACTTTGCATCGCTCCCCGTGGGCTTCCAGCTTATCGGCAAGCCTTTTCACGAACCCGATATCCTCGGGCTCGGCAGATTATACGAGGAAACAGTATAAAACAAGGGAGAAAACTTATCCACACCCCTTCTTTGACCTCCTGTCAAGGAAATTTAGAATATAAGTAAGCTCCTCGAAAAGTAAAAACTACTGAGGATGCTGTCCTGCATTAGCAGGAACGATTTTGCGGCAAGACCGCAA
Organism: uncultured Candidatus Saccharibacteria bacterium; assembly: GCA_964646415.1. GTDB lineage: Bacteria > Patescibacteriota > Minisyncoccia > UBA6257 > 2-01-FULL-56-20 > VGJV01. The sequence continues at coordinate 2,575 of CAZYEL010000022.1, forward strand.
CCAATTTCGAAGGCTCCCAAAACACTTTTCTCAAACACGGGGGCCTTTGTTTTTCTTTCATGATTAGCAATCGCTTGACTTGATTGCTAATTCGAATATAATCTGAACAAATAGGGATAATAAAAGGTCGTCAAGAATAGCTTTGAGGTTTAAGCCCTCAACGCTTATCGCTCAAAGCTTAAAGCTATTTTATGCACATCATCAAGCGGGACGAGCACCCCTTTCCACGTTTCTTCGGCGAGGGGCTCTGGAATCCGTTCGAAGACATGCCGAATTTCGCCCTCTCCCCCCTCCGCGCCCCCGCGTTTCCTAAAGTAGACATCACCGAAACGGATGAGGAAGTGAAAATCACCGCGAATATCCCCGGCGTGGCTCCGGAGAAAGTGGAAATTGAGGTAAACGAAGACATTATTTCACTCTCCGGTACCGTGGAGAAGGAGCAAGAGGAAAAAGAGGGGAAAGTGTACCGCTACGAGCGCGAATACGGCGAATTCCGGCGGATGTTTACCCTCCCCGCGCGCGTGAAGTCGGATAAAGTGAGCGCGAAAGCGAAGAACGGCGTGCTTATCATCACCCTCCCCAAGGCGGAAGCCGAAAAGAAGAAGAAAGTGATGGTGGAAACGGAGTAAACCGCTTGCCCCACTCCAAATACCCCAAAACCAAAAATCCCGCGTAAAAGCGGGGTTTTTGGTATTTCCGCACTTGCACTTATCCACAGTTTATGCATAACCAATACTCTATACTGAAACAAAGGCCAAATTAATCGGCGAATTTTATTTTCGCCAGCAATTTAAACAATGAAGCGTACGACGTCGGAGGCAATGTGGGCTGCGGGGTTTGTAGTCCTGCTTTTCGGAGCGGGATTTTTTGTGTCGAATAATTATGCGGAGGCGTTCGGCATCCGTGCCACGTTCCGCAACGACACGGGGTTTTACTCCGTGCTCTTTGACGCGACAGTGGCGAGTTCCACCGCCACGTCAAGCCGGGTTGTCGTAGACTCGGCCACTACCACGATGGTCGCGACTGATAACGGCCAGCTCCTCTTCGGGACCGCGAGCGGGACAGTGAGCATCGGCGACACCGTAACCGTGTCTGCGGACATCACCGACACCTTAAGCAACGCGAACTCCTCGACCACCGCCCAGAAACTCCTCCCAGCGGTGAAGATCGCCGCCGTCCGCGCGGGCTCCGGAGGCAGCGCCCTCGACGAATACGTGCTCCTCTACAACCAAATGGGAGCGGCGTGGGCCGCAAGCGGCACACTCTTCCTGCATAAAGTCCAGGGTGGGATAGACAACCCCCTCCCTCTTTCTTTCTCAACCACGACCATTCCCGGAAACGGCTTCTTCCTCATCACGTCCGCTTCCGGCTTCAGCGGCGGGTTTGCGCCGGACGCCACCTACAGCACCTCAAGCGACGCAATCGCTTCCACCACGACCGCGGTCTATATCAACACCACCTCCACACCGTGGGTAAACATCATCGACAAAGTCGAATGGGGTTCCTCGGCACAGGTAACAACGTCAACGAATGCAACTTCCACCTTCGCGCCGACGCTCGCCGCCGCAGGGCTCCCGAACGACAACGCCCTCGTCCGCAAAGCCACCGCTGGCTCCACCTCGAGCACCATCGCCTCGGGCGGCGCGGAGAGCAATAAGGGCGCGAGCTATGACACGCGCAGCAACAGTAATGATTTCATCATGGTGAGCTCCACCCAGGCAATCATCAAAAACTCGATGAGCCCCAAGGAGTTCCCGTTCAGCGGCGGCCAGCAAGATACGACAGTGCCCACCGTGGGCGGTTCCTTCCCAAGCGGAGCGAACGGCGAAATGGTGCCAACCGACCTCATGTCCATCAACTTCGGCTTCATGAAGCCGGTGAACCCCTCGACGGTCAGCACTTCCACCGTTTCCCTCGTCGTACAAGGCCAGAACACCAACCTCTGCACGAGCGTTTCCTACAGCAACACGGCTTCGTTCGGACCGCCAGGGCAGTGCACGCTCGCTTCGGGAACGCTCGTCGCAGGCACCACCTATGTGTTCACCATCAAGGGCTCGAGTTCCACGCCAAACGTGTCGGACTTTTCGGGAAACGTACTAAATCAACCCGCGGGTTCAAACCCGGGACAATTTGGCAACGCCACGCACGACTATCAAGTTACCTTCTCTCCCACAAGCGGATTTGCACGCACGCCAAGCGTCCCGCCAAGCGTAGTGGGAACATTCCCCTCTGCGGGGGGCGCAGGGTTGCCGACGAACATCACGAAGGTGTCCGCCACCTTTTCCCAAGCGATGGACGCGACTTCGTTCGGAGGAGTGACGCTTGCTGCCTCGAGCGGCGGCTCGAATCTCTTGAGTAACGCCTCCGCCACCCTCTCCGCAGACGGACTCACGGGAACGATTCCCGTAAGCGGGTCTCTCACGGCAGGCACGGCATACACCCTGACTATTCCCACGACCGTCAAGAACAGTAACAATGTGCCGCTTCCTACTTCCTTCATCGCCAGCTTCACTTTTGGAAGCAGCGGGGACAGCACGGGTCCCAAGGTCATGGGCAAACTCCCGAACATCGCGACCGGAGTACCCGTAAACGCGACGGATATTCATGCTTCAACCGATGATAGTTTGGACCCCTCGACCGTTACCTCATCGAGCGTCCAGGTAACCGACGCGGGAGGGAACGTCATCTCCGGCACGGTGAGCTACAACGCGCTTGCCAGAGAGATACTTTGGAACGGGACAAACGTGTTCCAGCCCTCGACGACCTACACTGTGACCCTGAATGCTTCGGGCACCACTCCGTCGGTCAAAAACGTAGCGGGGCTTGCGCTCCAGGACAACGATGGCTCAGCAAACGAAAAGTATCAGTTCTCCTTCACCACGGGTTCGGCGGACTCGACGGGTCCCGGCATACTCTTCGCGAATGCAAACGGTTTCTCGGTCGCGGTAAGTTTTGACGAAGCGGTGAAAGAAACCCAGGCGGAGGACCTTGCAAATTACACGCTCACGAACGGCACTTCCTCGGTATCCCTTGCGGCGCTGAACGGCCAGACGATAACCTATAACGGCACCACGCGCACCGCGACCATCAACAGCGTGACCCTTACTCCGGGGAATACGTTCGCCGTCACCATTGCGAACGTCCGCGACCTTTCGAACAACCTGATTGACCCGACCAAATCAAGCTTCAGCGGCACCGTGCAGGCATCGACCGTGAACGGCGGCGGCGTAGGCATGGGCGGCGGCTTCATCAAGCCCCCCGACATGAACATGCCCACGGGATTCTCTTCAAGCACATTCGGCTTCATGCCGCAACCCTCCGTCCGTCCTTTCAACACGCTCGCCGGCTTCAGGTCCACCTACGGCATCGACATCCCGCTCACAAAGCAAATCGCTTCCACCACCGGCAAAATCATTCTCGCCTTCCCTCCTTCTTTCACGCTTGCGAGCGCCGCAGTGGACACTTTCAGCCCGGCGAACAATGACATCAACGGTCCCGGCACGGGTACGGTAGTCATCGCGACGACTACGAACAACGATACGGCGCATACGATAACAGTCGTCCTCGGTTCCGTTCCCACGCGCGGCGGCGCAGACACCCACGACTTCCTTCACTTCGACCTCTCGGGTATCCAAAATTCCACTCAACCGAACACTGATGGAGGCTACAAAGTGGAAATCCGGACTGTAAACGGCACCACCACGCTTGAGTCGATGACTTCAAAACCCTTCTTTATCACGGGGGGCGGCGACAACGTTGGCAATCTTACCGTAAGCGTCGCCGCGAGCGGCGCGACAGGTGGCACCGCAACGGTTTATCTTTTCTCTCCGCAAACAGGGCCCCTGTCCTCTTCCACTACCGCCTTCGCGTCCGGAAACGCCACAACCACTTTCGCAAACCTCCCGAACGGCACGTATAACTTGATGACCGACCCGATTATCGCTCTGACCGGGGGCACATTCCTCGGACAATCGATGCCCACTCCCGTCACGGTCTCAAGCACAAGCTCGAAGGCCCTTACCTTTAGCGCGATGGGCGCGGGTTCCGCCTCAAGCACGGTGAACATCAACGCGTCCGCTGCGGGAAAGAAAATAAGTGTCTTTGCAGGCGGCCCGGCGGGATTCGTGGATATCGCGACAAGCACCATCAACGGCACCACCTCGGTTGTGATCTATTACCCTGCGAACGGCGAATACACCATAGGCATAGGGCCCCAGATGAACAAAACATTCATGGGCCCGCCTCCCGCGCCGGACTACGTTATGCCGCAACCCGTCCGCGTCACCGTAGCCGGAGGGTTGGCCTCTCAAAAAACAATCAACTTCTCGCTTGCCGCCGCGGGGCTCACGATAACCGGTACCGTGAAAGATGGTTCGAGTAAGGTGATTGCGAATGCAAACGTGTTCGCCTACTCGCCGCAAGGCGGCTTCGGCACCTTCGGCCAAAGCGGTTCGGATGGCACGTTCTCTCTCAAAGTGGCCGCAGGAAGCTTTAAGATAGGAGCAAACTCGCCCGGTTTCCCCTCGAGCCAAGATACGCCTCTCGTAGTAACTCCTGCCGGAGATATGTTCGTGAACGGCTCAAGCGCCTCTTCAAGCTCGGTAACCCTTAAACTAAGCAAGCCGTCGACAAGCATAAGCGGCAGCGTCACCGACGGCACAAGCTCCGTGCAAGGCGCGCAGGTATGGGCATATTGCGACTTCAATACTCCCAATAATTCTTGCTTCGGCCCGAACGGCCATGCGGAAGCGCAAACCGGCTCGGACGGCACCTACACACTCTACGTAGGAAGCGGCACATGGAGAGTGGGCGCCTTCATCCCTCAATACGGAAAGCAACCGGAAATCAGCGTGACGGTCTCGGGAAGCGACGTTTCCAGTAAGAATTTCTCCCCTTCCTCCACCGGTTCTTTCAAATCGGTAAGCGGTACGGTCTGCACGAACACCACAAGCGACTGCAGCGGCGGCACGGGGGTCGCAAGCGCGAACGTCCGCATCGAGGGAACGGACGCAAGCGGCAACTTCTACACGAACAGCACCTTCTCGGGAAGCGACGGCACGTATTCCTTCGCAAGCGTGCCCGCAGGAAGCGGTTCAAGCTACCGCGTCCGCGGCTTCGCCCCCACCTTGGGAGAGCTCGCCCCCACGGCGGCGTTTAGCGTGGACGCTTCGAATGTGACGAGTAAAGACCTCGTCGTTAAAGCCGGCCGTTCGATTACGGTGAATCTCGCGGGCAACCCTTCTGCATTCGATATGTTCATAAAGTTCACGAACACCACGAACGGCTTCGGTAACTTTTTGAACTTCAAAAATAACACCTCCGGCACCATCCAATTGTCGAACGGCTCGACGTATTCGCTCGACATGCGCGCCCCCGGCTTTACCCTCACGGGTTCGAATATTGCTACCAGCTCCGGCACCGTGGGCTACACGGCGGCGACGAGCCAGCTTGACCTTACCTCCGGGAGCGACTCCGTAGTCCTCACGCTCACCTTCCCGACGTCGACTCCCATTGCGGGAACCACCAAAGACGGGGCAGACACCCTGGTCCCGAACGCCTGGGTGGATGTCTCAAACACCTCCGGCGCCCACTTCGGCGCCCAGTCGAACGCGAGCGGCACCTACTCCCTCTCCCTCCAAAGCGGCTCATACACCATCACCGCCTACGCGCCGGGCTACCTGCCCGTTCCGAAGTCCCTTACTATCTCCGCAACGAGCACGGTTACCCTGGGCACTACGGTAACCGCCACAAGCTCGGTCAATATGACGCTGACCCAGGCCACGCTCATCATCTCCGGAACCATCACCGCGGGCGGAAATGCCGGCTCGGGTGCCTTCATAAAGGGTTCGCTTGCGGGCGGAGGAACCACCGTTGCAGTCGCAAGCGCTGACGGCACCTACTCGCTCCCCGTTTCTGCAGGCACCTGGACTATCTCAGCGACCGTTGACGGTTATGCAAGCGGGACGTCTGGCTCGAATCCCGTCGTCATCACGAATAGTTCCACCACGGGAGTAAACGTCGGACTCACCACCACCGTTGCCAATGCCGCACCGGTTGCCGAATCAATCACGCCGTCCCAGGGAGGAACGCTCCGCAACTCTTCGGGCACGCTTGAGGTGAGCATCCCGGCGAACGCCTTGGGCTCCTCCGCAAATTCCGGCCAGGTGAAAGCCTCGGAAGCTTCAAACCTTGTGCAAACCTCAACCGCCCGGCCCATCGGGAAAGGACAGGATATTAAGGCGTATGACTCGTCGAACAACTCCATCACCACGCTGAACGACAACGTAACCATCTCGCTTGACATCGCGAGCTCCAGCTTCTCCTCGGAAAGCATTACCTCAAGTTCCACCGCGGCGAAAATCAAAATCGGCTACTTCGACACGTCCCTGGGCGACTGGATACCGCTTTCGACGACGGTAAGTTATGAGGACGTGAACGGCGCGCCCGTAACCCCGAACGCGACGCTCTCGAATGTAGACCACATCTCGCTCTCTGCGCCCACTGACCATTTCTCGATTTTCGGGGCAATCTCGCCCACGGAATCGGTGGGACCGAGCGCGCCGTCAAGCGTAAGCGCCACCGTCACGAACCGCCAAATCATCGTAAGCTGGACCGCACCGACCACCAACAGCGACGGAAGCTCCCTCGCCGACCTCATGGAATACGAGATTTACCGCGACACGGACTCGAGCGGTAGCTTTACGACCCAGATCAATACGTCGCAGGTTGCAAGCGGCACTGTGAGTTTCACCGACCCCTCACCTTCCGTCGCCACCACGTATTACTATAAGGTGAGCGCCGCAGACACGAGCGGCAACGAATCCTCAAAATCGTCTGCAGCCAACGGCGTCACTATCCCCACGCTGGGCGGGAATGTCGGCTCGGGCGGTGCGACGTCCGGTGGCGGGGGAGGTGGAGGCGGCGGAAGCGGATATGTTGCCCCCACGACGCCGACCACGCCGACAACTCCTTTCGCAACCACGCCCGCAGTCACTCCGCAGTTCCGTGCTGCCCCTGTTGCGGCAACGCCCGCCATTCCTTCGGCAACGATTGTGACGCCTCTTGGCCCACGCGGCGCGTCACTCGCAGCAATCCCCTCGCGGATACTCACCCCCGGAACGCAAAGCAGTGAAGTGAGCAAGCTCCAGGAACTCCTTGCGAAAGACGCCTCCGTCTACCCCGAAGGGCTCGCGACCGGCTACTACGGCTCCCTCACCCAGCGCGCGGTGGAACGGTTCCAGAAGAAATATGGGGTTGTCTCCGAAGGCACACCCGACACGACGGGCTTCGGAAAAGTAGGGCCGAGGACGCTCGCGAAAATCCAGGAAGTGTACGGCGGCGCGATGACTGCCGCACCCGCTTCCGCAGCGTCCGCAATGGCTGCGGCAACCCCTCCCCTCACTCGAACGCTTGTCCGCGGCGCGGAAAACGCGGAAGTGGCCACACTTCAAGGAATGCTCGCGAGAGACTCCTCCGTCTACCCCGAAGGCACGGTAAGCGGCTACTTTGGGACGCTCACCGATAGGGCAGTCAAGCGCTTTCAGGAAAAGCACGGCATCGCGACCGAGGGAGAGGTGGGATATGGAGTCGCAGGACCGAAGACGAGAGCGAAACTGAATGAACTCTTCGGGGCCACCCCCGCGACACCCGCCGTCCCCGGTGTGCAGTCCGCGACCCCGGCAACGCCCGCAAATGCCGCGGCCATCCAGACGCAAATCCAGCTCCTCCAGACACAAATCCAGGAACTCCTAAACAAGTTAAATAGCCGGTAAATCCCGCACCGATAGCACAAATCCCCGCCCCGCCTATCCATGGATAGGCGGGGCGGGTCTTTTACCCTATTCGTATTCCCTGAACCTGCCCCTGGTTCAACTTCACCGCGATACTCCCGTGAATCCGCTGCGTGGTGCCCACTCTTCCTTTGCATGCGGGGCAAAAAATTTCCACGCCAAGCTCTACTCCTTTGGGAATCCCCACGTAGTCCGCGAGAAGGCGGCCAATAAAACATTTGATAAGCCTCCCCGTTCCCGCCTTCTGGTACTTAAAAAGCTTCTCTCCACATTTGCAGGAAACGGTAATGGTCGTCACGCGCTCGGGCATACCGGCATTGTAGCAAACCCTTCTTATATCACTTCTGACTGGTAGCACTGCTCGCAGTAGACAATTTCCTTATTTTTAGGATCATAATTTGTCTCGAATTTATTCGGGCACGTCTCATCCCCATGAAAATGCGCCACAGTGTTTTGGTATATGTTTGAACTATCCGAAGCACCACCGCACGCGCATTTTCCTTGCCACGCCCTTGGAGAATTTCTTAGTTCTAACCGCTCGCTATGACGGCAATTTGGACAAAGGTGCGGGAGCGGGAGGCTGAATTGCTTATAAAACGCGAGTTCTGAAGGGATAATTCGGAACGCTTTCGTACACGCATGGAGACATGTTCCCGCATGCTCACAACCAATGATTTCCTGGAGTAATGAATCCTTTGCCTGATCAACAGCGTCAGGGAGATCATCGGCAGAAAGGGTAACTTTATAGCTGCGTTCTGCGGGTTCACGCCAGGGCTGGAATCCCTGCGCACCCACCTCTTCTTTCGTTAAAGGAAAATACTCCTGTGCCGTCGTTTCATTGTAGGCGAAGGGAGAAATGTCCGAAGGGAAAAACTCTCCGTAACGATATACCCTTCCTTTCCTGTCTGCATAAGGGATTGTCTGCATCTGTTGTAATATCTTCTCCCGCAAAGTTAAGTACTCTTCTTTTGAATATTGTTTATTCAGAATGCAATATTCTTTCTTGCGCATACTCACACAACCAAACAAGTTAGCGGAACCCATGATTTGTATTGAGTAGTCGATATCATGACTCTCGTTTAAAACAAACCAACTGAAGCGGGCACTCGAAACACCATTCCCTCCTTGCTGTATTTCACAACAAAATTCAGTCCGGGCGCCAAATTGGGTTATGTCGTAACTCTCTTTCGTGGAAGGGGCCACCTGGTACTGGAGATACCTGCTATCCTCCGCTCCATACGTAATCCACGAATTGAGAGTATTTTTTGAATTGTAAATGTAGTCCCCCGATACTTTCTGATTTTGAATGCCGTGAATATATTTTCTTATATGTTTCTTTGCAAAATCTCCACTTTTCCGGCGATGCTTTTGTACGTTGAGATACGACGGCACATTAAACTGCTTAAGCTTTTCTTTATACTCCTCCTTCGTATATGGTTGGTTGAAAATGTGATAACTCTTGCTGCGCAAACCGACACACCCGAAACAGTTCTGGCAGTCCCGAAGGTCTTGCGAGAAATATACTTCATTGCACGTTTCGCAATCACGCGACCAGAAAGTCTTATAGCACTTATGACAATTAACTATTTCATAACAAAGTTCACACTCACTGGCGAGGTTTGTGTCCACACATTGCTTCGATTTTTCCAATTCGCATCCGTATGAGCATTCTTCATTGAAATCGGAGTCGAAAAGAAGATAACAATTTTTGAGGTCCAACACCATATTGTTATAGGGACTGTTCACCATGCGCGATTCATCAACGATAAAATTCGCCATAATGGGCGTGCGCTTGAACAGGGCATCAAACTGCTCGAAAAATGGCTTACTAAGGTCATACTCTGCGCCGTACTGCAAAGGGTCCCAAGTGTCGGACCACCAACACGATTGACAATACACGACATACGGACTCTCGGGATGGTAAATCGAAATAACATCTTTTTTACAGTTTGCGCAGGTTCGCTTAAATAGCGACCTGTCGTTTCGAAACGAAAACCTCCGTTGCATTCTGCACATCGGGCAAAATGTCGGCGAAGGGATTTTTATCTTTTCGTAGAAACTGCAGTCGTCCGGTTCGATAAGGAACTGGTTTTTGCAATTCTGACACACTCGTGACTCGGAACTCATACGCTTATTATATTACCGTGAACTACTCTTATACAACTTCTGATTGGTAGCAACTTTCACAATACACAATCTCTTTCCTGTCCGGCCCATACGCCGTCTCAAATTGGTTCGAGCAAGGATTCATGCCATGAGGATGCGCTGTGGTATTCGCGTAGATGCCGTTCTTTGATTTCGCTCCGGCGCACTCACACGCACGCGGATAGATCTCCAACCCCGTGCGCTGTGCGAGCCGCTCAAACGTCCGGCAGTTGTGGCAAAGCCGTGGCAGGGGCACGCCGAGTTTCCGGTAAAAGGTAAGCTCGTCGGGAAGGATACGAAACGCGGTCGTACAGAGCTGGTTGCACGCTCCCCCATTAGTGCCTTGCCATGAGCTTGTCGAATGGGCGCACGCAATCACTTCGTTCCCGATCGTGTCCGGCACTTCGCCGATACTGTCCGGCAACTCGTCCGGCCGCTTCGTCACTTTATAATCCCGCGCAGCGGTATCGCGCCACTTGTATCCCTGCGACACCGTCTCTTCCTTCCCCAACGGGAAATACTCCTGCGCCATGGATTCGTTGTACCCCACGGGACTGAGCTCCACCGGGAAAAATTCGCCATATCTGTACACTCTCCCCGCCTTGTCCGTATAGGGCATCGCATTCATCTGCTCGATTATCCTTATTCTCAATTTCTCATACTCATCTTTTGTGTACTGCTTGTTCAAAATACAATACTGCTTCTTCCGCACGCCCACGCACCCAAAGAGATAGCTCGCGCCGCTGCACACCATCGAATACTCGACGTCATGCGCATCCTCCTGCGTGAAAAGGCAGAACTTCACGTTCTGCGTGCCGATGCCGCAGGCGTGGCACTCGTACATGAGCTGCCCGTTGTCTCCCCAAATGGACCAGTCATAGCAATCTTTCGAACCCGGTAATGGGCGTCTTTTCGATATCTTGGATGGAAAGACGGCACTTCTCTTGATTCAACGGCTCCCGCTCACCTACCAAAAGGTGATGCGTATGCGATATGTGCAAGATCTCTCGCTACAAGAAATGTCGCTCATCACCGGACAGTCAAAAAACACTCTTGCCGTACAAGTGCATCGGGGGCTCGGGAAACTTAAACTGTTATACAACTGTCCAGAAACGGACTGACAGTTTCTACTGCGCGGGCAGCCGGATATTTCACTACTCACTCGCTGCGCTCGCTCCTACACGGAGGGGATGCAGTTGCTTCCCCTCCGACCCACCCCTCGTTCAAATACAGTCAATGTCCGCCTTCGCCGAGGCTTCGGCGGGACGTAAAAAGTCGTAAAGCCCCGCTTTCTCGGCGCGGGGCTAACAAACTTCTAACGCGCGCCCTTGTGGACACTGTAGGAACCAAGATACGGGAATATCAGGGCCACGTTTTCGTGGCGAACTTAAGCAAAAGCACCTAACTTTTGCGGATGGCTTTCTTTTGAGCCGCAATAAGTTTTTGGTATGAAGTAACCATTCCTTTGGCTATCAACTGTTTTAAGCGCCTGAAATCATATTCTTTATCAATCGCGCAAAGAGCATCGAGATATGCCGCCCTGTTGTCTCCTTCGTACTTGATGTCGGTGGGTTGTAGCTTATGCCGATACAGAATGAGGTTAGTCATAAGCCGCGCCATTCGGCCATTCCCCTCACAAAAAGGATGGATACTCGCTATTTTATATTGTGTCCATGTCGCAATATCAATGACAACTTCGTTTCGATTTTTAAGAGCTTTCCTCAATGTCTTCTTACCCGACGACTTTGGCAAAAAAGGCACTTGCGCCAAACGAGTATCAAGTTCCCTCCAAAACACATACATTTGTTTTTCAACGTCGCTCCCCGGCAGTGGCGTCGTGCATTTCAATTTCTTAATATCTTCCCCAGCTTTTCTGAACCGACCAGCGATGTCGGGATTCACATGCTGAAAAAACACCTTATGAATATGGCGTATAACTTCAATGGTGATTTTTTGCTCGCTCTCGCCGATTTGTTTAGCACGCGCTTGTGCTTGCCAAAGACCGGCAGCTTCAAGCTCTTGAAGTTCTTTCTCCGTCCTAGGCCGTCGAAAACTTCTTTCCATAAATCGCTTTATCAATCATCTCTTTCGTCAAATTACTGCCCTCTACTTTACTGGAGTAGTACAACTGCTCAATGGCCAAAGTATGGTCCAGCTTTGCTTTTTCAAGAGGCAAAAGCTGGGGCAATTCTGATGTTGTAATCTGCAAATCCACCAGCTTTGAGAGCGGGTCTGTCTTTCTTGTGTTCTTTCTCATTTTCATCGGCCTTGATTTAAGAGTTTTCATAGTAATGTCTTATGGTCATTAGCGCAAGCCGAAGGAATCTACTACATACTACCATAGTCATTAAAAAAGAGCCGGGCTCGCGTTTGTGGCGCGAGCCCTGACTTTGTTTAATTCTCGAGTGATATCAACCACGGCTTATCGGCTTCACCTTCTTGAGTGGCAAACCGACGAGACCACCCAGTATAAGCAGAATGATTCCTCCCCACGAGCCGTTAGCAAGGATAATCAATCCACCTATGAAAAGACCGATGCTAAGAAACGCGAGGATGTTATGGGAAAACCCGGCAATAAAACCGAGAATGGCAACTATAACTCCAATCCCTATACCCACCAGAATAAGTATAACGACCGGATTCTTCCCAACGTCAGTGGTAGCGACAATGGGATTAGCTCCTGCAGGAGCTATTGCTGCCGCGCGATCTTCTTCGCGTTGAAAGCGCTGGCGCGCAGAGTCTGTAAGGGATCCAGACGGATGATTTCGTTGATACTCAGCCGGAAACTGCGCATAGCGTCGTTCACGATTCACCTCAACGGTATTAAGATATGGCCGTCCATCTGGAGCTCCTTTGGCATCGGACAACGGCGTAGCATTTTCATTTTCTTGCCATGGCGCCGCATACATTGTTTTCGCTTCACTGAGAGCAAACTTTTCGGGCGTAATCATAAGAAGGATTTTTTTGCCACCCCCCTTCTTATAGGACTTTTTTGCCGATTCAAATCTTTTCTCGTCAGAGCAAAAAATGTATAGGTTTTTATACATCTTCTCTGAATAATATGCCCCATTGAAGTCAAGTGTAACCCCGATGGCTTCAGATGCACCGGGATAAAATCCAGGAGTATTATCAAAGAACCGCCCATGCTCGAGAATCCCCTCGTCATCTGCTAAGAAGAGTTGTACCCATTGGTCAGCGCGCCTTGTTGTGCAAACAGTGTATTCGAAGTACACAATGGCTCGATCGGAAAAATCGGTTTTGAGGAGCTTTACATTACGAACCCCGCAATACACTCCTGTTTCCCGCGGCGAAACAACCGCGTTCGTAGCAATAAGGGTTAGCTCATCCGCACTGGGGTTAAGGGAACTTTCGTGTTGGTCGGAACAGTCGAAAAAGATTGCAATAT
>CAZYEL010000023.1:0-15002 GCA_964646415.1 uncultured Candidatus Saccharibacteria bacterium
GCAAAAACGTCGCGGAACAGTGCTTGGTAGGCAGTTTAAATGGGGCGTTTTCCTCCCAAAGAGTAACGGAGGAGTTTATTAAGGTCGGCTTAGCCCGGATGGAAATCGGGCAGGACGTGTAAACGCACAAGCCGGCTTGACTGCAAGACCTACAAGTCGCGCAGACGCGAAAGCGGAAGTTAGTGACCCGACCACTCTTTATAGAAAGGTGGGAGACAACGGATAAAAGCTACTCCGGGGATAACAGGCTGGTTTCGTCCGAGCGTTCCTAGCGACGACGAAGCTCGGCACCTCGATGTCGGCTCGCCCTAGCGCGGGGGTGGAGAAGCTCCCAAGCGTTTGGCTGTTCGCCAATTAAAAGGGCACGTGAGCTGGGTTCAGACCGTCGTGAGACAGGTCGGTCTCTATCTGTTGCAGGCGTAAGATACTTGAGGGGAGTTGGCCCTAGTACGAGAGGACCGGGCTGAACGTACCTCTGGTCTACCGGCTTTGTTACCAAATGAAGTGCCGGGTAGCTATGTACGGAAGGGATAAGTGCTGAAAGCATCTAAGCGCGAAGCCTACCCCAAGATTAGGTATCAGTAACTCCCTCGAAGACTACGAGGTTGATAGGCTCTAGGTGTAAGGTTCGCAAGGACTTAAGCCAAGGAGTACTAATGAGTTGCCCATACTGCGCTGGACTTATGTACCAGCCATCCCAATGCTGACTTCACCCATCTCCCAATGGTGGGTGGCAATTAAGTAATGCGATACAGTTTTTCGAATTTGTTGCCGGGTTTTTGTTTGCCGGTGTTTTACCTGCGTGCGTACCACCCCTGCCTTCCGGCGGGATTGCGATTTTCTAAGTGTGTTGTGTACACAAAGAAAATCGTGAACATTCCGAACCCCGTACAAAAATTTTCTTTAGTGATTTCCCGGTGCTTTAGCTTGGCATGTCCCACCTCTTCCCTTTCCGAACAGAGAAGTGAAAGTGCCAAGTCCCGATGATACTCGTCCCTTCGGGGATTGGGAAAGTAGGGCGTGCCGGGATATCAGTGAAGAAAATTTTTATGGGGCGCAGCAGACCTGCCTGCTGGCAGGCAGGGAAGCATGCCCCGCGTAGAGCGGCGTGGCCGCCACGCGGCTTTACGCCGTGAAATTGCGAAGCAATTTTCTACGGGGTGAAAGCACATAATCCCGATGATACTCGTCCCTTCGGGGATCGGGAAAGCCTGCCCTGTGATCCCGCGAAGCGGGATTTTACGGGGTAGGCTATGCCGGCATACAAAAGCCCGGCCGTGCCCTCCATAGCTTTAGCGAAGGAGGGTTTTTGTTTTCCAAAAATACGGAACCGCAGGCGGCTTCCCGGCACAACGGGAGTTTCCTATTTTAGAATTACCTTGCGGTAGTAGTCGGTTTCGAGAATTTTTGTTGAATATTTAAATTTGTCGGCAACTATTCCGTTGATGGCTTCCTCGTATGCGGCATTTTCTTCGACTTCATTTTTCCGCGCGACAGTGGAGTTATACCTTGCTTTGTCGGTGATCCAGCTTCGGTTCAAGAACATGACGAGCGGCGGAGCATCTCCAAAGACATCGCGTCCCATCAGCAGGCGCGAGTCATATTCGAGCCCGAACAGGTTTGAGAGCGTGGGAAGGATGTCGAGGGTAAATGCCGGTCGGTCGACCGCGATGCTCCCCAGTCCCTTTTTCCAGAGAATGAATATGCTCTTGTATATTTCGAAATTGGTTTCGAGAGTATGTCCTGCAAGTTCATCCAGAGATTTTTTGGGCAGTCCGTGGGGATAGTTATCCGGCACGATTGCGAGAACCGTATTATCGAGCACGCCCGCGGCCTCAAGCTGTTCAAGGAGCGACTTCACCGCAAATTCCAATTCAAGATTGGCGGCGAGATATGCCTTTGCGGGATTGGAGTAGTTTGCATACGAAGAGCTTGCGACAATAGGTTCATTTTTCGCCGCCATGGTATTGCCATAAAAGTTATAGTTCATATGGCCGCTCACGGTGATGTAGTACGCATGGAACGGAGAAGAGCTTGCGTATTCGGGAACCGTAACTTGCATCATCTCAAGGTCGGATTCCGGCCACGTTACCTTCACTTTGAGGCCGTTGCCTACCCCTTTATAGTTATATCCCAGGTTGGGAAGCGACTTATCGCGCCCATAATAGGTATAGGTATGGTCGTGGTAGGCATTAGCGAGATAGCCGAGTTTTTTGAACTGATTGCCCAGTGCGAACGGCAGGAAGTTGGCGCTTGACCGGAGTGCGCTCCAGACGCCGGACTTCGGAAGTATTCCCATCTCCGAAACGTACTCGCCATCCGAGGTGCTTACGCCCCACAGGGGGTTATAAAAGTTATTGAACACGAAACCCTCTCGCGACAGCTTATAGAGCGTGGGAGTGAGCTCCTGGCTCACGGCATGCGGGGAAAACGACTCGGCGATCATAAATATGAGATTGTTTCCCTTAAACATTCCGGTATGCTTGTTTTTTTTTGCCGGGACAATCGAAGAGAAGTAGTTGTGCATATCGAGAAGCGTCGGGTCTTCTTCTTTCGCAATCAGATTTTCGAAGTTAATGTCCGTCATGCTGTGCGTTTTGGGAGAAGCGATTTCCGCGGCGGGGGGCGGCGTTGCGTTTCCCGCGCCGCGTGCGGCTCCGTTTTCGTTCCTTTCCTCAAACCCGAAAGCAAGCCGCGTAAGGTCGAGGCGCATGGTGGTGAGGACGCCCAGTTTTCTCATAGAAAGCTCCGGCGAAGCAAGGTTATAGTAGAGCGCGTATTGAGAGAAACTTTCCCCGCGCGTTGCGCGTACGCTCAACAGGGCAACCGCAAAACTTATGATGCAGATGAGCAGTATGCCGTACAGTGCTCGTGGCTTGGGGCGGGAGAATCGGAGCCCTTTCCCGAATAAAAGCAAAAATAGGAAGGGAATAAAAAGCAGAAAGACAGCGACAATGTTTCCAAGGATTGCCGATGCGACGATGTCCCAAAATTGCATTGCGTCTTCCGCGCCGATGAGGGAGTAGAGCGAAAGAGGGGTATGGAAGATACTATAGTACACGAGCTGTGCGCCATACATAAGAATCAGCGCCAACGTGATAAGGGCTGCCCCCGCCTTATTTATTGTTTTGGAAAAGAGAACGGATATGAGAAAGAAAGCAGCGGCGGCGGGGAGCGCAAACAGTACGGGGAAAATGTAGTCAACCGTTATGTTTCTGAAAGTCCATAATCCGTACAAAAGCTCAAAATAAGATATGGCAACTGCGAAAAAAATAAGAAGCCCGTATCGGGACAAGAACGCATGTGGCGCCGGTTTCCCAGGCAACTGATTTTCCTCGTGTATCTGCTCGGGGGGCGTGTGAGGGTCGGGGGGGACAATATCCAATAGTTTGTTTTCTCTCATTTCGGAGTGGTTCCTAAAATGAATGGTTATATCTAGTCTACTCTATTATAATCAATCATATGCCCCGCTTCCTAAAACAGTTCCTCTACGGCCTCCTCTATCTCGCGATTTTTGTGGGAATTCCCGTGGGGATTTATCTTGCGCTTTTGAAACCCTCGCCCACATGTTGGGACGCGGCGCAGAACGGTAGGGAGCAGGGGATTGATTGCGGCGGGAATTGCCCGCAGGTATGCATTCCCGCCACGATTCGCCCCCTTCAGGCTTTGGATGGGGCGAAAATAATTCCTGTGGACGCTTCTCATGCGAGCATGTTGGTTGAAGTGACGAATGCCAACGTAGACTACGGCGCGCCTCAATTCGGCTACGCGGTTACGTTTACCGATGAATCAGGCGCGACTTCCACTCTCTCCGGCGTTTCGTATATTTACGGCGGCGAAGTGCGGAACTTGGCGTTCCCCAACCTTGATATATCCGGCGATTCAATCAGAGACGTTTCTGTGGCATTTTCCGTTCCGCAGTGGGTGCCGACCGATGCATGGAAACAGCCGTCGCTTCGGGTGCAGCACGCGGCGACGGAGCGCAAAGATGAGCAGCTTGTGGTGTCCGGAGAACTTGTAAATGATGACACCGTCGCATTTTCTTCTGTCGAAGTAGTCGTGCTATTTAAAGGACGGTTTGGTGAAACAGTGGGGGTGTCGCGTACTGCGATTGAAGGAGTGGCGCCCGCGGATGCGCGGACTTTTACCGTGTTTCACCCTGATGTCGCGAGCGCCGACCTTAGTGCGACGAGCGTGGCGCTTGCCGCGTTCCGACCTTAGAGCCCATCTCAAAAACATGAAAGTGTTTGACCTGCGTTTCTTTGTACCGCTCGGCATTCTTCTCCTCGGCGGATTTCTTGCGATATCGAGCGTTTCGACGCATCTTTTTTTTCTCCAGCTTGCGTGGTGCGGTATCGGGGCGGCCATCTTCGCGGCGTTTTTTTTCTTTGACTGGCGGAGCATATTCAATCGCCGGTGGGTGATTCCCGCCATATATACGGTGGGAGTGGCGCTTCTCGTGTTCGTGACGTTCTTCGGCCCGGTGGTTCGCCACACGAGAAGCTGGCTTGTGGTGGGACCGCTCAACTTCCAGCCGGTGGAACTTATGAAAGTCGCGCTTATTCTTCTTTTCGCGAGTTATTTCAGCCGGCGGCATCTGGGAGTGGCGCGGTGGGGGACGCTTGCAACTTCGTTCGTGCTTTTCGCGGTGCCTGCGGCGCTCGTCGCGCTCCAGCCCGACCTGGGTTCGGGGTTCATCCTCGCCACGATTTGGTTCGGGTTCCTGCTTTTTGCAGGGCTTCCTTTCCGGCGCATCGCGCTCGCACTCGTCATTTTCGCGGTGGTGGGAGTGTATGGATGGTCGCACGTGTTGAGGGATTACCAGCGCGAGCGCATCGTGAACGTCTTTTATCCCGAGCGGAATGTGCTGGGGCTGAACTATAGTGTCACGCAGTCCAAGATTGCCATCGGCTCGGCGGGATGGTGGGGGAAGGGATACGCCCAGGGGACACAGGTGCAGCTCGGGTTCCTCACCGAACCGACGAGCGATTTTGTTCTCGCCGCGCTTGTAGAGGAGTGGGGAGTGGCGGGCGGGCTTCTTCTTCTCGCGGCGTTTGTAGCGCTTGAGCTTTGGATTATCCGCGTGGGGCTTGTGGCGGAGCGGAATTTTGAGACGTTTGTGTGTCTCGGAACCGCGGCCATGTTTGCAATGCAGTTTCTTGTGAACGTGGGTTCCACATTGGGATTTATGCCCGTGGTCGGTCTTACGTTTCCTTTCGTAAGTTACGGTGGCTCGAGTTTGGTTGCGGATTTTACGCTTCTTGCTATTGTGAACTCCATACATTTGCGCACATAACCATCATGATCACTCTCGAACGCATTCGCGGAAGCCGGATCCGCGTGGGTGCGGGGATAGCGTGCGCCATTGCTGCCAGCGTTTTCCTGTGGAGTCTTATGCCGCAGGCGTGGGGCGGTGTGCCTGCACGGCCTTTTGAAGTGGCGCGAGGGGATGGTTTTCAGGAAATCGTAAGCCGGTTGCGGGACGCCGGACTTATCCGCTCGCCGTTTGCGCTCAAAGCGTATGCGTTCCTTTTTGGTACGGCGCAGACCCTTAAGCCGGGCATCTACGAACTCACGCCCTCGATGAGCGGTCCCAGGATTTTGAATGCGCTCGTTGCGGGCGCGCGCGAAGTGCCTGTGGTGATTCCGGAGGGGAGTTCGATATACGACATTGACCGCATTCTCTCCTCGAGCCGCGTGCTGCGGGAAGGGGAGTTGGTCGCCTACGCGCTTTCCCATCGCCTGGAGGGGTATCTTTTCCCCGATACGTATAAATTGTTCGAGGGTGCATCCGTGGAGGAAGTGACGCAGAAACTCTTGGAAAATTTTGAGCGCAAAGCGCGGCCGCTCCTCCTGCGTGACGAAGCGCATACTGCGGAGAATCTTATACTTGCCTCCCTTGTGGAGCGGGAAGTTCCCGGATATGAGGACCAGCGCATAGTGGCGGGGATTTTAAAAAAGCGTCTTGCGGTAGGTATGCCGCTTCAAGTGGACGCCACGATTTGCTATATCAAAAAAGTCCGTGCCGGGAAACCCGCCGAATGCTACCCTTTGAGCCCTCTTGACTTTGAAATTGACTCAGCCTACAATACGTACTCGCGCGTGGGGTTTCCCCCGCAGGCAATCGGGAGTCCGGGAGTCCAGGCGATTACGGCAGTGCTCGCTCCTCGCATGTCTTCCTACTGGTATTATTTGAGTGATCCGAAGACGGGGAGGACCATCTGGAGCGAGACACTTGACGAGCAGGAGTCAAATAGGGTTAAATACCTTATAAAGAGATAAGTTGTTCAGGAAGCCCATTAGGGTCAATCCCCTTTTGGCGTCTTTCCGGCAAAGAGTCTTCGAGTCGAGTTGTGTGCCCAGGTTCCTCGTCCACTTCTTTTTCAGTCTTTAGCCAATTTATTTTTCTATGTCTTTTAAGCTTCCCACGAAAGACTTCTCTCGTTCGAAGCCGCTTATCCAGCCTGTCAATCTTAACGAAGTACAGCTTGACTCTTACCGATGGTTCCTCGAAAAGGGACTTGACGAGCTTTTCCGCGAGGCCTCATCCATTCTTGACCACACCGGGAAAGAGCTTTCCCTTTCTTTCGAGGGGTATCGTTTTGATGAACCGAAATACGACGAGACAACGGCGCGATACAAAGACGCGAGCTATGAAGCCGCGCTTCGCGTGAAGGTGTCGCTTGAACACCTTAAAACCAAACACAAGGATATACAGGAGATTTATTTCGGCGATTTCCCGGTGATGACGAACCGGGGTACGTTCATCATCAACGGTGTCGAGCGCGTGGTGGTTTCCCAGCTCATTCGTTCCGCGGGCGTGTATTTCACCGCGATTCCGTGGCGCGGGCGGAATCTCTTCGGCGCAAAAATTATTCCTAATCGTGGAGCATGGCTTGAGTTCGAAACCGACATTGACGGCGTGATAGGCGTGAAAATTGACCGGCACCGCAAGACGCCCGTGTCCGACCTTCTCCGCGTGTTGGGGCTTTCGAACGAAGAGATGTGTAAGGCATTTGAAGGGCTGGACACCGGTGCGGTTCGTTATATGGAGAATACGCTCAAGAAGGACGTGGCGAAGGATAAAGACGAGTCATACCTGGAGATTTATCGGCGCCTCCGGCCGGGGGACCCCGCGACGCCGCAAACTGCGAAAGGGCTTGTGGACGGTCTTTTCCAGCGTTTCGATCGCTACGATCTTGGAGAGGTGGGTCGTTTTAAAATGAATCAGCGGCTCGGGCTTCTCAAAGAGAACAAAAACCGTCTCTTGGATGTAAGCGATGTGATTGCCATCATAAAGGAAATCATTACTTTGAATAACTCGGTTGATGCGGAGCCCGACGATATTGACCACCTTGGGAACCGCCGTCTCAAGGCCGTAGGGGAGCTTCTTCAGGGGCGGCTTCGCATCGGCATCGCGCGGTTGAAGCGCATTGTGCAGGACCGCATGTCTACGCAGGCCCGTGAAGGGCTTATGCCCGCGCAACTCATCAATTTCCGTCCCATCGTAGCGGTGGTGAAAGAATTTTTCGCGTCCTCGCAGCTTTCGCAGTTTATGGACCAGGTGAATCCTTTGGCGGAACTTGAGCACAAGCGCCGTATTTCCGCCTTGGGCCCCGGAGGGCTTACGCGCGAACGGGCGAGCTTCGAGGTGCGCGACGTGCACCGTTCCCACTACGGGCGCATCTGCCCCATTCAGACGCCGGAAGGCGCGAATATCGGGCTTATCAATTACCTTGCGAGTTTTTCCCGCATCAACGAGTTCGGGTTCTTGGAGGCGCCGTACGTAAAAGTGGAAAAGGGCCGCGTCACCGGAGACGTTGCTTGGCTTGATGCGCTCGAGGAAGAGCGGATGAAAATCACGCATGCGGGCGTGCCGCGCGACGAAAAGGGAAATATCACCGTGCCGTTCGTGGAGGCGCGCGTGAAAGGTGCGCCCGGCACGGTTTCTTCCGAGGAGGTGGATTATATCGACGTGGCGCCCCATGAGTTCATCAGCGTGGCGACTTCGCTCATTCCGTTTTTGCAGCACGACGATGCGAACCGGGCGCTCATGGGTTCAAACATGCAACGGCAGGCGGTGGGTTCCGTGCGGCCCCAAGCCCCGTATGTGGGCACGGGCGAAGAAGAACGCGTCGCGCAGCAATCCGGATATGTGGTTGTCGCCGAAGACGACGGGGAGATACTTGAAGCCGATGCCACGCATGTGAAGATTAAGTATAAGAAAGGCGCCATAGTGACGCACACTTTGCAGAAATTCAAGCGTTCCAACCAGTTTACGTGCATCTCGCAGCGGCCCTTGGTGGTTTCCGGCGCTTTGGTGAAGAAAGGCGATGTTTTGGTTGACGGTCCTTCGACGGAGAACGGAGTGCTTGCGCTCGGGCAGAACCTTCTTGTGGCATTTATGCTTTGGGATGGCGCCAACTTTGAAGACGCGATTATTGTTTCCGAACGCGTGGTGCAGAACGACAACTTCTCCTCTATCCATATAGAGGACTTTTATTGTGATGTGCGCGATACGAAGCTGGGTCCAGAACTTACCACGCCGGACATCCCGAACGTATCGGAAGAAAAACTCCGGAACCTTGATGAAGAGGGGATTGTGCGCGTGGGTGCGGAAGTGAAGGCGGGCGATATCCTTGTGGGGAAGATTTCACCGAAAGGCGAAGCGGAGCTTACCGCCGAAGAGCGGCTACTCCGCGCGATATTCGGCGAGAAGGCGCGCGACGTGAAAGATACCTCGCTTACCTTGCCGCATGGGAAGCGCGGCCGCGTGGTGAGCATCAAAGTGTTTGACCGCGAACAGGGAGACAAGCTTGAGCCGGGCATTATTAAGCGGATTCAAGTGGAGGTGGCCCAATTGCGGAAAGTACAGGCGGGAGACAAGCTTGCGGGACGGCACGGCAACAAAGGCGTTATTTCTCAAGTGCGCGCGACGGAGGACATGCCGTATCTTCCCGATGGCACGCCGGTAGACATCGTTTTGAATCCGCTCGGCGTCGCTTCGCGTATGAACTTGGGGCAAGTACTTGAAACGCACTTGGGGCTTGCTGCGTCAAAACTCGGTTATCGCGCGGTTACGCCGGGATTGGATTCCGCGAGCGAGGCGGACATCCGCGCGGAGCTCCGCGCGGCGGGGTGTTCGGAAGACGGGAAAATGATGCTCTACGACGGGCGGACCGGGAAGCCTTTTGAAAACAGGGTGAATGTGGGAGTGGTCTACATGCTGAAACTGAACCACCTCGTCGAAGACAAAGCGCACGTGCGTTCCATCGGGCCATACTCCCTGATTACCCAGCAGCCGTTGGGAGGCAAGGCGCAGTTCGGCGGGCAGCGGTTCGGAGAAATGGAAGTCTGGGCACTTGAGGGATACGGTGCGAAGCACGTGCTTCAGGAAATGCTTACCATCAAGTCCGACGATGTTGTCGGCAGGGCGGCGGCGTACGAGTCTATCATCCGCGGAGAGCCCATCAAGGGACCGAATATTCCCGCGTCTTTCAATGTGCTGGTGAACGAACTGAAATCTCTCGCGTTTAACATCCAACCTCTCTATGAAGGGAGTCGGGAAGCGCCTGCGGGAGCAGTGGGGCCTCGCCGCGAGGATTTCTCAGCATTGAAGATCAGCGTTGCATCTCCGGAAAATATTCTCGAATGGTCGCGTGGCGAAGTGGTGAAGCCGGAAACCATCAACTATCGGACGCAGCGGCCGGAGAAGGATGGTCTTTTCTCGGAGCGTATCTTCGGCCCGACCAAAGACTATGAATGTTACTGCGGTAAATACCGCCGCATCCGCTATAAAGGCGTGGTATGCGACAAGTGCGGTGTGGAAGTCACGCGCGCGTCCGTCCGCCGCGAGCGTCTGGGGCACATTTCCCTTGCCGTGCCGGTTGCGCATATCTGGTTCTTGAAGAGCGTGCCGTCGCGTCTCAGCCTCATGCTCAATTCTTCTTCGATAAAGCTTGAGCGCGTGGTGTATTACTCGGCGTACATCGTTACCGAAGTTGACGAGGCGAAGAAGCGCGAAGCGTTGCTTGAACTCGAACGGGAATTCAAGGGGAAGCTGAAGGCCGTTGCCAAAGACAAGGGGATGAAGGGGGAAGTGACTTCCGCGGCTGCCGAAGTGCGCGAGGTGCTCGGAGATCTCCGCGTGGGCCAGGTGCTTTCCGAGGGGGAGTACTTCAGTCTTGCCCGGCGGTTCGGCGGGGTGTTTGCCGCGGGCACGGGCGCATCGGCAATCCGCAAGATTCTTGAGCATATGGATTTGCGCAAGGAAATCCAATACACCGAGAAGGAAATCGAACTTTCAAAAGGGAAAGTTACCGATATCAAGCAGTTGCGGCGCCTCAAGATGCTCAAGTCCATGCTCAAGAATGGTATCCGGCCCGAGTGGATGGTGCTTACCACGCTTCCGGTACTCCCGCCGGACCTGCGTCCCATGGTGGCGCTCGACGGAGGGAGATATGCGACATCGGATTTGAATGATCTCTATCGCCGCGTAATTAACCGGAACAACCGTCTGAAGAAACTTCTCGAAATTAAAGCCCCGGATGTGATTGTCCAGAACGAGAAACGCATGTTGCAAGAGGCGGTGGATGCGCTTATCGACAACTCGGCGCGGTTCGGGACGCAGCAGCTTTCCGCCCAGCGGCGGCCGCTCCGCAGTCTCGCCGATATGCTTAAGGGTAAACAGGGGCGCTTCCGGCAAAACTTGCTCGGGAAGCGGGTGGACTACTCGGGCCGCTCGGTCATCGTGGTGGGGCCGAAACTCAAACTCGACGAGTGCGGACTTCCGAAGCGCATGGCGTTGGAACTTTTCCGTCCCTTCGTGATTTCCGAAATCGTCCGCCGTGGACTTGCGTACAACATCCGTGGCGCCTCGCGCGTCATCGAGGAGGGGAGCGACGAAGTGTGGGCGATTCTTGAGGAGATAATCAAGAACCGCTACGTGCTTCTGAATCGTGCGCCGACATTGCACCGGCTCTCGGTACAGGCATTCCGCCCTATACTCGTTGAAGGTTTGGCGATACAAATCCCTCCGCTCGTGTGCGTGGCATTCAACGCTGACTTTGACGGTGACCAGATGGCGGTGCATTTGCCGCTCTCGGACATCGCGCAGAAGGAGGCGGGAGAAGTTATGGCGGCTTCCCGGAATTTGCTCAAGCCTGCGACCGGCGAGCTTATTGTGAATCCTACGCAGGACATAGTGCTCGGTTCCTATTATCTTACCCGCTCCGACCCGTCGCCTACCGGCGCGCCAAGGTCGGTGGTCGATATCCGCGAGGCGATCCTTGCGTACGATGCGGGAGCTATCACGCTCCACACGCCGCTTCGGGCAAACGGGTTGGAAACTACTCTCGGGCGCCTCATTTTCAACGAAACGTTGCGGGGAACGGTGCCGTATGTGAACGAGGTTCTGAACAAAAAGAAGCTTTCTCATCTTATCGAATCGGTGCTGAACGCCCACGGCATGGAGGTCGCGCGCGACGTGCTTGACCGCGTGAAACTCCTCGGATTCGAGATGGCAACGCGTTCGGGAATCACCTGGGCGATGTCCGACCTTGTTATTCCGAAAGAAAAAGCCGACGTGCTTGCGCGCTCGGAAACGGCGGTGGCGCATATTCGGGAGCAGTATCAGGAAGGTTTGCTTACCACTGCGGAGCGCCGGGCGCGCGTTATCAGCGTGTGGGAAGCGGCGAAGGCGGAAATCGCGAAACTTGTTTCCGTCGTTATGCCTAAAGACAATCCCATTTATCAGATTGTGGATTCGGGTTCCCGCGGTTCGTGGTCGCAGCCTATCCAAATGATGGGTATGAAGGGATTGGTGCAAAACCCCAAAGGTGAAATTATCGAGCTGCCCCTGAGGTCTTCGCTCAAGGAAGGGCTTTCCGTGCTTGAATATTTCATCTCGACCCACGGCGCGAGGAAAGGCACCACCGACACCGCTTTGAAGACTGCGCAGGCAGGGTATCTCACCCGCCGGCTTGTGGATGTTGCGCAAGACATCACTGTGGCGGAGGAAGATTGCAAAACAAAGGAAGGGCTTGATGTGGTGCGCGCCGACGGAAAGGATTTCAATCTTCCGCTCGGGACTCGGGTTTTCTCGCGGACAATGCTTGAGGATGTGAAGATAGGCAAGCGCGTGGTGGTCAAAGCCGGCGAGATTGTGGACCGCGCCACCGCGGATTTGATTGAAAAATCGGATATTGAAATCGTAAAGGTGCGTTCCCCGATTGCGTGTAAGACGCTCTATGGCGTGTGTGCGAAGTGCTACGGGTATGATTTGGGAGATAACAAGCCTGTCCAGCATGGGGCGGCGGTCGGCGTCGTGGCGGCGCAGTCCATCGGCGAACCGGGGACGCAGCTCACTATGCGTACGTTCCACACCGGTGGCGTTGCGGGTATCGACATCACGCACGGGTTGCCCCGTATCGAGGAAATCTTTGAAGCGCGTCCTCCGAAGGGGCGGGCGGCACTTTCGCCGGTGGACGGCGTGGTGACGAAGATCGAAGAGCGGGGAGCTTTGAAAGTAATTGTCATCAAGGCCGAGGGCAAGAAGAAAGAAGTGGAGCTTTCACTGCCCCGCTCGGCGATGATTTTTGTTTCGTCCGGCAAGGAGGTGCATCGTGGCGACCAGCTTTCGGAAGGAAACCTCGACCTTCGCGAACTTCTTGAATTCAAGGGGATTTCGGAGGTGGAGCGTTACATTGCAAGCGAAGTGCAGCAGATCTACCTTTCTGAAGGTGCATACATCAACAACAAGCATATTGAAGTAATCGTGCGGCAAATGTTCGCTCGCGTGCGCGTTAAGGATGCGGGTGACGCGCCGGACTTTGTGGCGGGTGAAATTATCGAGAAACCGCGTTTCCTGGAAGTGAATCGCGAGTTGAAGCGGGCGGGCCGTACACCGGCGAAAGCCGAACAGGTGCTTATGGGTATTACCCAGATTTCACTTACCACCGAAAGCTTCCTCTCCGCGGCGTCTTTCCAGGACACCGCGCGGGTGCTCGTGCGGGGAGCGATCGAAGGCAGGATAGATAAGCTCCGCGGATTGAAGGAAAACGTGATTATCGGGCGGTTGATTCCCGTGGGGAAAGAGTCGGTTGGAGAACAAATTCTGGCTATGGAGGAAGACGATGTGCTTGAGGTCGTTGCGGCAGAGGCGTCGTCTCCCGAGGCTGGGAAGGGCGGTGAGATGGATGCGTCGGTTGGCGCGGCGGAAGAGAGTTAATTCTAAGTCCGGATTGACGTTCAAGGTATATTCGAGTAATCTTTGTAGCGCATGACACAGAGCCAAGAGAAAGAAGCCAGGGAATATGAAGTAGCGTTCCTCGTGCGGGACGAAGCCGCCGCACAGGAAGTTGCCGCAAAAGCCGCGCAATACGGTTCGGCGGTTACTCAAGGACCGTTGAAGCGCCTTGCGTTTGCGTATCCGGTGATGAAAGAAGCTTCCGGGTATTTCGGTTTTTTGCGAATTCAGACTATGCCTGAATCGGCGGCACAACTTGAGAAAGATTTCCAGCTTACCCAATCCATCTTGCGGCTTCTCGTGCTCCGCATGCCCGTGCGCAAAGAAAAAACAGGAAGCACCTTTTCTGCCGCCGGTTCTTCTTCCGTGGCGAAACCGCGCCGCGCGCCGCGCACGATGCATGCTGAAAGCAGTGCGCCGGGTGCTCCGCTCACCAACGAAGCGCTGGAGAAAAAGATTGAGGAGATACTCCAATAGCCATTAGGGATTAGCCACTAGAACTTAGGAATAAAAGAGGGTAGAGTATTACTAAGTCCTAATGGCTAAGTTCTAAGTCTTACTCATATGAATCTTAATAAGGTTTTTCTCATCGGCCGGCTTACCGCCGACCCCCAGTTGCGGACGACGCCGGGCGGGGCATCGGTCACGAGTTTCGGTATTGCGACGAACCGCGTGTGGACCGACAAAGCGGGCGCGAAGCAAAATGAGACGGAGTTCCACAATGTTGTGGCGTGGGGGCGAAGCGCGGAGATTGCCTCGCAGTATTTGAAGAAGGGGAGCATGGCGTTTGTCGAGGGGCGGCTTCGTACGCGCACCTGGCAGGACAAGCAGGGGCAGACGCGGCGGACGACGGAGATTATGCTTGAGCGTCTCCAGTTGGGTCCCCGTGCTGGAGAAGGCGGTTCCTCGGTGGGTTCCCAGCCGTCGCAGGGCTTTGGTGGGCAAGCGGGATCTTCGGTTGGAGGAAGCGGTTCCGCTTCCACAAACCAAAAACCAGAGACCGTCCAAGAAGAGATTCCGACGATAGACCTTGACGCGGAAGGCAAAGGCGAGTTAAAAGAAGAGGACTTACCATTCTAGAATAGCTTTGAGCGGCAAGTAATAAGTGGTAAGTTGAACCCCACTTAAAACTTAACGCTTAACGCTTATCACTATTCATATGGCCAAAAAAATCAAAACAAAGTTAAAACTCCAGCTCGCCGCCGGCAAAGCCAACCCCGCGCCTCCCGTGGGTACGGCGCTTGGTCCGCACGGCATCAACATTGCCGAGTTCTGCAAGCAGTTCAACGAGAAGACTCGCGAAATGACGGGGGATATTGTGCCTGCGGAAATCACGATTTTTGAAGACCGGAGTTTTTCGTTTATCTTAAAAACCCCTCCTGCCTCGGCTCTCTTGAAGAAAGCCGCAAAAGTGGAGAAGGGCGCGGCAGACCCCTTGAAGGCGAAAGTGGGGAAGGTCACGAAGGCGGACGTGCGCGCGATTGCGGAACGCAAGATGCCGGACTTGAATGCGCATGACCTCGACGCGGCGGAGAAGATTATACGTGGGACGGCTAGATCTATGGGGATTGAGGTGGTAGAATAGTCTTATGAACAAGGTATTGGGGTTGGTATTGGTGGGGGTGTTGCTTGCGGTAAGCGTCGGTTTTAATGCCTATCAGTATTGGAGTGGGAACAATATTAAGCAGAAATCTTCATTCTGGCGCCAGCCCCCCTCAATTAGAATGCCGCTCACCGCGGTGTTTTTTGTTTCTTT
>CAZYEL010000024.1:0-12357 GCA_964646415.1 uncultured Candidatus Saccharibacteria bacterium
GTGCGCGATGCAGGGATTGAACCTGCGACCCCTTGCGTGTCATGCAAGTGCTCTGCCACTGAGCTAATCGCGCTTCTCTTATTCAATGCCCGGCAACTTCAACTTCTTAAGTTCTTCAAAACGGAATGTTGCACTCTCCTCATCCCCTTTTTGAATCGATATCGCCTGCGCAAGATTTCCCGTGAGCGTCGTGATTGCCCAGCTGATGTACCCGACGAGGGCTATCAAAAGGCAGACCGCGCAAAGTATAAGCACGGATTCCTGGTGGGCACGGGAAAAACCTCGAAGAGTCATGGTACGGGAACTTATCTGAAAAATACTCTTCCTTGGGTGAAAAGTCTATATCCTTCGACACTTCGCACTATATCGAACGTATCGAATGCCGCAAGAAACCGGGGCGGCTCCACTTCCACATCCTTGAGAAAACCAAGGATGTCATTGAACGTCCCATTCACGTCGAGAGCAAAACTCACCGCACCGGGCGCATTCCCTTGCGACGGCGTCTGCCCGCCTTGGAAACCGAAATTGAGCGTGAGCTTCCGCACGCGCGCAAGGTTATCGAGCGTGCGCGGAAAATCCAGAAGCTGCTCCTGCGTGGGAAGAAACGCGTTCATCTTTTGTTCATACCGCAATGCCTGCACCGCATTGCGCTTGAGCTCCGCAAGAATCGCAATGGATGCGGAACGCTCACGAATGAGCACGCGGTCCTGCACCACCTTGCTCCGCTGGGTACTGAGGTCGGCGGCAAACCATCCCGCCACCGCGGCGAGAAGCGTAATCATCCCCACTGCGATGCCCGCCTGCATAAGAAATCTTCGCCGAAAATTCACTTCCATTCTTTCATTCTAGCAAAACCGGCATAAATGACCCGTCTGGATGCGGAAGTGTACAATGAAACGATGCCTGCGCGTACGGAGAACTTTTCCGAGCATCCTTATTTTCATGCCGCCGCACTCGCGCTCAATGGAGACATTGCAAAGCTCCGGAAATTGAAAGAACGCCATGCCACTTGGAAAACCGCGTGGGAAACGCTCGCCACAAGAAGTTCCGCCCCCGCACCGGAAGCGGCGTGGGAAACGCTTCTGCGCGCGCATATTGCCCTTGTACTCCGGGAAGATGCCGGTTTCCCGTCGCTCCTTCGGGAAATTTCCCCTCCTCCTCTCGGGCTCTACGTCCGCGGCACACTTTCCCCCGCCGAGCGTCCGGCGCTCGCCATCGTGGGAACACGCAAGGCGACCCGGAGCGGCAGGGAACTTGCGCATGCGCTCGCGCGGGAACTCGGCGCATCATTCTCCATCGTGAGCGGCCTCGCGCTCGGCGTTGATGCCGCCGCGCACGCAGGATGCCTCGAGGGAAACGGACACACCGTCGCAGTGCTTGCCGGCGGAGTCGACGCGCCGCAACCGCAGACAAACGCCGCGCTCGCCGCCCGCATCCTGGAACGAGGCGGGGCGCTTGTATCCGAATATCCGACCGGAAGCGCCCCCGTCCCGTACCGATTCCTTGAACGCAACCGGATTGTGAGCGGCCTCTCCCGCGGAGTCGTCCTCGTCGAAGCCCCCGAAGGCTCGGGTTCGCTCGTGACCGCGCGGCTCGCGCTTGAACAGAACAGAGAAGTATTCGTCCTTCCGGGTCCGGTGACGCATACGAATTTCCGCGGCTCGCACGAACTCATCCGCACGGGCGCCCGTCTTGTGCGCAACGCCGCAGATATTCTCGAAGATTTGGGGTATGCGGAGGACGCACATTCTCCGCAATCTCCGCGCGCGCTCCCGCCTTTAAACGCGGACGAGGAAGCAGTGGTTGCCGCCCTGCGCGACGCCGCGGCGCCTCTCTCCGTGGACTTCATCGTCGGCGCAACTTCGCTCGGCCCTTCAACGGTAAACCGAACCTTGAGTTTTCTCTTGATGAAAAACGTGGTACAAGAAACCGAAGGCGGGTACGCGCTCCGCAATAACTGACCATGGGTAAAAATTCCAAGCCGCTCATCATCGTCGAGTCTCCCACGAAGGCGAAAACTATTTCGCGATTTTTGGGGTCGGCATACACACTCACCTCATCATACGGCCATATACGCGATTTGCCGAAAAGCAAACTCGGGATAGATGTGGCGAAGCGCTTCGCGCCCACATACGTCATTCCGCCCAAAGCGAAGGAGGTGGTTGCCGCGCTCAAGAAGGAAACCCGCGCAGCCTCGTCCGTGATTCTCGCGACTGACGAAGATCGGGAAGGAGAAGCGATTGCATGGCATCTCCTCCACGCCCTCGAACTTGCGGACTCCGGCGGAAAAGGCAAGAAAGCAAAAACAATAAAGCGGATTGTCTTCCACGAAATCACGAAAGGCGCGATTGAGGAAGCATTGCGGCATCCCCGGGAACTCGACCTGAAACTTGTGGACGCGCAACAGGCGCGCCGCATCCTGGACCGCCTCGTGGGGTATGAGCTTTCCCCTTTTCTCTGGAGGAAAATCCGCTACGGCCTCTCCGCGGGGCGCGTCCAATCCGTTGCCGTCCGTCTCATCGTGGAGCGCGAACGCGAAATCCAAAAATTCCTCCGCGAGGAGTATTGGACCATCGAAGCGGAATTCGAAAAGAAGAGCGTGAAGCCCTTCCCCGCGCGGCTCACGTCATTCCGCGGAGAAGCAATCCCCAAGATGGCTATCCGGAACGAAGCCCAGGCGAGCCGCATCGCGGATGAAGTCCGGGGGGGGCCGCACCGGGTGCTCTCCGTATCGAAGAAAGACATGCTGCGGAACCCCGCGGCGCCCTTCACTACCGCGACGCTTCAGCAGGAAGCGTCGCGGAAGCTCGGCTTCTCGGCGAAGCAGACCATGGTCATCGCGCAACGCCTTTATGAAGAAGGCGCCATCACCTACATGAGAACCGACAGCGTGAATCTTTCGGAAAGCGCGCTCGCCCAGGCGAAAGCAGTCATCACCGAGCAGTTCGGCGCTCCTTATGCGCTCCCCGCGCCTCGCCGCTACGCCACCAAAAGCAAAGGAGCCCAAGAAGCGCACGAAGCAATCCGCCCCACCGACCTCGCACGGCGCGCGGAAAAGGACCTCGGCGACCGCGGCGCGCAACGTTTGTATGACCTTATTTGGAAACGCACCCTTGCGTCCCAAATGCAAAGCGCGCAGCTCGAGCAAACAAGCGTGGACATCGGCGCGGAAGGGCGCCACGTGTTCCGCGCAAGCGGTCAAGTGGTAAAGTTCGACGGCTTCATCCGCGCGTATACCGAGGGACAGGACGAACCCGAAGAAGAAACAGGGATGCTTCCCGAACTCCGCGAAGGCGAAACGCTCCCGCTCGCGGTGCTTCTCCCCCGGCAACACTTCACCGAACCTCCCCCCCGCTATACCGATGCCACGCTCATCAAGGCGCTTGAAGCGGAGGGCATCGGGCGCCCCTCCACGTACGCCCCCACGCTTTCCACCATCCAGGACCGCGGCTATGTGGAAAAGCAAGAACGCGCATATCACCCCACCGAAATCGGCACGGT
Organism: uncultured Candidatus Saccharibacteria bacterium; assembly: GCA_964646415.1. Taxonomy (GTDB): domain Bacteria; phylum Patescibacteriota; class Minisyncoccia; order UBA6257; family 2-01-FULL-56-20; genus VGJV01. Next base: position 3,502 of record CAZYEL010000024.1, read on the forward strand.
GGTGAACGACCTCCTCGTTGAGCACTTCCCGGAAATTGTCGACATCCATTTCACCTCGCACATCGAGGAAGAGCTTGATGCCATTGCCGAAGGCAAACTTCCCTGGGAAAAAGTATGCGAGGAGTTTTACACTCCCTTCAAAGCGCGCCTCACCGAAAAGGAAGAAACGGTGCTGAAGCATACGGAGGAGTCCGAAACGCCCTGCTCTCACTGCGGGAAAAAAATGATCATCAAATTCGGCAGAATGGGAAAGTTCCTCGCGTGTCCCGACCCGGAAAGCAAAGTAACGCTCCCGATGCCCGAAGAAGCCGCGAAGATACGGGAACTCGATGAGAAAACAAAAGACGAGCGGTGCCCCCTCTGCGGGAGAGCGATGAGCGTGAAACGCGGGAGATTCGGGTTCTTCCTCGGCTGCAGCGAGTATCCGAAATGCAAAGGGGTCGCAAAAATATGGAATAAAACCGGATTCAAGTGCCCCCGATGTCAAGAACAAGCGACAAGCAACAAGGAACAAGAAATCAAAGAGATCAATCCCATGTCCCATGTCCCAGTTTCCATGTCGCTGATCGGCGATATCGTGGAAAAGAAAGGGAAGGGGCGGCGCATACCTTTTTACGCATGCACGCGCTATCCCGACTGTACGTTCGTCATGAATAAAAAACCGGAAAACCAGGCGGAGCTTGATGCAGGGTTCGAAACATGGAAGAACAAACCAGCGACTCCTTCAAAAAAATCGTACGCGAAGAAGACGGGCTATCCGAAGACCTCTAAAACTTGAGAGCTTCTTTCTTTTACCCCTCTGCCTCCTTCGTGCCGAGCCTATTCAAAATACTCTGCAATTCCTCGGGGGAATAGAAGAGAATGGTGATTTTCCCGCCCGCCTCCGTTTGCGCAATCTTGACCGGCGTGCCGAGTTCGGAAGTAAGCTTCTCCTCGAGCGCGAGGAGTTCCGGAGAAAGTATCAATGTCCCCTTGTCGCTTGTTCCTTGTCCCATGTCACTTGAGCTAGCGGGTTTCCTCGCCGCAATACGCAACCGTAATTCGCGGGTGGTAAGATGCCGGTCTCCAAGGTCACGGAACAGTTTTTCCTGCGCCTCCGGGTCCGTGACCGCAAGAAGCAAGCGCGCGTGGCTTTCGCTAATCTCCCCTCTTGAAACCGCATCTTGAATGTAGGTGGGTGCATCAAGAAGCCGGAGTGTATTTGCCACTACTTCACGGCTCTTCCCGAGACGGGAGGCAATCTCCCGCTGGGTGAGACGGAACTCGTCCTGAAGCCGTGCGAATGCCCGCGCCATTTCCACGGGATTCAGATTCTCGCGCTGGATGTTTTCAATCACCGCCATCTCAAGGCGGTTCCGCTCGGTATCTACCGTGCGCACAATCGCAGGCACCCGCTCAAGCCCCAAAAGCTTCGACGCCATAAGCCGCCGTTCGCCCGCGATAAGCTCATACGATACCGCAACGCCCGTGGGCGTTTCGCGCTCAACCTTCGTCACGACGAGCGGTTGGAGAATACCGAATTCGCGGATGGACTGCGCAAGCTCCCGCAAACTTTCAGCGTTGAACTCTTTGCGCGGCTGATGGGGATTCGGCGCGATTTTTTCAACCTCGATTTGGAATATCGCCTGTCCCTTTTCGGCAAAATTCTCCCGGGGAGAAAAAGAGGGGGCTTGTTTGCTTGCCGGAATGGCGGCAGAAACAGGCTTGTTCTCGGGAACTCTCACGAGAGTTGGTGCCGCAGCGATTGGAGCAGGCACAACTGCCGGTGGCGCTATCTCTATTTCCGGGTCGATTTGGAACGGCGGCACGCCCCTGTTCCCTGTTCCTTGTTCCTTGTCGCTCGGAGGAAAAGGCGCCGCGAGCGCGGGTTCCTGTCCAACGGGCTTCGTGCCTCCGGGGTTAAAAGGTTCGGAAGGCGGGATTAATGATTCAAGTCCTTTGCCCAACATAGGTTATAGGTTGTAGGTTTTAGGTGTTAGAGAACAGCGTGGAAGTTTCCGAAATTCGGGCTTGCGAGGAGAGCGAAAGGAGAATCACGGTGCGCGCGTTCTTGGAGTACTACTTCATTCGCGAGGCGCTGGTATGCCAGGGCACCGGTGGAGTCCGGCCGGTAAAGCGCCACGGGCTTCGAGAAGCTCGGCGCTTCCGCGAGCGCCACGCTCCGCGGGATTTCCACGTCAAAGACCTTGGAAGGGAAATTCTTCCGGAGGTTCCACGCGACTTCTCTGCTGAACTTTTCTCGCTTGTCGTACATCGTAATGAGCGCGCCCGCCACGGAGAGCGGATGCTTCAGATTGTCGCGAATGAGCTTTATGGTGTGCAGCAGCTGCCCGATTCCCTCCAGGCTGTAATACTCCGCCTGCACGGGAATGAGCACTTCATCCGCGGCAACCAGGCCGTTTACCGTAAGCAAACTCAAGCTCGGAGGAAGGTCAATGAATATATAGTGGTACTTATGCCGCACGCGATGAATGAATTTCCTCAGGAACGACTCGCGCTGCGGTACGTGCACCAGCTCCACAAGTGCGCCCGCAAGATGCGGCGCTGCGGGAAACAAATGCAAATTTTGGAGCACTGACGTTTTCAAAATATGATGCGGCTCAGCGGCGCCGATGATGCCGTGGTAAATGCTCGCGGTCGTCTTCATCGGGTCCGCGCCCAGCGCGGAACTCGCATTCGCCTGCGGGTCGAAGTCCACAAGGAGCACCCGCCGCCCCATGATCGCGAGATACGCGGCAAGATTCACCGCCGTGGTGGTTTTCCCTACACCGCCCTTTTGATTGCAGATTGCGATTACACGGGCCATATTAAGTTGATTTTAGCCCGAAATTCCGGCATTATCAACGCGGAACATGCCGGGGTGGCGGAATGGCAGACGCACAGGACTCAAAATCCTGCGATCGCAAGGTCATGAGGGTTCGACTCCCTCCCTCGGCACCACCAGAATCATGATCATCAAACAACACAGCAAGCTCTTTAACTTGAAAATTCCCAAGGCGTTGAAAATCGTCTACGTTCATGGCAAAGGCCTCGGAATTTTTGCGAAGAAAAGTTTTCGCAAGGGTGAAACGGTCATCTATTTCAAAGCCGATATCGTTCCCCGTTCCAAAGCCAGTCCTGAAGCCGTTCAGATAAACGAGGCGGAATGCTTCGATACCAAGTGGCTCGTCCCCGAAGCTTTTATCAATCACAGCTGCGCTCCCAACGCAAAGTTAGATGTGGAAGGGTATCGCTACGTCGCGATTCGAGATATCCGCAAGAACGAGGAAATTACTTTCGATTACTGCGCCACGGAGTGGGACTTCAAAGGCGAGGGATTTGCATGTCGCTGCGGAACCAGAAAATGTTATGGCACCATCCGGGGCCTTAAGCATCTCTCGAAGCAACAACAGGAAAAACTAGAACCACTACTCCTGCCATTCCTCCTCAAAAAAATAAAGTAACATTCTACCCCTCCTCGGCGGCAGAAACAGTGTCAGGTACCCTTCCTTGGCTTGATGAGAATAATTATTAGGAAAATGTGCGAACGATGTCAAGCAAAAGGGCTACCTCTCGAACAAATTCGGAACCTGGAGCACCTCAAGGAGCGAACGTGCCGCTTCAAGTAAAGCAGCGAGTTGCCGCTGGTTACTTTGCAATAACGACGTGGATGCGTTCCCCCCACTATAACTGCTGCATCCCGCCGTGGTCGCAGTATCTCCTTCTTTTGCGGAAAGCGTCATCTCGCTGTTGCAATACACCTGACGGCTCGAAGAGTCGTTGTACATATAGTGACATCCTGTTCCAAGAAGCCCGAGAAGCGCATTACTGCAAGACCCCGCCCCCGGGCTACTCCCTCCCAGAGGCACGCACGAAGTTCCGTTGAAGTATTGCCCGCTCGTACATGCCGCGGCAGATGCGCATTTCGCAGGGTCGGGCATGCCGAAATCCGTACTCGCGGAATTGCCCGCGCCCGACAACCACACGTTCGCGCCCGAAGGCGTACTCGCGCACGATTGTTGCAACTGCGCTATTCTCGCAGAATCGGCGTCTGCGCGAATCCATGACTGCAACCCCAGCGAGTTCCAAACTTGCTGCTTCTGCCCCGCAGGAGTAGAACCGCTCGCATAGGAGGTGCTAGAGCCGGTGCACCCCTGCGTCACCGCCGCGTCGCCATTCTTCGCAGAAAGACTCATCTCCCCGTTGCAATAAATCGGCTGCCCCGCGGAATCGCTGTACATATAGTGGCACCCCGAGCCTAAAAGTCCGGCAAGTGCAGTGCCGCAGGAACCGCTATACGTGGTCCCGCTCGTAGAGCCACTGCCGGACGAAGAAGTGCTTGTATTTGAGGTAGAAGTTTGCCCGCCTCCGGAAGACGTGGTGCCTGAGGTACCAGTGGAAGACGTGCCGGTGGAAGCGGTGCTTGTCGCTGTAGTCCATCCGCCGCCCGAGCACCCCGTGGGCCAGCCATTATTGTCCCACGTCGGCCACTGGCCCGAAGGACACGCCGTCACCACACTCGACGGCCTTGTACCCGACACGCATGAACCCCCGATCGCATTGCCATGAATCACCCACTGCATCGCCCGGTATTGCGTAGCGTACTGGCCGCACCCTCCCGAGGGCTCCCCAAATCGGGGAGTGAACGCAACATATGCGGTAGTGTTTCCGCTCGAAACGTCATCCGCCGGGCAACTCTCCGCTTTGTAATTTGTGCCGTTGGTGAGATAACTCGGGTAGGTGTAGTCGCACGCGCGGGAAGCATTCAACTGGCAATACCGTTTCCCTTGGCTGTCCCACCGGCTATAGGCAAACCCCGGGCAGGAATTGGCATCGCCCGCATATGAAGTGGAACCGCTGCAGCCGGAGATTGACCAACTCGCACAGGAAAGAGTGCCGCCGTTCACGTCCCGATAATTTTGCATTGCGGGGTCAAAACATGTGCCGCTTGCATCCATCGCATGCCATCCCTCTCCGTACCGCGCACACCCGCCGCTCGCGACGGCCGTGGTCGAAGTCGCCGCGCCCGCGGGGCACGAGGGAACACCTGCATTCGGCAAGGCAGAGTCGCTCGGATTGATGTAATCATATTGAGTTGCCGCAGGGCATGACGCCGCGATGTCCGCAAGCCGCGCGTCGATTGCCGCCTGCGGCACGTTCGGTCCCACAAGCGAGGAACCTCCTCTCCCCCACGCGACACGCCGCCAGCCCGCCGTGCCGACCGTTGAAGTTGCAAGTGTTGCGGTTGAAGTCGCAATCACCGTTCCCCGCGGCACACACGTGTAATAGGTGCCACACGCTGCGGACGAATAAGATGCCACACGATCCTCATTGCTCCCACACGCCGCCACCGTAGGAAGCGCGGGACAAATTACTTGCTGCATGGACGGAGAAGTGGTAGCTATCACCGTAGTCGTAGCTGTCGTTACCGGAAAAACAACCGTCGACGTAGCAAGAGGCAAGGGAGTAGGCAAGGGAGCGGGGACAACAATCGGCGCGGGCAACCCCCTGCCGAACACCAACTCATAAAATTCTTTCACCCGCACGTCGTTCGTGCTCCCGCCGTATCGCTCCTGGAATTTGCGGATTGCTTTCTTGGTAAGGTCTCCATAATATCCCGTCACTCGCCCCTCCGGATACACGTCGGGAAAATCCTTCAAAAACATCTGCACCTCTCGTGCGTTCGGGAGCACCGAAGGCACTTCCTGCAAAAGCGTCCCGCTCTGCGGCACGGCAATGTTAGCCGCCCTCGCCGCCCGAAGCTCGGCGCGCGTGGCATCAAGCTCCGACTTGAGATCGCCAACCGCAGTCCGCAAAGATTTGAGTCCCGCGCGAAGCTCCCGAATTGCCGCCTGCACGTCGTTATCCGGCGCGCTTGTTTGCGCAAACACCACGGGCACAAAAAGAAGAAAAGTGCCAAGAAGCACGGCTCCCCGAATGTTTCGTGTCATATCGTTACCTTTCATTGTACGCCCATGCTACGTGCGCTCAACTGTAGTTGCGCACACCACTCCCTTCACCACATAATGTTTCTGTCATCCCTCGCCTGCCTGCCGGCAGGCAGGCGTACGCGGGGATCCAGGCCCTGGATTCCCGCTTCCGCGGGAATGACCACACGCACGTATGTAATCAGGGGATATGCAGGTAGTTGTCCATGGCAATCCCCTCACCACACAATGTCGAGAATTTGAGTAGGTACTACCTCAACGAAAACTCTGCATTATGTCGTGGAGGGACAGGTTCGTAGTTGTCCACACGCCCTGCCGCCGTAACAAATATATAGCCCGTAAAGTAAAATTGCACTGTTGTTTTACCACGGGCCGCTAGAAATGCTGGCGGCGCCGCGTGTGATGCGGCTTGCCGCATTTTACGCGGTGCCGGCGGCAGGAATCAAACCTGCGACCCTTCTCACATCTTCTTAACTAATGGTGCCAGGGGTGGGGATCGAACCCACAACCTTGCGCTTATGAAACGCGCGCTCCACCATTGAGCTACCCTGGCATTTTGCGGTCACATAGTTTATACACCAAACCTCTCATCAAGCCAAGAATACGATATTGCAAATCAGAACTCTTTGGGATGGTGAGTGCTAAAGTGCCGAGAAAACTATGATAATTTTCATACACTTTCTGCGTTTTTGCTTTTATGAACGTTGTCTTCTCAAACTGCGCCAAAGGCACTCCTAAAAGTTTCGACCATTGCTTTTTTACAACCCTTTCTCGCTTCCTGTGAGCTTCATTAATCATTACACGATATCTGATATGCGAACGCCGAATCTTGAACGCACATTCCACCCAGACAATAAATAATATGACAATCGAGGGATTCGAGTTGGTGAAGCGAACACTGTTTCCAACTTTCGTGCCCTCCCCAAGATGCAACCCTAATCCAAGAAGGAAGATGTCGCGCCTCAATAGTTTCCCTAAAACCCTCAACCCATCCTCCTCATAAGTCCGAATTTTCATCAGCCTCCTCTGTTTCTGGATATGAGCCCCTTTCAAACGACCCGCGTGGCCAGCCGCGATTTGATTGTGACGAAGTTTCCCAACCTGTTCTTGAGTAAGGGAAACATCCCTGCACCACAAGCTTGCGGTGCTTTTTGAAACTCCCAGAGCGCGACTTATATCTCGTACACTCGAACCATTACGACGCATTATAAGAGCCTTCAATCGTAAAACAGATTTAGCCATGATAATATATGTATTACTATACCATAGGTTCTTACTTATGGATATACTTTGACAATCCCGCTTTTTTCCTTAGAATACCAGCGCGGGGTGGAGCAGCTCGGTCAGCTCGTCAGGCCCATAACCTGAAGGTCGCCGGTTCAAATCCGGCCCCCGCAACACATGAAAATCGCCATCCTCGGATTCGGGCGCGAAGGGCAATCTGTTTTGAAATTTCTTCAAAACCGCAGACGGCCGCTGACGAGTACGCAGACTCACGCGAACAAAGAAGAAATATGGGTACTGGACAAGAAGAAAAATCTCAAGCTTCCCCGCGGCGTACATGCGCGCCTCGGCGCGCGCTACCTTGAGCGCCTCACGGAATTCGACGTTATCTTCCGCTCCCCGGGAATTCCTTACCTCTTGCCGCAAATTCAGGCTGCGAAAAAGCACGGCGTAGCCATTTCAAGCGCAACCAAACTTTTTCTTGCAGAAATCTCCGCCCGATTCCCGCGCAATTCGCAATTCGCAATTCGCAATTCGCTCTGCGTCATCGGCGTTACCGGCACAAAGGGAAAAGGCACCACCTGCACGCTCCTCTATAAGATACTCAAAGCCTCCGGAAAAGATGTGCATCTCGCCGGCAACATCGGCGCTCCCGCCCTCGACCTTCTAAGTCATAAGTCGTCGGTTATAGGTCATAAGTCATTCATTATCCTCGAGCTTTCCAGTTTTCAGCTTCAAGACCTCCAAACATCGCCGCACATCGCCGCCATACTCGACGTATTCCCCGACCACCAGGACGCGCACAAAAACTTGGCGGAATACTACGGCGCAAAAGCAAATATCGCGCGGCACCAAACCAAACGCGACAGCATTTTCTTTTTCATCCACAACTCCTTGAGCCGCGCCCTCGCGCGGCAAAGCACGGGCAAAAAAATCGGCATAGACGAAACGCGATTCCGCCTCTTCGCGCCCGCCGATGTACGGCTCGCCGGTGCGCACAACTTCAAGAACGCGGTAATGGCGGCAACCATCGCCCGTTCGCTCGGTATAAAACCCGGCATCATACAACGCGTTGTGAAGTCCTTTAAGGGAAACGAGCACCGATTAGAGTATGTGCGCACTATTCGTTATTCCAATGTTCTCAAGAACATGAGAATAAGCTTTTATAATGACTCTGCGTCCACAATTCCCCAGCCCACCGCTGCCGCACTCAAGTCATTCCCGGGAAAAAACAAAATCCTCATCGCCGGCGGGCGTTCCAAAGTGCACGACTATTCGCCCATCCGGAACGCGCTCGACTCCGAAACCAAACTTGTCATTCTTATCGGCGAAAACAAAAAAGAAATCGCCCGCGCAATCCGCTCGAGCGGCGTGCCTTTCGTATTCGCGAAAACACTCCGCGATGCGGTTATGCGAGCCGCGCGCGAAGCGCGCGTTATCGGTCATCGGTTATCAGTCATCGGTCCGCACGCCGCCGCATGCGTGCTTTTCTCCCCCGGCTCCGCGAGCTTTGATATGTTCAAGGACTACGCCGACCGCGGAAAACAATTCAAAAAAATCGTACAAGAACTCTGAAGAAGGCTTAGCCTTCCCTGTGGGAAGGCTAAGCCTTCTTCTCGCTCCCTTGAATTAGCGTGAGAATTCACTTTCAAAGGGCATCCCTAGTCAATTGGTACAAGCGATAACGACTTTTTCAAATAAAATA
>CAZYEL010000025.1:0-12238 GCA_964646415.1 uncultured Candidatus Saccharibacteria bacterium
TCCCGATTTTATCGAGGATTCTCGACAAGGTCGGAACAATTTTCAATCAATGATTCAATTTTTAATTTTCAAACGTTTGGAAATTGATTCATTGAAAATTCAATGTAAATTGAGAATTGTAAATTCCAATGCGAAGCATTGGACGTCTACCGTTAACCTTCTCGCATCGGTCAGGCGTCACCCCCTATACATCCTCTTGCGAGTTCGCAGGGAGCTGTGTTTTTGGTAAACAGTCGCCAGAGATACTTTCACTGTGGCCTCATCGGAACTGAAAGAAGGATTCATCATCATTGTGATTGTGATGATGAAGTCCACTTACTTGCTATTGAAGTGGTGGCTCGGGAGGGAATTGAACCCCCGACACAAGGATTTTCAGTCCTCTGCTCTACCGACTGAGCTACCGAGCCCCACTTAAAATAGCGAATCGCAAAGAATCAAGGAGCAATGTCCTTCTTTCAGTCCCGATAAGGCAGGCCTTATTGCGAACTTACGGCCGCTTTTTTGCCTAGTTCCTTAACGGCAGGTCACTCGTTCCCCTTAGGCTTCTCGCCTCACCCACCTGTGTCGGTTTACGGTACGGAAACCACATGCAATACGCCGGGCTTTTCTTGAAAGGCAATTCGGTAATGTCCGCCAGGTAAATGCCTGACGTTCCCGCTACGCGTGTACGCTCCTTGCGGAGCGCGTTGCGCCACGGATGCCTGAACCTTTAAGGCACACCACCTTATCTCCTTCGTCCCCCGGTTTAACATATGCGGTTGGGCTGGAATATTAACCAGCTGTCCATCGGCTGCGGTTTTCACCATTGCCTTAGGGCCGCCTAACCCGTGGTTGATTGCCAGTGCCACGGAAACCTTGGATTTTTGGGGTTCCAATTTCTCATTGGGATTGTGGCTACTCATTCCAACATTTTCTCTTCTCTGCGCTCCAGTCGCTCTCGCGAGTCGACCTTCGCTGCAGCAGAGAATGCTCTCCTACCACTCGCCTCGCATAAATGCGAAACGAATCCGCAGCTTCGGTAGCGTGCTTGAGCCCCGGTACATTTTCGGCGCCATCGCCCGTCGAATAGTGAGTTGTTACACACTCTTTAAAGGATGGCTACCTCTAAGCCAACCTCCTATCTGTCTGTGGGAAATGACTACCTTTAACACTGAGCACGCATTTAGGGACCTTAGCTTGCGATCTGGGCTGTTTCCCTTGCGAACATGGAGCTTAGCCCCCACATTCTGACTAGCATACTTGCGTTCCTGGTATTCGGAGTTTGATTGATCTGTCGGCCTTTCGGCCTTTACAGATCATCCAGTGCTCTACCCCCAGGGCTACGTATGCCGCTATACGAAAATATATTTCGGAGAGAACCAGCTATTACCGAAATCGATTAGCTTTTCACTCCTTACCTCGGCTCATCCGAAGATTTTGCACAATCAACCGGTTCGGACCTCCCTCCGCCTTTCGGCGGAGTTCATCCTGGCCAAGGCAAGCTCTTCCGGCTTCGGGTCTATTATGTACTGCGTGCAATTATTTATTTCTGCGCAGATGCGCAGAAATAAATAATGCGGCGCCCTATTCAGACTCGGTTTCCCTGTGCCTCCGTCGCCTTAGGCGACTTAGACGGGCAATACATAATAAGTCGTTGGATCATTCTTCAATAGGCACACTGTCACCCCGTGTGCACAGCACACAAACTCGGAATATCGACATATCGAAATTTCGAAATCTGTGTGCTGCGCACACTTAGGGCTTCAGTTCCTTGTAAGCGAATGGTTTCAGGTTCTATTTCAACGGCCTCACCGGCCTGCTTTTCACCTTTCCCTCACGGTACTTGTTCACTATCGATCATCAAAAGTATTTAGCCTTACGAGATAGTACTCGCAACTTCCTTCGGGGCTACTTGACCTCGAAGTACTCAAGAAACAAAACTAAGAAGATCATCTGTTTTCGTCTACGGGGCTATCACCGTCTTTGGCTCCGCTTTCCAGCAAGATTCGACTAACTGATGATTTTGTAACTTCTCCTTATCGTGCAAATCGCACAGCGCAAGATGCGCGTTGCGATTTGCAGAACAGAGTTCTGTCCTTATGACCCTTTTTTATACTCTTGCGAGTATAAAAAAGTTTAGGCTCTTCCCTTTTCGCTCGCCGCTACTAGGGGAATAATTGTTATTCTTTGTTCCTCCGCTTACTGAGATGTTTCACTTCAGCGGGTATGCACCGTACTGATAGACAGTACGATTACTGCGGTTTACGCAGTAAGGTTTCCCCATTCGGAAATTCCCGGATCATCGGTTGCTACGCACCTCCCCGAGACGTATCGCCGCTACGCTGCGTCCTTCATCGCCTTTTGATGTCTAGGCATCCACCATTCGCCCTTGGCCCATTCTGCGCTGGGCCGACCAGCCATCCCAATGCTGACTTTGTCTCGCCATAGTTCCGTCTTCGGAACGACGGCGGACTTATTTTTCGTCCCCGCCCATCGCGTGCGATCCGCGAGGCAAGGACCCGGTATGCAAATTTCAATCTGCCATCCGCCCAGCCATTCAGAGAAAAGAAAAACCGCTTTGGGAGCGGCTTACTCTATACGACCAAATCCGCCAACTGGCGGACGGCGTCAGCCGCTTCCCCCGAAAGGTTTCATGCGTGTACTCATCCGTGGGTACTATTGTATACCTGGTCCATAGGTTGTCAACCCCGTTAGAAACAGAGGCACGCTGCGTGCCCTCGCGGTTTCTAACGGGGCCAACCCCGCATGTGTATAATGAATACATGGAATCAGTGGCGCTCCCCCACACCAGGTTTCTCAAGCTTTCCGCCGTCTTCGCACTCATCTATTTCTTCTCCCCGAACGGCCTCGCCGCGCTCCCCGGCATCACCATAAGCTTCCTCCTCAAAGACACGCTCCACATGACCGCCTCGCAGGCGTCGTACTTCGGCGCCATCACGATTCTCGGGTGGGCCCTGAAACCGCTCTGGGGAATTATCTCGGACGCATTCCCGCTCTTCGGATACCGAAGAAAATCCTATCTCATCATCACCTCGCTCGGTGCGGCGTTCGTGTGGCTCTTCCTCGGCACCATGGAACACTACGCCACCGGCACCATCCTCCTTCTCTTCACGCTCTCCTCAATCATGTACGCCTTCATGGATGTGCTCTGCGATGCCTTGATGGTCGAAACCGGAAAACCTCTGAATCTCACCTCGCGCTTCCAGTCGATACAGTGGACGGCGGTCTATACGGCTTCCATCATCACGGGTCTCGCGGGAGGATGGGTTGCCACCCATTGGAATCCGCAGAAAACATTTTCGTTAAACGCGCTGTTCCCGCTGATGATTCTCGCCGCAATATTTTTCTTCCTCAAAGAAACGCGGGCGGGTGATGCGGCGGCGCAGCGCCGCGTATCGTTTCAGGCGCTTCGCGAAGCGGCGCGCGACAAGCAGTTATGGCTGCTCGCCGCATTCCTTTTCTTCGTCGCGTTCAGCCCCTCGTTCGGCGCCCCTTTCTTCTATTATTCGGTCGACGCTTTGAAATTCGACCCGATGCTCTTCGGTACCGCGGCATCCGTGGGCGCCGCCTCTGCCGCCATCGGCGCAATCATCTACGGCAAATACGGGAACGTCTTCAAGACAAGGATGCTCGTGAAACTTGCCATTATCGTGGGCACCGTCGCCACGCTTTTTGATCTCGTTTACTTTGTCCCCTTCATAACCACGCATCTCGAGTTCGCGCGGTGGATATATCTCGCTTCCGCCGCCATTCTCGGCGGCGTGGGCGCCATAACTTTCATCGTGATGTTGAACGCGGCCGCGCTCGCCTGCCCCAAGTGGAGCGAGGGCACCACCTTTGCAACGCTCACCGCATTCTGGAACGTGGGACTTATGGGCTCATCCGCCCTGGGCGGCTACCTCTTCGGCCTCATCGGCCTCCAGCCGCTCATCATTATTTCCGCGCTCTTTACCGCCGCCGCGTGGGCGTTCCTGCCGCGATTGCACTTCGCGGACGATTCACAGAGTAATCGCGAATAACGCAAATTTGGATTCAATAACGCGAATCTATTTGCGTTATTTGTCTGTGATTCGTGATATTAGCGATTACTCTTTAAGTATTCCTTTCTTTTTCAAAAACTTCTCAATTGCCGCCGCATCGGTGTCCGCAAGAATCTCGCCGTCCACATCAAGCGTGGGCGTCTTCGTCTGCCCGCTCTTCTCCACCAGTTCCTTAAAAAATGCTTCGCTCCCGCGCACCTCGCGCTCCTCGTAGGGAATCTTCTTCTCATTCAAAAACGCGAGCGCGTCAATGCACCAGGGGCATCCGGTTTTGGTGTAGATGATTATTTTGGGCATTGGGGAAGAGTAAGGTTTCCCAAACCGAATAAGATTTTCCTTTTTCTCACGACGCCAACCTTTTATTTGAGACTCCCGTTTTCTTGCTTCTTGCAAAGTAGGAAGCTTTTCCACGTACACAGGTACAAAGGTTTTGTTGCGTTTTGTGAACTCTGCACCCTCACCTTTCATATGCCGCTGGACCCGGCTTCCTAAGCCCGAAGAAACACCCACATACAAATGTCCTTTTGGACCTCTCAAGATATAGACACAAAACATAATAACGATGCCCTTCGATAAACTCAGGGCCCTTCTCCGTCGCCCTCTCGGCCATGAGCTCGAGGCCGAATGGTCAGTGTCGAAGACCCTGAGCTTGTCGAAGGGTCGGGGTGCTGGGAAGCGAACGCCGCTTCGCTCTTTAAAACCCAGCGGTTTTAATATTTCCGCCACGGGGAAACTCCCGTTTCCCCGACCCCTTTCCCGTTCGATTCCGCACTCCTCCAAACTTCGCTTTGCTCATTTTGTCGGGGTGCTGGGAATCGAACCCAGACTACGGACTCCCGAAGCCCGCGTACTACCACTATACTACACCCCGTCTTTGCTTCGCCGAAGTCCTACCGTGGGCGGGACGGAGGCGAGGAGCACCCCCAGCTTACCGCATCTCTTTTTCCTTGTCACTTGTTACTTGTCGCTTGTCGCTATTTTCTTTTCAATCTCCTCCAGCCGCTTCCCGATGCCGTGGAGCTCCTCGTGCACTTTTTTAAGGACTGATTCTTCTTCTTCCACCTCCTCCTCGGTTTTCTCCGTCACTTTTTTCTCGTGCCGCACGCCGGAAATGATAATGTGGTCGCCGATGAAACTTGCCACGAAAAGCCCCGTCATGAGAAGAATCACCGTGCCGAGAATGAGCGACACGAACCCGTCCCAGAAAAACGGAAAGTCAACGCTTGCGTCAAGCACGTTAAGCGCGCCGCTCTCCGCCATGATTGGGTGGAAATATCGCGCCGAGAAAAAATCCGCCGTGTGCCACACCCCGCGCCAAAAGAGCACCGTCCCCACCCCCCCCACGATGGCGTAGAAAATCGGGTAGTGGCTGAACCACGCCCGCACCTTATCCTCAAGTTTGTCGAAGAATTTTATGATTACCCGCATTTGTATTACTATTTGCTCTTTGCGCTTTGCTATTTGCCTATGTCACATGATACTTGCTTTTCATATCCTTCTCAACACCTCCCTCGAATTCATCTTTTGCGTGGCGCGCCCCCTCGGCAAGCGCCTTGAGCTTCGCATCGGTGAGTGCACCAAGCTCTTGCACGCGCCCCTCAAGATATTCTTTGGTGTTTCGCTTGGGATCTTCGAGTACTTCTTCAAGCAAGATGTTCAAAATCCACCCCACGCGCGGTCCCGGCGGAATTCCCAAAATCCGCATCACGCTATCCCCCTTCACCACCACCATCTTCGGCGACACGGGGTCGCGCTTCACCTTTTCAATCATGAAGAGAAAGTGGCGCAGCTTGTACGGCACCGCCTTGGGAACGCCCGAACCGATGCGGTCCGCTTCGCGGAGGCGGATTAAATCCGGCACGGTCTCCGGCCCCACGCGCGCGAGGAAACGCCGCACACCTGCGGGAGACACCTCGCCCACGTTGTAGTAAAACATGTGATACCGCACGAGATGCGCCACTTGCTCGATAATGTCCTTCGAAAACTTCAGCCGCTCAAGAGCTTTGACCGCCATCCGCGCACCCACCATCTCGTGCCCGTAAAATGTCGCGTCTAGCCCCTCACCTCCCTTTGTTTTCGGCTTTCCAAGGTCATGAAGCAACGCCGCGAGCCGCACGTGAAGCTGATACCCCTGCTTCGCGGTGTAATCAAGCGAACGCACGTGGTGTTCAAACACTTCATAGATATGATGCTTGTTCTGGGACACGCCAATCCCCTCGCGGAGCTCCAGCATGATGTGCTTCAAAAGCCCCGTGTCTTCAAGAAGGAGAACTCCTTTCGCCGCCTGCGGCGCCTCGATAATTTTCACAAACTCATCGCGGATGCGCTCCTTTGCAATCATCGCGAGAAGCTCCGCCTGCGCGGCAACCGCCTTCCGCGTGGCGGGGTCAATGTGCCAGCCGGAAACTGGTCCGCCTCGTGCCGCCGGCAAAGCCTCTGGCGACGCACGGCCGGCGGAAGATCCTCCTAATTCAGTGGCAAATCGTATCGCCCGCATAAGCCGCAAGGCATCCTCATTGAACCGTTCCTCCGGCTTCCCCACGGTGCGGATAACTTTTTTCTTCAAATCTTCCCGCCCCTCAAATGGATCAACTATTTGCTCTTTGCTATCTGCTCTTTGCAATGCAACCGCCATGGCATTTATTGTAAAATCCCGCCGCGATAAATCTTCCTCAATCGTCTTCGCGAATTTCACTTCGTCGGGATGCCGCTTGTCGGTATATTTTCCCTCCACGCGATAGGTCGTAACTTCCACCACCGCGAGCTTGGGGTTCTCCGAGCGCGTTTTCACCCCCACCGTCCCAAAATTGTTTTCGTAGACGCTGTCCTCAAAAATGGCGAGCATCTCCTTCGGCGTCGCGTTCGTCGCAATATCCCAGTCTTTTGGTTCTCTTCCCAGTACGAGGTCACGTACGCACCCACCCACAAGATGCGCCTCAAACCCCGCGCCCGTGAGCGTTTTTGCCACTTCTTGCACCTCTTTCGGAATCTCGGGATTCATTACATCAATCATACATTACTCGGACCAATATCCGGAAGTCAGACTTTTTGCAAAAAGTCTGACTTCAAAACATTGGAATCCTTGTATTTCTTTCTTATTATCCTAGTATAAAGGCGCTGGCGTTCTTCGGAACAACGGCGCAAAGGGACACTGACGTCCGCGTCAGAAACCATGCTCTTTGTCAACGAGAAAAAGGAGCTCGTCTACACGTTGGCACCCCATCTGGAGGTAGGGGTTCGATTCCCCTTTCGGTTGAGAAACCAATTGGTACGCTCCGGGTGCTAGGGCTCGTACGACACACATAAAATATTTGGCCGCGAACAACGCGCACGGATGTTGTGGAAACACATCTGTTGCAACAATGTTCGCGGCCTTTCATTTTCCCTCGTCCTGAGCAAGGCCGAAGGGTTGACACCAACATCGCATACTTTATCCTGAAGCCAGCCCGTTCGACAATTGAACAATAAGGATGGGCGAGAAAACGAAAATTATGCAACTACCGATTCTACCAACACTTAATGGGGCACCAGTGACAGAAAACGAACTCCACGAGTTTGCCAGAAAACTCGGGGTGGCGGTGCGGGACTATCAGCGCGACATGGAACGTCTTCCCTTTTGCTCCGTCGAAGGCGCGAAGGTGGGACAATTTCTCGACGAACTCGCGGAAAGAGCCAGGAGGTTGGAAAACGTCCAACTGGCTCTACCCCAACAGTTCGTATACCCATAAGACGAGGGGCAGTAACGCCCCTCACAACCCAACGACAAAAACTCGGCTCACCACCGAGCTTTTTGTTTTCTTCCCTCATTTACCCATTCGTACGAATGGGTAAATGAGAACTCCTCAACGAATCTCGGCGTTGAACCCTTTCTTGAGCGCCGCATAAATCTTGTCCATCGCCGCATTCGCTTCCGCGTCGGTTAGGGTTTTCTCGAACGACTGGAATACGATGCGGAACGCGAAGGATCGCTTCCCTCCTTTTTCAAATTCGTCGAATTTCCACGAGCGCACCGCAAGCTTCCCCGCTTCTTTGCGGATGGAATTCAAAATATCCTCGGGCTTCGTCCCCGCAAGCACAAAGAGCGCCACGTCACGCACGATAAAGGGATACGGCGAGAACGGCTGAAATAGCTTTGAGCTTTGTCCGCCCGAGGCGGATCCGCCTTTGGCGGAAGCTTTGAGCTTTAAGTCCCACTCTTTTGCATCGGGCAGCTTTTCCACAACCGCATCGAGATTACACTCAAACACTCCCGCCTTTGTTTCTCCTTTCAACTCCACGCCGAGGTGGGTAGAAAGTTTTTTTACGGTATCCGCAAGTATATCTTTCCCTTTCTTTTTTGCCCCCGCATATCCAATCGCAAGTGCGGCACATTCCCCCGCAGCCGGGAATACTTTCCCAATCTCAAACATCTTCACTTCGTCCGTACCGAAAAGCGGCACATTCCGCGCGTTCATCTCGAGTGCCACAACGAACGAATCGCGCAACTGGGACCTGGCGAATTTTTTGTCCTCCGCAAGCGGCTTCTCGATTGCCACCGCGCCCTTCTCCGAAAACGACGACGTCATCACCTCCGAAAATCCCTCGCCCACCAAAAACTCGCGGATGTTCCATTCCCAATAAAACGATTTCGGAATGGAAAGTGGAACGCTTGATTGTGAAGGCAACGTTGCCGGAATTTTGTCGTACCCGATAAGCCGCCCCACCTCTTCCGCGATGTCTTCGGGGATTCGTAAATCCTGCCGCTCCGGCGGCACAAATGCTGACAAGCGCTGACTGCTCTCCTCTACCTTAATATCCAAACGACCGAGGATTTCGGTTATTTTTTCGGCAGAAACTTCAATCCCCAATTTTGCGGAGATAAACTCCGGAGAAAACGAAATAGCGCGCGGCGCCTCTGGTACAGGGTGCTCGTCCACCACTTCCCCAAACTTCGCGGCGGGACACGTTGCCGCAAGCAGTGCGGAAAACTCCTGTATCGCGATTGCCGCAAGCGTTGCCGACGGGTTGTTTTCAAACCGTTTCGAGGCATCGGTGCGCACATCAAACCGCTCGGACGTTTTACGGAGCAGCGTCGGGTTAAAATGCGCCGCCTCGAGAATCAACCTTGTGGTTGCGGAATTCACTCCTGCGCGTTTTCCTCCTTTCACGCCCGCAATCCCAAGCGGATCTTCGTCATCAGCAATTACCAAAGTTTTTTCATCCAAAAACCCAGTGCGTCTCCCATCAGCCGGAATTCCTCCTGGAGCCATTTTCTCACTCTTTAAGAGCTCAATTTTTTCGCCCCTCCTCGCCCGCCGCACCACCACCGCGCCGCGCACAATACCCGCGTCAAACGCGTGGAGCGGCTGACCCATATCAAACATCACATAATTTGCCGCATCCACCACGTTATTAATGGAACGCTGCCCGATTGCCGCGAGCCGGTCTTTGAGCCACTGTGGTGATTCCCCCACCTTGATACCCTCCACGCGCCGCCCCATATATCGCTCGCAGTCATCTTTATCTTCAATCACAATCGAAAGCTCCTCAGTGTTTGCCACCACCGGCGCCGCATACTTTGGCAACACAATTTCTTTCCCCAGCACTGCAGCAACTTCCCGCGCCACGCCGCGGTGCGAAAGCGCATAGCAGGCGCGGTCAGGAAGAATCTTTAAGTCAAAGACAGTATCACTGCCAACTTTCTCCATCTCTTCCACTTCCGAAAAGTGGAATGTGAAAAGCTCCGCAAGCTCCTCTGGAGGCGGAAGTTTCTCTTCAAAATATGACTGGAGCCAGTTATAGGAAATCAACATAGGGTGTTTGACATTGTTCTCGTGCTTGCTACCATACTAGCGTATCCCGAACGGAAAAGACCACCCCTTAAGGTTTCGTCCTTATGGGGCCTTTTCTTTTTTATATGCCAGTTTATCTTGGAGATCGTTCAAAAAACGAAGGTACGGCCGGAAAATCTTGAATTTCAGCAGGGCCGAAAACTTGAACCGATTCGGTATGAGAACCGCTTCCAACTTCTTCTTTTCAAACAAGTAATTCACTAGGCAGTGGAAGTCGCCATCGCCCGTCACAATCACGGCTTTTTCATACTTCGAGTACTCAATCATCGCCTGTAGTACCAGCTCGGCATCACAATTCCCTTTCACTTCGCCCGTCTTATACTCCAAAACAGGCTTAAAGATGCACGTATAACCAACCCGCTCTAAAAAATCGTATAGCTTTTTATTCTCTTCGATATATCCGATAAAGAGAAAAGCTTTTGATACTCCGTATTTTTCCTCAAGATACACTCTGAACCGCTTGAAATCTAAAATCCATCCTTGATTACGGATGTTGAGATTCAAATTCTGGCTGTCTATGAACGCATAGTTGTTACGCGTGGGTTTCATTGTCAGAACTGGCTCACCACGCGCAAGTCGCCGTTGTAAAAGTAGCGCACGTCCGTCACGCCGGTTTTGAGCATCGTGACGCGGTCAATGCCGCCGCCGAAGGCGAATCCCGTGTAACCCTCCGGCACACCAGCCGCGCGAAGCACGTTCGGATGCACCAATCCCCCGCCCAGCATCTCAAGCCACTTCCCGCCGTATTGCATGTCCGCCTCAATTGAGGGCTCGGTGAACGGGAAAAAGCTCGGGCGAAACCGCATGTTCACTTCGGGACCAAAATAGCGTTTGAAAAAATGCTCGAGTACGCCCTTCAAATGCGCCATCGAAACCACCTTGTCCACATACAGCCCCTCGAACTGGAAGAATTGCGCTTCGTGCGTCGCGTCCGTCGCCTCGTTCCGGAATACCTTCCCCGGCACCACGATGCGGTACGGCGGCATGATTCCCGCTTTAAGTTTTTCCTCCATGTAGCGAATTTGCACCGGAGAAGTGTGCGTCCGCAAAAGCTGCCGCTCGCCGCTCGCATTCTCCCCCTTTGCCCAAAAGGTCTGCTGCATATCCCGCGAAGGATGGTCCTTCGGGAAATTCAACGCATCGAAATTATAGTGCTCGGTCTCGAGTTCCGGACCGATAGCGACCTCAAACCCGATTTCCGCAAAAATAGTGCGGATATCCAAAATCGCGCGGGAGATGGGGTGGAGATGGCCTTCGGGCATTCCCCCTATCCTAGTGCCGTTGCAACCTAAAATCAAACCGGTTGTTGTACAAATACAATCTCACATCCAGCCGTTGCGAGCGTACTCCAAAGGACAGAATAAGATTGTAACGGTACTAGCGCTGTATACAAAGGGATGCAATAAATATTGCAAGATGCCCTATAAAAATAGTTCGGGGGGCAGGTCGCAAGGACCTACCCCCCACTTTCGGCTTATCGTTTAGGTGCCGTCGGTGTGAGTCGCGTCGGATTGTTTCGCTTCGGTGTGAGTCGCGTCGGATTGTTTCGCTCGGGTCGTCGTGGTGGCCGTCGCGCCGTTAGTCGTCTTCGCCACCGCAGTGGCCCGAGGATGCGTTGTACGCATAGGTTTTTTCCTTTCGTTTTGGTTTCTGCGGCTTCATCGCCCCTATCGCCTTTGCAATCAGCCGCATTCGCGAAAGCACTTAGCAAATGCCCTCGCACATGCAGCCGATATTTTTTAAAGTACCCGTAATTACAACAACTCTTTCATTGTCCTCTTCATGAAGAGGGAGGTCAAGGGGTTTATCCACATCCCGTAAAAGCCCTGCCAAGGCGGAAGTTCGCCTACAGACCGTTGTGCGAGAAATAGCTGCTGTGGATAAGACCGAATTATCTATATTTTACGGGGCTTACTTAGCTACTTGTTGTGTTTCCCCAAGTCGAGGTGTAATATACGGGTATTCACCACGAAAGAGACCCTTATGCGGTTCGTCCGCATCGGGGGCTTTTTCATTTTAGGGGAGTAGTTGTGGGCTCTTTCAGTTCCAAAATGGAGCGCTGGTCATTGATGTAGGCAATGGGCGCCCCCGTCCTTTTTAAGAGAAGCGAACACTTTTCCACCGTGGTTGGCGAAAGTATTATTGCAAGTCGTCCTCGGCCGTGCAGTAACTTCACCAGCGGTGCGTAATCTCCATCGCTCGCCACAAGAACGGCATTCGCAAGGTCACCTTCGTAAAAATCAACACTTGCCTGCATGAGTAAGTCGGAATCGCAGTTGCCCTTAGGCGTGCCACCTTTCTGATAAATTACATCCTTGAAGGCAAGTTTAAATCCGCAATCCTGAAAATATTTATAAAGGTTTTTAT
>CAZYEL010000026.1:0-10474 GCA_964646415.1 uncultured Candidatus Saccharibacteria bacterium
TATATTCAAACATTTCCTCGATATCTATTTTGGTTACGTTTCCCACTAATTACCATATTAAAATATGAACAAAAAAATTATATTAGCAAGCCTAGTTTTGTTTTCGGCGATTCCTATTTTGGCGTCTGCGATTGTATCTTACGGGATAGTTCAAAATGATGAGGTGCCCGCGAGAGAAGTCGTTTCTGGCAGTCCTTCAGATATCCCATACATCAGATCCTCGTTTAAGTTATACAAGGGTTGGAATCTAATTCCGTCGCCCGGAGAAGGAATTGCGGCACCAGAAAGAACAAAAGCTATATTTTTTGGCTACCCAAGACAAATGGGTTGTGGCGTAAAGGAAAATGACTTTTCTGGTTATCAAGTCAAGTATATGTACGCTCATGTTCCAGGACGAGGATATATTGGAGGAAAAGTGAATTATAATAACAATGGTTTCGAATCGTCGGTTCAACAAGAATTTGAGAATGCAACACGAGCATTTTATTTATCTCCTGAGATGGGGGGTAATGATGGTATTTGGTCGTTTTACTTGACTTCTTGGTGGGTTTATTCCGATATCGAATGTGAATATCCGCTAGCACAAGTCGCGGTAAGAGATGTTGCTCGATATCAAGAAGGTCTAAAGAAAACTAAATTAGTCAAGGGATGGAATTTAATTTTCATGTCGCCCGGTTTTTATAATGACGATGTGAGGGAATTGATTGGGGGATGTAATGTGTTGCAAATTAATCAATGGGACCCAAGTACGCAAAAGTGGCAGTACTCATCTTCAGAATCACAACAGCAAGTCAATACTTTCTTAAATACGGGAATAGACAAAAACAATCTATATACTCCTATGGTGGTGAAAGTTGCAGAAACATGCACTCTTGGACGATCTGCTACCGCTCCACCAGAATTACCAAACTAAAAAATATCAGGAAATAAAAGAATTAATGGCAAGAGAAAACAGAACCGGTTTGGAACAGCTCCGAGTTACGGGAGGCAGACCTCGTTATATACAAGACACATTACAACGGGCCATTTACGCCGGACCCGGTGGAAATTGAGAGAGTTGAATTTTTCACGCTCGAAGCAATTCAGAAGATGATTACGTCCGGTGCGAAGTTTCATCCGGAATTCGTTTTATCATGGGGTAAAGGAATCATCGCCCGGGCTGCAAAGAAGTAAGACGCGCGAGGCAAGTTGCAAAATTGACTATTCCCCCTCTCCGGAATATAAATCCGGAATAGCCTTTCCGGACAGGAATCCGGAAGGGGGAGTCAGAAAAACTTAACCCTTAACCGAACTGGAGGCTAGTATGATGAGGCGAGTGAAGCTTCTCTTGGCCATTGGGATTGTTGTGATGGGATGTGGCTGCGCAATGTTTCAACGGGGGGAGGTTACGTATTTCCCAGGGGAATACGAGGAAGGGGACCCGGGGATCTGCTTCGTCGGAAAGAAGTTCTAAACCGGGGTCCGAAGGGACGTCCGCTCAAGCATCGGGTTTGAGCGGACGTTATTTTTTCGCCGTGCAGAAACGGCGCATGATTTCGTTCTCGTAGGAGCCGCTTGTGCAATACCTGGCGCGGAGTTCGCGGTCTATCGCGTCCGATTTGGCTTGTTTGAGCGCGGCGGCTTGTTCGACGGGGATGATAAAAACATAAAACCACGCAACGAATACGGCTATCATGAAGAGCACCATAACAAGCGCCGCTCCCAGTATCTTGATTACCGAAATAGGCCCCATTTCTTTTGCTATAACTATAGCAAACTCGCCCGGCGAATGGTAAAATAAGACAATGGAGGAATACGGAGGCGAGGCGATTGTCCTGCGGCGGGAGTCGCAAGGCGAAGCGGACAGCCGCATCTCGCTTTTTCTGAAGCGGTACGGAAAGCTCACCGCGAAAGCGAAAAGCGCAAGGAAAATCACTTCAAAACTTTCCGCGCATCTTGAGCCGGGGATGGTGTCCGAGGTGCGCCTCGTGGAGAAAAACGATTTGCATGTCGTGGACGCTTTGAAAACAACGCGCCTTCCGGTCGCGCTTCCCGACCTTTATTTTTTGGACAGGTTGCTTGGGGAAGCGGACCCCGACCCGGCGCTTTGGCAGATGGTCCGGAGCGGGCGTTTTTCGTGGGAGAGCGCCCTCACAACACTCGGATGGGACCCGCGGGAGGCGGCGTGCGGGGCGTGTAGCGGGATGCCTGCCGCGTTTCACATCGGGAAACAGGACTTCTTTTGCGCTTCATGCGCGGCGGGTGGATTGAACAGAGAAATGATACGATTATAATATGCTGCGGAATACTTCGCCTTGGGAGGACGACGAAAATCTCCCCGTCCATGCGCAGGAAACCCCTTTCCATATCTGGAAAGCGGTGCTTGGCGCAATCGTGGTGCTTGCCGTCGGCGCGGGCGTGTACGGATACATCCTTTTCAACCGGACGCCGGAAGTAAAAGTGTCCGCGGTTTTTGAAACGCCTCCGCAACCGCTTCTCGGGGAACCGTTCTCTCTTTCTCTTTCCGTTGCCAACCAGTCGGACAACGTGCTGCATGGAGCGAAGCTTTCTTTTTTTCTCCCGCAGGACGTGGTGTTCGTGGGGGAATGGAGCAACGAGCGGGTGCACGACGAGATTCTTGGTACGCTCGGGCCGGGGAGCGTCGTGCAGCGCACCATCAGCGTGATGGCGATGGGACAGGCAAAAACAGTGCGCCAGATCCGTTCCGAGTTCGTATATTCGACCACTCCCGAGGGGCGCGTGCAGTTCGAGCGCGATACGGTTGCGGATGTGCAGGTAGGGGAGCCCGCAATCACCCTCACGCTTGAGGCGCCGCAACAGGCGGTGAACGGAGAGGCGTTCACGACAACCGTGAAATACAAAAATGCGAGCCGCCAGGATTTCAAGAACGTGCGGCTCCGGTTCTCGCGCCCGGAGATATTCCGTTTCCAGAAGGCGAGCACGGAACCGGCGTCGCGGGCAAACGACATGTGGGACCTCGGCGTGCTCAAGGCGGGCGCGGAAGGCAAGGTTTTGATAGACGGAATTGTGGTGGGGCCGGAGGGGTCTTTTTTCACCGTTTCCGGGAGCATCAGCGCCGACTTTCTTGGCGAGTCAAAGGAGCTTGCCGCGCAGTCCGCGTCGCTTACCATAGCAACCTCGCCGCTTTCGGTGTCGGTGACCGTGAACGGCGGGACGAATTATATTGCGGGAATCGGCGATACGCTCCAGTACACGGTTGCGTACCGCAACAATTCCACCGCCCCGTTCCACGGCATCGCGGTGCGTGCGCGCCTTATCGGGGGATTGTTCGACTACTCCACCGTACGCTCGGGGGGCTCGTTCAATTCATTGACGAACACGCTGACGTGGATTGCCGCGAACGCGCCCGAGCTCGAGAATCTCGGCCCGGGACAGGAAGGAACGCTTACTTTCAATATCCAGCTCAAGCCCGCGTTTCCCATCAGCCGCGTGAGCGACAAGAACTATATGCTCAAAGCGGAGGCGCGCGTGGAATCCCCCACCGTTCCCAGCGGCATTGCGGCATTGAGCACCGTTTCGCTCGCGACTCTCGAGACGAAGGTGAAGGGCATGGTTGCCCTGCGTGCAAAGGCGCTGTGGCGCGATGCGGCGTGGGGAATCTTGAACGACGGGCCGTATCCGCCGAAGCTCAATCAGCCGACACAGTATACGATTCACTGGATTGTCACCAACTACTCGACGGACATAGGCGCGGTGCGCATGGAGGCATTTTTGCAGTCCGGCGCAAAATTCATCGGCAAGGCAAAGAGCACGGTTGCCACGCTTCCGCAGTACGACGCGACAACCGGGCGCGTCACGTGGGACATTCCCACCATTGCCGCGACGAGGGGAGTGCTCGGGGCGCCCGTAGAAGGAGTGTTTCAGATTGAAGCCACGCCGTCGGTGACCCAGATCGGGCAGGATGTTGTTCTTACGGGCCCGGTGCGTCTTCAGGCGAATGATTTGTTCACCGGTACGGCGCTTGAGAGCACGGTTGAGGCGCTCACGACTGCGCTTCCGGAGGACGCGACGATTCAACTAAGGGACAGGCGGGTGCAAAATTAGCCATTAACCAATAGTTACTAGCGACGTGGAAGGAAAAACAAGAAGCTGCCAAAACTGTAAGGAGTCTTTCGTTGCTGAAGCCGAAGACTTGGCGTTTTACGAAAAGATGAAAGTCCCGCCGCCGACCTTCTGCTGGCTTTGCCGTGCCCAGCGGCGGATGGCGTTCCGGAACGAGCGGATTCTTTACAAGCGGAAGAGCGATTTTTCTGGGAAAGATATTTTCAGTATGTACGCCCCCGCCTCCGTTGAAACTACGGCGGGCAAGCCCGATTCCGCCGACGCTAGAGCTTTGGCGGACAAGTCTGGCTATAAGGTGTATGAACGGGACGTGTGGGTGAGCGACTCGTGGGACCCGCTCTCGTATGGGCGCGAGTATGATTTTAGCCGCCCTTTTTTTGAGCAGTTCAACGAGCTGCTCCACGAGGTGCCGCTCAAGAATCTGAATGTGGTGAACGGCGTGCGGAGCGATTACAGTAACAACTTCACCGACCCGAAGAATTGCTACTTGTGTTTCAACGGCAACAATTCCGAGGATTGCATGTACAGCCATGGACTCACGCAGTGCCGCGACTGCGTGGATGTGTCGCACCTCGCAAAGAGCGAATCCTGCTACGACTGTTTTTGGGTGACCTCCGGAAGCAGAAACATCGGTTGCGTGAACTGCGAGAACTCTTTCAATATGTGGTTTTCGAAGAACTGCGCGGGGTGTTCGGATTGTGTGGGGTGTGTGGGGCTCCGCAAGAAGCAATACTGTATATGGAACGAGCAGTATTCGAAAGAGGAGTATCTGGCGAAGCTCAAAGAGATTAATCTTGGTTCATACGCACAGTTCCAAAAAATAAAGGCGCAGGCAAAGGAGTTTTGGCTGAAGTTTCCGAATAAATTCCTGGAGGGGCTCCACAACGCGCGCGTGAGCGGGAACTATATTGACCAATCGAAGAATGTCCATAATTCGTTCCTCGTGCGCGAAGGAGAAAATCTGAAGTTTTGCCAATATCTTCAGGAAACGCCGGGTTCGAAAGATTGCTATGACTGGTCCATTTGGGGAGACAACGGGCAGCTCATGTACGAGTGCCACGCCTGCGGCATCGGCACGCAGAACGTGAAGTTCTGCCTTTTCACGCAGGAGGATGCGCATGACGTCGAGTATTCGATGGTGTGCAGCGGCGCGAGCTATCTCTTTGGGTGCGTGGGCGTGCGGAAGAAGCAGTATTGTATTTTGAACAAGCAGTACACAAAAGATGAGTATGAGAAATTGAGAATAAGGATAATCGAGCAGATGAATGCGATGCCCTATACGGACAAGGCGGGGAGAGTGTACAGATATGGCGAATTTTTCCCGGTGGAGTTAAGTCCGGTGGGATACAATGAGTCCATGGCACAGGAATATTTTCCGCTCGGGAAGGAAGAGATAATTGCGCAGGGATATGCATGGCGCGATACTGCCGCGCGGGACTATAAAGTTACGAAGCGGCCCGACGAGTTGCCGGACGGCATCGGCGAAGTTCCGGACACGATTGTGAACGAAGTGATTGCGTGCGCCCACGGGGGAGCGTGCAACCAGCTTTGCACGACCGCGTTCCGGGTTCTTCCCGATGAACTTACCTTTTACCGCAAACTTGGCGTACCCCTGCCGCGGCTTTGCCATAACTGTCGGACGTTTGAGCGTCTCGCGCAGCGGACGGGACTCCAGCTCT
The DNA here is from genome assembly GCA_964646415.1 of uncultured Candidatus Saccharibacteria bacterium. GTDB lineage: Bacteria > Patescibacteriota > Minisyncoccia > UBA6257 > 2-01-FULL-56-20 > VGJV01. The sequence goes on from CAZYEL010000026.1 coordinate 5,763, forward strand.
ATCCGCGCGCATGCGAATGTGCCGGGACAAAATCGAAGAACGGCGCCTATGCGAATACCGCGGTGCACTCCCATGGCGCGAGTTCGTGCCTCAACCAATTCGAGACAGCATATGGACCTGACCGGAAGGAGATTGTGTATTGCGAGCAATGTTACCAATTGGAGGTTGTCTAGACTAGCGAGGAATGACTTTCCTTTATGGAACCATTCGCGCGAATGGTTCCATAAAGGACGAGTTTGGAATAACGCTTCTCATTCATCCATCTATACGAAGGGGTAAATGAGGTGATAAGTACTGTGAGGTTTGGGAGTTGAGAATGCGGCGCAGGGGAGGTAGAATGGAACAATCGAAATGGCGGAGAATTTGATGGACAAGATTGTTTCCCTCGCAAAGCGCCGAGGCTTTATTTTCCCCGGGTCGGAAATTTACGGTGGGCTGGCAAATTCGTGGGATTACGGGCCGCTCGGAGTTGAGCTTAAGAACAATATTAAAAGTGCATGGTGGAGCCGGTTTGTGCACCGGCGCGACGATGTCGTCGGGCTCGATTCGGCGCTCATTATGAATCCGAAAGTATGGGAGGCGAGCGGGCATATGTCGAACTTCAGTGACCCGTTGGTGGAATGCAAGAAATGCCACTCCCGATTTCGTTTGGATCGGCTTGAGCCGGACGCAAAAGGGACAAAAGCAGCCGGAATGCCCAAATGTCCCACGTGCGGGAAACAGGAATGGACTTCGCCGCAGCAGTTCAACCTAATGTTCAAGACCTTTATCGGTCCCGCCGAGGAGCAGACGAACGTTGCCTATTTCCGCCCCGAAACCGCGCAGGGAATGTTTGTTGATTTCAAAAATGTGCTGGATACGACGCGAAAAACATTGCCGTTCGGCATCGCGCAGATTGGGAAGGCGTTCCGCAATGAAATCACGCCGGGAAATTTCATTTTCCGCACGCGCGAATTTGAGCAGATGGAAATCGAGTACTTTATTAGGCCGCCAGAGGCGGCCTCGCGGAAGAGCGCGGATGTGACGCGGAAAAACGCGGAAGCAGATGGTTGGGAAAAGTATTTCGAGATGTGGAGAAAGGAAATATGGAATTGGATGACGGACGTTTTAGGACTCGATAAAAGCCATGTCCATGAGCTCGAGATTCCTGACGGCGAGCGGGCGCACTATTCGGAACGTACGATTGATTTTGAGTATGATTTCCCGTTCGGGAGGAAAGAGCTTTACGGATTGGCATACCGCACAGATTTCGATTTGAAGAACCACTTTAAGGAAGCGCCGTATCAGGATAAGGAGACGGGAGAAAAGATTTATCCGCACGTCGTGGAGCCCACATGGGGAGTGGACCGCTCGGTGCTTGCGGTGCTTTGCGATTCATACACGGAAGACCCCGTAAAATCGCCGGAAGGCGATCACGGCGTAGAGCCGCGTGACGGCCACGCCGCTTTACGCGGGGCAAGCAGGGTGGTGCTGAAACTCCCGATGAGCCTCGCGCCCTACAAAGCCGCGGTATTTCCGCTTCTTGCGAACAAGCCGCAGCTCGTGGAGCTCGCGCGGAAAATCTACGGCGATTTGCGGAAGGATCCGGCAGCTGTCGGAATGGTTGCATGGGATGAGCGGGGGAACATCGGCAAGCGGTATTACGCGCAGGATGAAATCGGGACACCCTATTGTATCACGGTGGATTTTGATTCGCTCGAAAAGGGCGACGTCACCGTCCGCAACCGCGATACCGCGAAACAGGAGCGTGTGAAAGTTTCCGAGCTCGAAGCATTTATCCGCGAGAAATTATCTTGCTGATTGGTTCCGGTTGCGCTTTTACTTACCGCTTATTACTTAAAGCTTAAAGCTATTTATTCAATGCGCTTCGTCATACGAGGAGGCCGTCCGCTACGGGGGGAAGTAAAGCTTGCCGGTTCGAAGAATGCGGCCACCAAGCTGATGGTGGCATCGCTCCTCACCGATGAGCCGTGCGTGCTCCACAATTTTCCCTCCATCGGAGACACGGAAATCACTGCGGAACTTTGCAGGAAAATCGGGAGCACCATTACGGTGCGCGATGGCGTGCTCCGGATTCATACTCCGGAAATAGAACAAAGCCGCGTAGTGGAACTCTCGCGCCGGAACCGCATTCCCATTCTCGCGATGGGACCTCTCCTCGCGCGCGCGGGAGAGGCGGAAGTGCCCATTTTGGGCGGCGATAAAATCGGGCCGCGCCCGGTCAATTTTCACCTTGAAACGTTTCGCGCGCTCGGGGCGGAAGTGGAAACCACTCCCCAGAGTTACATCGCGCGCGCGCCGCACGGCCTTCACGGGGGCGCTATCACGCTCCCGTTTCCGAGCGTGACCGCGACCGAGGCGGGTATTCTCGCCGCGGCGTGCGCAAAAGGGAACACCGTCATACGCAATGCCGCGCTTGAGCCGGAGATAATGGACATGGTGAAAATGCTTCAGAACATGGGCGCCATTATCGAGCTCGGAGCGAATCGCGACATCTCCATCGAAGGCGTGCCGCGCCTGCGCGGCGTCGCGCACGACATCATTCCCGACCGGAACGAAGCGGTGTCCTTCGCGTGCCTTGCAATCGCAACAGGGGGAGAGGTCCTTGTGCGTGGCGCGATTCAGGAGCATCTCATCACGTTTTTGAACGTGGTGCGCCGCCTTGGCGCGGAGTATACGGTGGTCTCCGGCGGCATTACTTTTACGCGGCCGGGGGTGTTGCGGGCGCTCTCGGTCGAGACGGGGACGCATCCGGGATTTATGACCGACTGGCAGCAGCCCTTGGCGGTGCTCCTCACGCAGACGCACGGAACCTCCTCTATCCATGAAACGATTTGGGAAGACCGGTTTGCATATGCGGAGGACTTGCGCATGCTCGGCGCCCGGATCGAGGTAAGCGCCGATTGCCCCGAAGGGCGCACCTGCCGCTTTGCGGGGAAAGGATTCAAGCACGTCGCAACAATCGAGGGGCAGGTTGAGCTTCAGGGCCACGGCAAGACCCTCCGCGTGCGCGACCTGCGTTCGGGCATGATTGACGTGATTGCGGCGCTCGTCTCGAAGGGAGAGACGAAAATCGAAGGCATCGAGGAAATCGACCGCGGGTATGAGCGGATAGACGAGCGGCTGCGGAAGCTGGGGGCGGATATCAGGAGGGAAAACTAAAAGCTACCGCAGGTTAAGTTTGGCGGCAGCTTTCTTCTTTTTCGGAAAACTGGTTTCAGTGTTTGTGCGCAGGGTGCGTAGTACGATGCCTGTCAGCTTCACATTTCTTTACGTGCCGTTCGTACGCGTATCTCTCAATGTTTTTTCCGCAGTGGGAACAAGGAAAACAGCATGCCACAACATGCATTGTGGTTACTCCCCCCTCATTATCCTTGTGACAACTGCAGGTGCAAACATCGGGGTCAGGGCAACAATCGAACATATACTCCCTTTCATTTTCGTAAGTTAAGTTTCTATTGTGGACTCAATATAACTCTTCTATCTTCAATTGACCAGTGCATTTTTGCGCGGTACAGTGTAGTCAATGTTTACGACGAAAATCGGGATTGATTTGGGCACCGCGAATACGGTGGTCTACGTGCCGGGGAAGGGGTTCATCATCAACGAGCCGACGATTGTGGCGCTCTCGAAGCCGGATAACACGGTGCTTGCGGTGGGGGGGGAGGCGAAGGAGATGATCGGGAGGACGCCTGCGGAGATTGTGGCGTACCGTCCCCTCAAAGACGGCGTGATTGCGGACTATTACATCACGAAGGCGATGCTTACCTACTTCATCAGGAAGGCGCGCGGGCGGTTTAATATCTTGAAGCCCGAAGTGGTGATTTCGGTGCCCGCGGGCATCACGCAGACGGAGCGGCGCGCGGTGGTGAATGCCGCGCGGGAAGCGGGCGCGCGGAATGCGTTCGTGGTGCGCGAGCCGGTTTTGGCGGCGCTTGGCGCGGGTATTCCCATCAATGCGCGGTCGGGGAACATGATTATCAATATGGGGGGAGGAACATCGGAGGTTGCCGTGATTGCCCTGGGAAACATCGTTTCGTGGACATCGCTTCGCGTGGCGGGCAACAAATTTGACCAGGCAATCACCGATTACATCAAGAAGAAATACGCGCTTGCGGTGGGCGAGCAGAGCGCGGAAACGGTGAAAATCCAAATTGGCGCGGCGATTCCCTCAAAGAACAAGATGGAATACACGGTGCGCGGTCGGGACCTTTTGAGCGGGCTTCCGAAGGACGTAACGATTACCTCCGACGAAATCGCCGAAGCGTTGAACGCTCATCTTCTCGAAATCGCGGGCTCGGTCCAGAATGTGTTTAACGACACGCCGCCGGAGCTTGTGGCGGATATTATGGAGAAAGGAGTGATTCTCTCGGGTGGGAGCGTGCAACTTCATCACCTGCCGGAGTTTTTTGAGCGGTTTCTCGGGGTTCCGGCGTATGTCGCCGAAGACCCGCTCTTCTGCGTCGCGCGCGGCACGGGAGTCATTCTGAACCACTTGGATACCTATAAGCGCACACTTTTGAATAAACGTTGAGATTGCAAATTATTCTAATTACTCTAATTGACCTAATTAACCTAAAGAAACCTCAATTCTCAATGGCCAACGCAAAGTGCAAAATCATTGTGAATTAGGATTTGGAGTTTCTTTAAAATAATTAGAATAGGTAATTAGTTGGATTCGTAACCATCGAGGGCTAAAATACCCTTATGGT
>CAZYEL010000027.1:0-10177 GCA_964646415.1 uncultured Candidatus Saccharibacteria bacterium
CATCATGGAGTACCTCGAATACATCGCACGGCTGATTGCGTTATTCACCAAGCTCCGTGATATATATTGACTTTCGCAAAGAAATCAGTAATAATTCGGTTGCAGCGGTGCCCACACGGGCGCTTTTATTTTAACGCTGTCACCCGTACAAACACATGAAACTTAGAAATGTGGCAATTATTGCGCACGTTGACCATGGGAAATCCACGCTCATGAACAACATCCTGAAGCAATCGGATACCGACCTCGGGAAAGCCGGCGAGCAGGAAATGATCATGGACTGGAACGAACTCGAGCGCGAGCGCGGGATTACCATTTTTTCGAAGAATGCCGCGGTGGACTATCACGGCACAAAAATCAATCTTATCGATACCCCCGGGCACGCGGACTTCGGAGGCGAGGTTGAACGAATTTTGAATATGGCGGATGGCGCATTGCTCCTCGTGGACGCGCAGGAAGGCCCCATGCCGCAAACGCGCTTCGTTTTAAAAAAGGCTCTTGCGGCGGGGCATAAAATAATTGTCGTCTTAAACAAGATCGACAAGCCCAACGCGCGCGTAAACTATGTGCTAGATAAAGTACTCGACCTCTTCATTGAACTCGGCGCGAATGATGCGCAGCTCGAATTCCCCGTCGTCTACGCCTCGGCAAAGCTCGGAAAAGCGGGACGGGCGCCGGACCTGAACGCCATGACCGACCTCACGCCGCTCTTTGAAGCGATACTCGAAACCGTACCGGAACCGAATGCGAATGCTGCGGGACCGCTCCAAATGATGATCGTATCGATTGCCTATGACAACTATAAGGGAAGAATCGGCATCGGCCGGATACACCAGGGAACGCTCAAAAACAACACTGCCATTACGCATGTGAACCGCGAAGGAAAAATGACCGCCTCAAAAACCACGGGGCTTATGACCTTCACAGGGCTCACTCGCGCCGAAGTTGCGGAAGTGCCGGCCGGGGACATTGCCGCGATTTCCGGAATTGAAAACATCAACATCGGCGACACGCTCGCGGACGCCGTAAATCCCGTGCCGCTCACCCCCATCGCCATCGAAAAGCCCACGGTGAAAATGGTGTTCTCGGTGAACGACTCCCCCTTCGCGGGTATGGAGGGAGAATTCTGCACCTCCCGCAATCTGCGCGAGCGGCTCTATAAGGAACTCGATAACGACGTGGCGCTCCGCGTGGAGCCGACGGATTCCACCGATTCATTCGTCGTAAGCGGTCGGGGAGAACTTCACCTTGCCATCATTATCGAAACGATGCGGCGTCAGGGCTATGAACTCATGGTGTCGCGCCCTGAAGTGATTTACAAGGAAGAGGACGGAAAAACGCTCGAGCCCGCAGAAGATGTCTGGATAGAGGTCCCGGAAAAATATTCGGGTATCGTGATTGAAAAAATGGGCGTGCGGAAAGGCGAACTCAAAAACATGCGCGTGGAAGAAGGCGTGGCGCACTTCCATTTCTTTATTCCTACGCGCGGACTTATCGGATTCCGGAACGAGTTTTTGATTGAGACCAAGGGAACCGGAATTGTGAACACGCTCTTCGCCGGCTACTTCCCGAAATGGGACGACATCCATTCGAGCCCGCACGGCTCGCTTATTGCCCATGAAGCGGGCGCTACCACCGCCTATGCCCTTTTGATGTCGCAGGAACGGGGAGTGATGTTTCTCGGGCCCGCAGTAAAAGTCTATGAGGGACAGGTGGTCGGCGAAACCGCGAAGGCGGAGGATTTGGTGGTGAATGTCTGCAAGCAAAAACAGCTCACCAACTTCCGCGCAAAAACCGACGCAGTAACCGATGATTTGGTTCCTCCGCGGGAGCTTTCCCTTGAGCAGGCGATCGAATACATTGGCGACGACGAACTGGTTGAAGTAACCCCCAAGAGCATCCGGCTCCGGAAAAAAATCCTCAGCCAGGCTCTCCGGAAAAAAGCGGGGAGCAAGTAGTTTTGAAACAAAACCCCTCCGTTCCAACGGAACGGAGGGGTACAAATTGCCTTGTTTTGTTACGCTACAACCTGCCCGGGCTTTCCCGGCGTCGGCTGCTGCGGAGGAACCTGATGCGTAAACATATGCGTTGCGAGGCTATTAAGCTAACTGGCGGTAGACGACTATCCCGCGTTCCGCATATCAAAATTTACCCCCTCATTATACCAGATATCCCCTCCCGGCAACATTGACAAAACTGCCCCATGTGACGCCATTCATAACTTCAAAAAGCCTTGCAATTCCTTGCTTTTGTTTGCCAGTACGGTACCAAGCGAATAGAATGAATGATAGAAATGGAAACACGCACCTGTAAGAGTTGCAAAATTGCTTTTCCCATTCTCCCCGACGACCTCACGTTCTACCAAAAAATAGACGTACCCATGCCGACCCTCTGCCCGCAATGCCGCTATATTCGCCGTCTTCTCGACCGCAATGAATACAACTTTTACAAAAGAAAATGCGATGCAACCGGAGAGAATATCATTTCTATTTACCGCCCTGACGCGCCGTTCCCCGTCTATAAACAGGAGCACTGGAAATCCGATGCATTCGACGCCATCTCCTACGGGCGGGATTTCGACTTTACTCGGCCGTTTTTCGGGCAGTACGAGGAACTCCGTCGCGCCGTGCCTCACCTTGCACTCGTGAACTCCCGAAGCGTCAATTCCGAGTACACAAATCAATCCGAAGACAACAAAGATTGCTATATGTTGGTTACAAGCGGTGAGAGTGAAAAGTGCGTGTATGGAAGTTGGAATCACAAATGTTTTTCCTGTTCGGACTGCTACATGATAGAAAAAAGCGAATTCTGCCATGAGTCCGTCAATTTAAGAAAATGCTCGAACTGCGCGTGGATTCAGGATTCTTCCGATTGCGTGAACGTATATTTCAGCAATGATTGCCGGGGATGCACCGACTGCTTCGGATGCGTAGGACTTCGCAATAAGCAGTACTACTGGTCCAATGAGCGTCTGGAAAAGGAAGCATATGAGGAAAAATTGAAACATTTTCCCTGGACACGGGAATCGATACAACAAGCACGGGAAAAGCTCGCGCAACTGCGGGTAAAAATACCGGTGAAATATTATCACGGTTCGCAAGCCAAGAATTCCTCGGGTGATTACCTCGAAAACACTCAAAGAGCGCGAGCGGCATTTAACTGCCGCGATAACAAAGATGCGGCATATATGCAGGATGCGTGGGTGCAAACGGAAGACTGCCGCGATTGCACGGAAATAATCGTGGCCGAACAGTCCTATGAGATTCAAGGGGTGGATTCTCCCAATCGGAGTATGGTGATACGGAGTTGTTTCAATACCGTTACCGATTCCTGCTACTGCGATATGTGCTTCGGGGTCCAGGACTGCTTCGGCTGTTTCGGTCTGAAACAAAAACAGTACTGTATTCTCAACAAACAATACTCCAAAGAAACATACATGGATCTCAAGAAGAAAATTATTGAGCACATGAAAAAGACAAACGAATGGGGTGAGTACTTTCCGCCGAGCGTGTCACCCTTCGCGTATAACGAGTCCATGGCCCAGGACTATTTCCCCCTCACGCGCGAAGAGACAATCGAAAAAGGATACTCCTGGTATGAACGCCCGATAACCCAAGACGGCATCACACTGACCTCGGAACAACTGCCCAAAACCATTTCCGAAGCCACAGACGATATTGTGAGTCAAACAATTAAGTGCAAAAGCCAGGAAAGCGGCGAAGGAAAGCAAAACTCCCTGTGCGTAGGTGCATTCCGGCTGATTCCACTCGAGCTTGTCATATACCGGAAACTTGGAATTCCCGTTCCCGAATATTGCTTCCCATGCCGCCGGATGAAACGTTTTGCATTGCGAAATCCCCGACGCCTCTGGACACGCACATGCCAGTGCGCTGGTGCGGAAAATAAAAATGAGTATAGAAATATTGCGGAGCATTTCCATGGAGGAAACCCTTGTCCAAATAAATTCGAAACAGCGTATCCACCTGACCGGAAAGAAATAATATATTGTGAGCAATGCTACACCGCAGAGATCGCTTAATCGCCTTTGTCCGGTACGCCGCGGTGCCGCTCGTTATTTTTGCGTTGTTTGCCGCATTCATGGTTGTGTATCAGCTTCTCGACCTTCCCTCCGCAGACGAGGAGCTTGTGCTTGCAAAGCAGTACTACGCCGCATACGGCTATTGGGTGGTCTTTCTCGCGGCGCTTGCCGAGGGAACGCTTTTCATCAACTGGTATCTCCCCGGCTCGGTTGTCGCCGCCTTCGGCGTCGCGTTTGCCGCGCAGATCGGCTTGAACGTGGCGCTTGTCGTAACGCTCATCATTCTTGGATTCTTCATCACGTCGGTCGTGAACTATGCCCTGGGACGCTTCGGCTGGTATCACCTTTTTATGAAACTGGGGCTCTCCGGCCCTTTGGAAAAAATCAAATCCCGCACGGAACGGAAGGGGCTCGCGATTATCTTCAGCACGTACTTCCACCCAAACGTGGGGGCCTTGACCGCGACAAGCGCCGGTATCCTCAAGTTCCCCTTCCTGAAATTTTGCGCGTACTCCCTTGCGGCACTCGCCATCTGGGACATCGCGTGGAGCATCCTCACCGTCTTCGTGGGACCCCTGATATTGAACGTACTGAGTATCTGGACCATCCTCCTCATGCTTGCCGTATGGATAGTGGCGCGGGCGGTAAGTTTTGTGCGTGAAAAAAACGCAATCGTACCCCCGAATGTTCCGTAAGTTATGGAGAAGATGAAAAATCGCTCACATATCCTCAAGTTTCTTGCAAAAAACCGTCTGATGTCGCTTGCAACTTCCGCGGGCAACAAACCTTGGGCGACAACGGTGTTCTTTGCCTATGATGCGAACTGTACTATCTTCTTCTATTCCCGCGAGGACACAAAACACTGCCGGAATATCGGGAAGAATCCGAATGTCGCGGTTACCTTCAACCAATACGCGGGAAAGCCGAATTCAATCAAGGGCCTCCAGATAACCGGCCGCGCATCAAAGGTCCCGCCGCGCGCGCGCGCCAAGTGCTACCGGATTTTTACGAAACGCTATCCGTGGGCAAAAAATTTTGCGGGCGACCACGCGCTTTACACAATCCGCCCCGAAGAAATCCACTATATTGACCAGGAGCTTTTCGGACACTTTTTCCGCGTACGGATAAAGTGAGAACGCACTCTCCCAATGTTCTGGAAGTCCGACTTCCTGCAGGAAGTCGGACTTCCCAAAAGTTAATCCTCGCCTTTTCTCCGCATCGCAGCTTCCACTCTCTGCTGGGCAATTTCAAGCGCCACCGTACGGGGATTGCGGCGCAATGCGATGCTTTTCTTCATTACCGTTGAAGTCGCTTCCGTAATCTTCCGCTCCACAAGCTCGAACATTCGTTTTGGATTGTATCCCCGGTATTCCGCATAGGACGAAATGACTCCTCCCGCGTTTGCCACGAAATCAGGCACAATCATAATCCCCTTTTCCCACAACTCATTCTCAATCGGCTCCCGCATGGGAATATTCCCCGCTTCCACGATAATTTTCGCACGGATGCCGTTTTTGTTCCCTGCGTGAATCACGTCGGTAACCGATGCGGGAATCAGAATATCCACAGGCACCTGCCAGAACTTTTCCGGAGCTATTACATGCTTCACAAACGCGCGCGTAAGCGGTATGCGCTCCTTGATTGCGCGCGCGACATCTCTCTTTGAAAAACCCTCCTTTGCGTGCACTGCGCCGCCCGCGTCCGCAAGTACCACCACCTTCGCCCCCATCTCGGTCAGAAACTGATATGCGAAAGTTCCCACATTGCCGAAGCCGTGAATCGCCACCGTCGCTCCCTTCAGCGAAACGCCGGCAAGTTCCGCCGCTACCTTGGCCGCATGCGCCACGCCAAACCCCGTGCTTCCGAACTCATGCGGAATACCGCACTTCTCCCCTTCGCCGCCGAAGATCAACATGCAATAGTTTGCGGGTTTCCCCGTTGCCGCGCGCCAATTCCCCGCCGCTTCCACAAACCATTGCATCTCCCGCTCGCCGCTGTTTACATCAGGCCCCGCGATATATTTTTTCACGAGGAAAGGTTTCAGAAGCCGCGCGAAGCTTTCCACAAAAGCTTTTTTCTTCTCGTCCATCCCGCCGGGCCACCGCATCCCCGCCTTGGCGCCGCCGAAAGGAATCCCCGCAAGCGCATTCTTCCATGTCATTGTGGTTGCAAGCCGCGTCACTTCTTCTTCGGTGACGTTTGCCGTCATCCGAATTCCGCCTTTTCCGGGACCAAGGGCAGTATTGTGAATTACCAAAAAGCCCTCCATGCCCAGCGAGGGGTCTTTCACGCGAACCACGTATTCCGGCCCGAACGCATCGCTTACTTCTATTTTTTTTGTTTTCTTCATAGGTATAGCGAAAACGAGGGGCACTCCCTCGTTTTCCCAGAACGCATTATAATAGCTTTCCCTAGCTGGAGCAACCACAGTCGCAGCTGCCATCTTCTTTATGCATATGGCCGCAGGATTCGCATGCTCCTTCTTCTTTTTCTTCTTCTGCCATTGGAAATAACCTATGACTAATAACTGATAACGGGCCGACCTTTTCGGGCAAGCCTGCTCATTATATCATTTGGAATATGCTGCAACTCGCCACATTCGCCGCCGGATGCTTTTGGGGCGTGGAAGAACTTTTCCGCACGCAAAAAGGCGTGCTCTCAACCGTAGTTGGCTACACCGGGGGACATGTCCAAAATCCGACGTATGAAGATGTCTGCGGTAATCGCACCGGGCATGCGGAGGCAGTCCAAGTCACCTACGACCCTTTCCAAATCTCCTACGAGAAGCTCCTCCAACTCTTCTGGAAGAATCACGACCCTACGACGGCAAACTGCCAGGGACCGGACGTAGGCTCGCAGTACCGCTCGGCAATTTTTACGCACACGCCGGAGCAGGAAAAACTCGCGAAAGAATCCAAAGAAAAACTGCGGCAAACCTCAAGATATAAAGACAGGACTATTGTTACGGAAATTCTTCCCGCAACCAAGTTCTGGCGCGCAGAGGAGTATCACCAGCAGTATTTTATGAGAAACGGCGGCAGCACCTGTCATATATAAGCGCCACAAATACGGAACATCAAGCGCCTTGCTTGAATCTACTCAAAGCTTATCGCTCAACACTTCAAGCTACCTTCAAAACCACCTCACCACGTCCCGCACGGTAACGAGCACCATCAGCACAAGAAGCAGCACGAACCCCGCTCCGTTTACCATTCCCTCAATATGCCGGGGAATCGGCGAGCCCTTAATTTTTTCGATGGCGGTGAAGAGCACCCGCCCGCCGTCCAGAGCCGGAAACGGAATAAGATTGATAACCGCGAGGTTGAGCGATATAAGGCTCAAAAGCTCAAAGAGATAGGCAATCCCAAGCGAGCCCGTCCGTTGCGCCACCGCAACTATCCCGAGGGGCCCCACGATGTCCCCCGGTACCTGCCCCTGCAAGAGAAGACTCCGGAGAAGGTCGCCAAGCGCCTGGAAAGTAAGCCCGATGACGTATACCGAGCTCTTCAGCCCTTCCCAGAGCGCGCTTCCAAACCCCATCGGCGACACTCCCGTTTCCGCAAGCTGGACGCCTAAAGCGCCCTCGCCCGCGGGAGGATTCACCCGAGGCGTAAGCTCGAATATTTTTTCTCCGTCGCCCCGGACGGTGCGGATTGAAACCAATGTGCCGCGACTGGCGCTTACAAACGCAATAAACTCATCCGTCGTCGCAAATCCCCTTATAATATCCCCCGTCCGGAGACCGGCCGCCTCTGCGGGAGAATTTGATGACACTCCCGCAATCATCACCGCGGGAGAAGTGCCAATCATGAGCGTTGCGGTAAGAAGCCACCACCCAAGAAGAAAATTCACCGCAACTCCCGCCACAAGCACCACAACTCTCTTCCACGCGGGTTGAAAGTGAAACAAACGCTTCCGCTCTTCTTCGGACGGCGGAGCGGCATTCTCCTCCGGATTCTCTCCTGCAATTTTCACAAACCCGCCGAACGGGAGCCAATTCAAACTGTATTCCGTTTCCCCCCACTTCCTTGCGCCGATGCGCGGCGGGAAACCGAAACCGAATTCATCCACGCGCAACCCGAAAAGCTTTGACGCGGCGAAGTGCCCCAGTTCATGCCCTAAAATGAGCACGGAAAGACCAACGATGACGATGAGAGTTATTACCATAAAAAATTATTCTAATTACTCTAATTGACCTAATTAACCTAACAAACTTCCCGCCTTAGACATTGGAGGTTAGGGTTTATTTAGAATAATTAGGGTAATTAGAAATTAGGTCAATTACGCCGCTATTCCTGCAATTCGGCTATTTTTGCCGCAAGCGTCGACTCGATTCCTTTATTCGCCTCATCCACTATTTTTTGCAATTTCTCTTTTGCCTTAAAAAGCATGTCTTCGCTGATTTTTTTCTCACCTTCCGCCGCTTTTATTTTCTTGTTTGCATCATCCCGCGCCGCGCGTATCCGGATACGGGATTCCTCGCCTTCCTTTTTTGCGGTTTTCGCGAGCTCCTCCCGCCGCTCGTTTGAAAGCGCCGAAAGCGTCGCGCGGAGGGTGAGTCCGTCCGAAGAAACCGTGAGTCCCGCCTTCGCTTCTTCGATTGCTTTGGTAACAGGCCCCACTGCGGCTTTGTCCCACATGGTGATTTGAATGCCGCGCGGCGGGAAAACCGAAAGCGTACCCAATTGCTTCACCGTAAACCACTGGTCGTAATAATTCACTTTCAAATCCCCCACCAGCTCCACCGAAGGACGGCTGCTGCGGATAAGCCGCAGCGTATCGCGGAATTTGTCCCCGATTGCCTTCAATTCCTGTTCAAATGATTTAAGAAGAAGCGTAGTGTCCATGTCAGTCATCAACGAATAACGAATGGTTAAACGAATTTACGAAAAATTAATCACTCTTTTAAAACGGACACTGTCTGTACCGAAACTCACAAGTATGGCCAACTTCTTCCCGGAAGTCTTCAAATATTCTAGAACTTGATCAATATGCTTCTTAGAATACCTGACTCCCTTCTTAATTTCAACAATAACCTTATCTTCTACGATAAAATCCAAGAAATCCTTGCCTACCTCCTCATTGTGATACCGAACCGGATAATACGCTTGTTCAATGTATCCCAAGCCCTTTTCCCGAAACGCAACGGCAAGCGCGCGCTGATAATGCTTCTCATGGTGACCACTCCCTAAAACCGTTCTGCACGGAAAACGCGCAACCAGCTATCACATAACTCAACTCTGGATACACTAAATCCTGTCGCTTTACTTGAGTCATTCGCAAATTCGTAACCAATTCGCTATTCGCTGACGAACGCAAGCAGCTGCAAGCGCGCATTTAGGCTACCACGCGTGGCTCGCTCCCGCAACGCAAGCGCCCTGTGCCACAACGCATAGTTTCCTTTGCCTTTTTGGATTTCCTCCCCAAGCACTACGATGCACTGGTCGAGGAAATCCACAAGGCTGAAATCAAGAGGCGCGATGAGCTTTTTGATGTAGTCCTTTCGTCCGGACGGAAGCGCTGTGAGGAATCGCGCCGCCTCTTTATAGAGCGGCTGCGCATGGACTGCGTCGAGCCGTTCCCCGGAGGGAAAAACGGACGGCGGAGCAAAATAGAACTGGTGGAAACGCGACTGAAGCGTGGGAAAAAGCGCCTCCTGGTCCGAAGCGATGAGAAGCACGACGCCCGAGGCGGGGGGCTCCTCCGTGACTTTCAGCAGCGCGTTTTGGGCTTCGGGCGTAAGGCGCTCCGCGCCGTCCACGATCGCGAGGCGATACGCGCTCACATTCGGCCGCTCGTAGAGGAAAAACTTCATCGCCCGCGCCTCGTCAATTCCGATTTTCCCTTCCGCATCGGGACGGAACACGCGCGCGTCGTTCAAAAGGCGCATGGCGGGCGCGAACTTTCCTCCTTCCAAATAGTGCGCGAGGGACTCCGCAACCGCGCGTTTCCCCGCTCCCTTCGGTCCGAAAAAGAGATACCCGTGCGCAAGCCCGCACTCGTCCGCGAGACGCTTCAGGACTTTGATGATACGGGAGTGGCCGGCAACTTGCATAAATTTCTAATTAACCTAATTATTCTAAGGTAATTAGTGGGAAACGTAACCAAAATAGATATCGAGGAAATGTTTGAATATAT
>CAZYEL010000028.1:0-10021 GCA_964646415.1 uncultured Candidatus Saccharibacteria bacterium
TTTTGGGCAATTTCCAAAGCTTTATAGTTTTTTACATACACGCGTGTCCCGCCCACCTGGTTCGGCGCATAAGCGGGAGTTTTCTTCCCCTGGAGAAGAACCGCGATTTCGGAGGCAAGCCGCCCCAAACGCCGGTCTTTGGCGTCAATGTGATAATCCATAGAAGTATTCGCGAATAACGCAAATTTTAATTCAATAATGCGAATAAAGCAAGCTCATTCGCGTTATTTGCCTCAATTCGCATTATTCGCGATTACTCCTATACAAATTCAATTGTGGCGAGACGCGAACCGTCCCGCTTGCGGCTTTTTGCGAGCTTCGTAATGCGAAGATATCCGCCGTTGCGGTCTTTGTATTTCGTCCCCAGCTCTCCGCACAATTTCCTGACAATAATCTTGTTGTGTACGCGCCGGAAAAGGAGCCGCCGCGCCGCGAGGTCTCCCGCTTTCGCAATGGTCACCAACCGCTCCACAACCGGGCGGATAGCCTTTGCCCGCGTATCGGTCGTTTCGATTTTTCCCGTACGAATAAGATCATTCGCAAGGTTTCGTATGAACGCCCGCCGCGGCCCGCGCAGGCGATGAAACTTTTTTCCTTTCTTTAAATGCCTCATATGGAGTGTTCGCGAATAATGCTAATTTGATTCCAATAATGCGAAACCATTTGCGTTATTTGCCTTGGTTCGCGTTATTAGCGATTACTCCCCTTTCGTTTTCTTCATTTTCTTTTTCGCAGATTTCGCTTCTTTGGGTTCCACGGCCGGCGCTTCAAATTTCTGCACGACAACCGACTCCGAAATCTTTTCAAAGTGGTCTCTCATAATTTGCACCGCCTGCGCAAGCGCAGAGGAAGGACTCACGGAGCCGTCGGTATCAATCTCAAGCCGGAGGCGGTTATAATCCGTCCGCTCCCCCACCCGCATGTTGTCTACCGTATAATTCACGCGCAGGACAGGCGTAAAAATTGCATCCACCGCGATGGTACCGATGGGAAGCCTTCCCTGGGCTTTTCTCGCTTCCACCGGAGAATACCCGAGTCCCCGTTCCACTTTAAGCTCAATATCGATTTCGGCATCTTTCGCGGTAAGGTGCGCGATAATCTCTTCCGGATTCATAAGTTCCACCTCGGCGTCCGCCTGAATGTCCGCCGCAGTCACCGTCTTTTCCCCTTTCACTTTAAGCGCGAGCACATGGGGCTCGTCGGTATGCATACGGAAACGAAGCCGCTTGAAATTCAATAAAAGCTCAACGAGGTCCTCCTGCACCCCCGGCAGCGTGGAAAACTCATGCGGCGCGTTCTTGACCTTAAACTCGGTGATTGCCGCTCCCTGAAGAGACGACAACAGCGTACGCCGGAACGAATTGCCTACCGTCATGCCATATCCCGCAAACAACCCCTCAATTTCAAAAACCCCCCGCTTCGCTTCCTCGGAAATGGTCTTTACCACTATCGCCGAATGCAATTGCAGTGCGTCCATAGTATGTAACTTATGACTTATAACTCATAACTAATAACGTGCGACTTTTGACCAATGACTGAACTTATAACACAGATATCTTTTTCTGTCATGTTTCCAGTTATAAGTTATTGGTTGTCGGTTGATGTCATTTGCTGAACGCCTCCACGAGGAGCTTCACTTCAAAAGGCGGCTCGATATCTTGAGGAATTGAAAGCACTTTCGCCTCCAATTTTTCCCGGTCGAGCGAAATCCATGCCGGTACTTCGTATTGCCACTGCGGGTCGCGAAGGTGGCGGAAAAGCGCCCGCGGCTTTGAAGCGTCTTTCACGGCTATCGCATTACCCACCCGCACAAGAAACCCCGGTGAACGGACAATTCTTCCGTTCACGGTAATGTGCCCGTGCACAAGCATCTGCCGTCCCATTATTCTCGACTGTGCAATCCCCGCACGGAAAAGAACATTATCCAGGCGCCGCTCAAGCAATTCAAGAATCTTCTGCGCGGTAGAGCCGCGCGCCTGGCGCGCCTCCTCAAAAAGAGCCCGTAAATTCCGTTCATCGAGCCCGTAACTTATTTTGAATTTCTGCTTTTCTTTGAGCTGCAAGCCGAATTCCGACAGCGCACGAGGACGCTTCTTCGAAGACCCGTGCATGCCCGGCCGATACGGCTTCCGTACAAGGGCGCACTTGGGCGAAGCGCACCGATGCGCCTTTAGCTGGAGATGCTCTCCGAGCGCCCGCTCCTTTTTTTCTTTGGGACCCATCATGGGTAGGTTATAGGTTAAAGGTTTTAGGTTACAAGCTAGACGCGGCGGATTTTCGGGGGGCGAGGACCGTTATGGGGAACCGGCGTCACATCCTTAATGGAAACAATATTGCATCCGTGATTAATGAGCGAACGCACCGCAGAATCCCGGCCGGAGCCGACTCCCTTCACGATCACCTCCAAAGATGCAGGCCATGCGGATTTAAGCTTCTCCCCGATCGCCGCAATCACCTTTGAAGACGCGAAAGGCGTCGCTTTCTTCGGACCCGCAAACCCCAGCGCTCCCGCCGAAGCCCATGCGACCACATTCCCCGCGCCATCGGTCACCGTAACCGTCGTATTGTTATACGAGGCGTTGATATACACCCGTCCGCGCTCAAGCCCCTTCGCTTTCTTTTCGAGCTTCGCGGGAACCACCGCGTCTTTCGGAGTTTCCGCGGCAGCGTTAACCACCTTCGGTTTCCCCGCCTCTTCCGGGGCCTGTGTGTTTACTTTGGTTTTACCCATGATATTACTTCAGGTCAACTTTCCGTTTTCCGCTTCCCGCCGTTTTCCGGACATTGCCGCGTACTGTGCGCGAATTGGTTTTTGTCCGCTGTCCCCGCACCGGAAGCCGCCGCATATGACGAAGGCCGCGATACGCTTTCAAATTTTTTAACCGCTCAATATTCTGGCGAATGCGCTGGCGCAGCTCCCCTTCGAGAATATAGTTCTTCTCCGCGAATGTCTGAATCTTGTTTGCTTCTTCGGCAGTAATGTCCTTTGCCCGTTTATTCATATCCACTCCCACTTCATTCAAAATGCGGCGGCTCGCCGATCGCCCGATACCGCGCAGATAAGTAAGCGCTATTTCAATGCGCTTATTATCCGGAATATTTACGCCAACGATTCTCATAATTATCCTTGCCGTTGCTTATGCTTCGGATTCGTACAGGTTACGTAGATTTTCCCCCGACGCTTCACTATTTTGCATTTGCTGCAAATTTTTTTTACTGAACTTCGTACCTTCATAAGAGTGTTCGCGAATAATGCTAATTTCCATCCAATAATGCGAATGGATTCGTGTATTTGCGTTATTTGCTTTTGATTCGCGATATTAGCGACTACTCCTACAACCTTCTGACGATTCTTCCCCTCCTGCCGTCAGGACCCAACTCGACCAATACCTTATCTCCCGGGAGCACCCGTATGCGGTGCAACTTCATTTTTCCCGCAAGATAGCCAAGCACCTCTTTGCCGCCTTCCCGTAACTCAACACGAAACGTGAGGCCTGGCAAGGCCTCTTTCACTATTCCTTCAACTGCCTGGTTCTCCATGTACGAAAAAGTGCTGCCTTCGCAGCCCGTGTATTGTAAGGGATTATATAAGGAAACGCAAGGGGGCCAAAACAAGCTATTCCACGGCTATGGTTATACGCCGCGCATCCGAAGGAACCTCCTGCACCCAAAACGGCCAGAACGATATCTTGCCCTCGGCAAGACCCTGGATGTGCCCGATAGCAGTCCGCGCATCACGAACTCCCAACCCCGCAATTGAAGCCCGGAAATCCTCGCTTGAAAATATGGGGGCGAGGACTCCACGGGCATTCACGGTAACCGCCGCACGGCGCGCCGCGCCGTCGAATATTCCCGCCTTCGCGTCAAGCGTGAGTGTTCGAAACATAAGATTTTTGGCGCCCCGGTCAACTTCCGCATATTCCCGCAACAATCCTTTGAGGTCGTCCTCACGGAACCCCGGAGCAGTGAGTACGGCCTCGCCGAACACGTTGAAGTTCCCGCTCGCGTCCGTACTCGTGTTCGCCGCAATCTTCTTCACGGTAATCGCCACGCCTCCCTCCGCCACCATAAAGCCCTCCGGCTTCGTGGTCTCGAAAAGATTTTCCAAGCTCGCCTTCAAAATTTCCGCCGTCCTCGTTTTTGCGGTTTCAACATCCTTCGGAGTAGCCACTTTTTTCACGCCGATGTAGCCGCCTTTGGCACCTCCGGGAAGAGCCCCGTAGAAACCGTTGAACTTGGGACTTCCGCGAAATGCGGGAATGGTCAGTTTCGCGAGAGGCCCCACGTTATATTCTTCCCCCGGATTGTCCGCGATAATTGGGACCGTTGTGCTCGCCGGCGTGATGGCGCCGTTGCGCACCAAAGCGCCCGGTACCACCACTTTATCCGCGAGCCGGAAAATCTTTCCGTCCTGCGCCACGAAACGAGTTGTCGCGACAAGCGTCTGCGGAGTGGAACTATAGGAGTTATATATCACAATCGTCCCACGCGCGGATTCCTTCACGCTCTCGGCGCCTGTTCCGGGAAAAGATTGAGTAAGATTGCGATTCAAAGAAAAAATTTGTGCCGGAAGCACTTTCTGCGCAGCGTCCACCTTCAAGGCAGCCGCATCCGCAATGAACACCCCCTGATAGTTCCACGGAATGGTTTCGAGGCGCACCGACACGGACGCCGAACTAAAGAACGCACCCACCACCCACACGCCACCCACTACGATGATCACGATAAGCGCGGCGATAAGGAATCCCCGTAAACGATGCCCGGAGGAACGGGAAAGCTGTTCCGAAGAACGCCTGCGGGATTGGGGACGGATAGTTACTTCTTCTTCCTCGCCGGACTCCTCCTCATCCGATAAGGACGAACTGTCTTCCGTTTGCTCTTCCAAAACAATATCCTTCGCCCTAACGGACGCACGGAAGTGGCGGGAAGGCGGCTCTTCGGTCGTCTCCCGCATGCGCGGCACGATGTCCTGCAAACCCGACACGCGCCCCAAAAACGGGTGGGATGAAGCGATGCCTGCGAGTTTCGCGAACGCCAGCACTTCGTCGTCCACCGACTCAACCACAAGATGTTTCCCTGATTTCTCCGCTTCCCGATGGAGCAGATGCAAGTTATTCAAAGACGAACCTACCTTAGACTGCTTCGGGATAACAAGCGTTACCTCCCGCTCCATGGTTCCCAAAAGCTTGTGGGCCACCGAAGAAACCGTCTCAATCTTAGTGACAATAATTTTTTTCATAGAAACAAATTGCGCGCGTCAAACACTTATACTTCTCATTGTAAGACTAAAACACTCCGAATGAAACACCGGAGAACTGTGTATAAAGCGAAGTCTACCCCACCATCCCCCGGATACGTCGAATACCTGCCGCTACCGCCTCTTCCTTTTTTATGACGAACTTCCCGATTGCGCCCGTGTGGGTTACGTGGGGTCCGCCGCAGAACTCAATCGAGAACGCCTTATCAAATTGAGGGTTCTCAAGCGTTGCGGACTTTGGTCCCACCGAATAGACCGAGACGCGCGCGGGGTACTTTGCCCCGAACTCATGCTCCGCGTGGAGTTTCTCCGCATCCTCAAGCGCCATTTCGCTCCGAGTCACCGGCAGATCCTCCGCAATCTTTTCGTTCACAATCCGTTCCGCTTCCTGTCTTTGCTCCTCGGTCATTTTCCCTTCATATGAAAAATCCATGCGAAGCCGCTCTTGGGTGATATTGCTCCCCCGCTGCTTCACGCCGGGTCCAAGCACCATCTGGAGCGCCCGCAGCAAAAGGTGATGCGCGGTGTGCAGGCGCGTCGTCTTCTCCGAGGAATCGGCGAGGCCGCCTTTGAAAGTTCCGGCGGAAGCCGTACGGGAAAGGTCCTGATGCTTTTTCATCTCCGCCTTGAATTCCTCCTCATTCACCGCAACGCCGCGCTCCTTCGCCAACTCGAGGGTCACTTCGTACGGGAACCCGTACGTTGAGAAAAGTACGAATGCATCTTTCCCCGTAACAACCCTGCCTTGTGAGATTTTTTCAAACTCCCGAAGCCCGTCTTTGAGCGTCTTCCTGAATTTTTCTTCCTCTTTCGCCACCTCTCTCTCTATGCTTTCACGCGCTGCGTACGTTTCCGGATACGCCTGCGCATACGGCTGAAGTGCTGGGTGGACGAGCGCGGCAAGTCCCGCTTCTTTCATGCCTAACTGATCCGCATACCGGATTGCCCGCCGCAAGAGACGGCGCACGAAGTAGCCGCGTTCGGTGTTCGATGGCGCCACGCCGTCCCCTATCAGGAATGAGGCGGCTTTTATGTGGTCCGCGACCACGCGGAACGCAGGGGCTTCAGGCGAAGCAGCGTCGTATTTTTTCCCGGACATTTTCTCCAAAGCATCGAGAATGGAGCGGTGGCACACGGCAATAATATCGGGGACGTTCGCCGCCGCCATCGCAATCCTCTCCAATCCCCCGCCGAAATCCACATTCTGTTTCGGGAGCGGCGCGAACGACCCGTCGGGCTTCTTCATGTATTCCATAAAAACGCTATTTCCTATCTCCAAAAACCGCCCGCAGTCGCAGTTCGGGTGGCAACGCGCGCCAAACTTCGGATCATGCCGCACTTGTCCTGAGCTGGCTTGCGGTGAGCCCGTCGAACTCGTCGAAGAACCGAAATCGTAGAATATCTCCGAATCCGGCCCGCCCGGTTCCCCTGCCGGCATATTTTCCGGAACGCCCGCGCGGCTCCACCAATTTTTCTTCGCGTCGTAATAAAAAATCCGCTCGCCTTCTTTCATACCCCGCGCGTAACCATCCGCTTCCGAGCCGATGAGCACTATTTCCGCATTTATATTCTTCTCTTTGAATAACTGCTTCCAAATCTCCGCCGATTCCGTATCGCGCGGGAGCTTATTCTTTTCATCTCCGAAAAACGCGGTTACGTAGAGCCGCTTCGGGTCAAGCCCTATCTCCTTCGTCAAGAATTCAAAGACCCACGGCAGCTGTTCTTTTTTGAAGTAATCGCCCAAGGACCAGTTGCCGAGCATTTCAAAGAAGGTCGTGTGGCGGTTGTCTCCCACTTCATCAATGTCCACCGTCCGGAATGATTTCTGCGAATCCGCAATCCGTACGCCCTCGGGGTGATTCGCGCCCAAAAGATAGGGCACCATCGGCTGCATCCCGCTCCCTGTGAAAAGCGTCGAGGGGTCGTTCTCCGGCACCAAAGACGCCGAAGGAATAATCGCGTGCCCGCGCACCTTGAAAAAATCCAAATATTTTTGCCGAATTTCGCCGGAGGTCATAGCTATGAATAAATGCCGTGCGTACCAACATCCAGGAAAAGCGCGCTTGCTCCATTCAAAAACACGAACTTGATACGATACGCATTATTTATGGAAAACGCCCACGCACCTTTATCCTTGCCATGCAGTTTATGCGTGTGCAAGCGGGAGTCAAATGCGTTCTCCCGAAAAAATCGCTCCTTCTCTTTCGCAGCTTCTTTAACTACTTTCGGGAGTTTTTTATAGGCACGCTCAAACCCGGGCGAAACCTTGACGAGCGAAATGCGCATGGCGTCCTACTCAAGGTCGGCAAGAGATTCGATAATCCTCGTCTTTCCCGCGCGTTCCGCCTTCAACCCCTCCTCCACAAGCTTATCCAAATCCTTCGCCGCTTTGCCAGTAAGGCAATACTCCGGCACCGCGCGTTCAAGCAATTTCTGGTACTCCTTGATAGGAAGAATCACCACACCTTTCTCTTTTTGTATTTTTTCCTTTCGCACCACGATGGTAGCCATATTTTTTATAATATCACGCGAAGATTAAAATAAAAAGAAGCACCGTGGAGGTGCTCTTTTTTGTTCTTCCCTCCTCCGCATAAAGCTTTGGAGGGCATAGTGGGAATTTTGCAGGCAATTCCCTTGCCGATCGATTTTTTTCACCGCCGCCCTTGAATCTCCCGAAGCGCTCTCGCCATCGCTGGGTTTCCTTCTGCGGCATCAAAGAGAAGTGCCGAACGACCCATGCGATGAAGCTCCTTGTGAAGCCTCTTAATTCTGTCGAGGGTTTTCCAGAGACTGGACTTCACCGACATCCACCAAAGACATGCGGTGATTACTAGAATAACCTCGAAACCCGTGAGTACGTTCCACGCGACGTACTCTTCAACAGGAAGAGTCCCCGTTGCGCCTAGGAAAAACGCGACAACACAAAGAACCAAGACCATGCAGAAAAGCCCATACACCCAGCGCAAGCGCCGCCAGCACTTCTCGCACTCCCCCACAAACTCGCACACATCCCAGAGAATCCGCTCCTCTGGAGCCCCATGTAGGTTGCCGAAGTTCATACTACCTCCTCCTCAATAGTCTGAACGTTCACAAGACTCACACCGTACCGTTCCCACATGATTTCGAAAAACCGGGTGGTGTCGCGCTTGCACTCGTTGAGCATCTCGCCCAACATATCTTTTCCCAGATGCATACTTGCGGCGGTACCCATGCACCACCACGTCAACACGTTCCGCACCTCCTCCGATGTCGCAACGCGTCCCGTCCAACAAATGAACGGCGCACCGGTGCGCTCCGAATCGTGCACGTGGATGATGTGCTGCTCCCTGAACCGAGAGAGGAACTCCCGTCCCGGAACGAGGATTTCGAACTCGTGATGAGGAAGTTCGGGAACTTTCTGCTCCCACCTCCGGTAGAACGCCTCGGGGTCAAGAAAAAAATCCCCAACAACATTCACAGGATGGATTCTTACTTCGAAACAGCGGTCGTTCCCTGGGGTTTCAATCTGAAGTATCGATTTCATGGCTTCCTTTCTGAATCAATCCGAATCTGACAGAGCAGCGACTGGTACGGTTGCTCTTTTTGTTATCAATTTACAAGTGGATAATTTATATCACAAAATATAAAAATGGCAAGTTTCATGAGGAAAATCAAAAGCGCCACTCGATTAAGCGGCGCCGTGAAAACTATTAGCGGTATTTTATTGCATTGTTAGGGCCGCCAAATATCGAGATCCAACATTCCCGCAATGCCGGAAATTTTGTAATCGGCGGAGGAAAAATCCATTCCTCCCGCGTAGGGAGTCGGAATCGCGATACATCTCATTCCCGCATTCTTCGCAGACGCTACGCCAACGTCAGTGTCTTCTACGGCGATCGCCTCTGCGGGCAATACTCCGCATTGTTTTAAGGCAAGTATGTACACTTCGGGATCGGGCTTGCTCCGATGCACATCTTCTCCGGTTACGATGGGACCGAAAAATTCCTGAAACCCGAATTTATCGAAAAACACTTGGACGGTTCTCCGTAAATTTGTCGTTGCTATCGCAAGTATCTTATTTCTATTTCTAAGTCCGGAGAGCACAGCGCGAAGCCCGTCCGGGAGCTTCGCAATCTCTGGCCAAAGAGCATAATAATTCACGAGATTTTTCTCCCAAATTTCCGCGTGAACGGCAGGATCTATAATCCCGCGCGCCTTAAGAAATTCCGGTATGAATACCTTCGATGGATGACCGGGTATTTTGGCTTTTTCTTCATCGCTAAGAGGTATGTTCAAAACCTCAAAGGTCTTCACAGCTGCCCCTACATTCACCGGCTCTGCATCTATCAAAACGCCGTCGAAATCAAATATAACTGTTTTTATTGTCATAAATTTTCATGGTTCTAGAACACTTATACATCAATTATATCAACATTCCAAAATCCTGCCAGCCAACGCGCGTAGGCAAACCACGATGGCAACATAGGGGCGTGCCGCGCAGTGTCGTAAAACAACATCTCTTACATTCTTAAGAATGTTAGGAGAAATTGAAATCAATATCGGCTCCAAATCCATGGGATACCTCGGCGGAGATTAAATCAACTTTGAATTACGAAGCTCGCAAGAAAAAGAATCCCGAGGTTGAACCTTCAGGAATCCCCGAGGTTCAACCTCGGGATTCCTAACCATGCCTTTCTCTTTTTGTATTTTCGCCTTAGACACTGCGATGGTGCACCTTGCCATTTGAATCCGGACACTCTGCTATCGTGAGAGCATGAGAAAAAA
>CAZYEL010000029.1:0-9828 GCA_964646415.1 uncultured Candidatus Saccharibacteria bacterium
TGGAAGGATACCTGTCTGAACATGCAGGTGTTTCCAAGGTGCTGGGACATTACGGAGGGATTGACGGAATTGCCAGTTCTTGCGATGATAGGAAAGTAGTTTAAAAGAGTCATTCATTTCATTCACTGCATTTTCTGCGCAATGCGTAGATTGTGGAGTCATCAACAATCATGGAGGTTTCCGGCGTGTGGGGCGCCGCGTTTGCGGCACTCGTTCTTGGTGTTGGCATCGGGTATGCGGTGCGGCGTTCGTGGGCCGCTCGGCTTGCGGGGGCGGTAGAAGAGAAAGCGGAGAAAGCGCTCGCATCTGCGGAGCGCCAGGCAAAAACAATAGTGCTTGAGGCCGAAAGCAAAGCGGTCGGTTTGTTGTCGGAAGTGAAAAAAGAGGAGCGGGAGCGGAAGGCGGAGTTTATGAATCTGGAGCAGCGCTTGGTGCGTCGCGAGGAAACGATCGATAAGAAACTTGCGTCGATTGCAAGCGACGAGTCGGCGATTCGCGCGAAAGGAGAAGTGCTTGAAAAGCGGGAGGGGGATTTAAAAGTGCTTGCCGAGCAGGCGAAGGCGCAACTTGAGCGGGTGGGGGGGCTCTCCGCCGCGCAGGCCCGGGACGAGTTGTTTAAAAAAGTCACCGAAGAGCGGAAAGCTGACCTTGTGCAGCTTATACAAAAGGTGGAGAAAGAGAATCGCGACGAAGTCGAGAAAAAGGCGATGGAGGTTATCACCGTCGCGCTTCAGCGCTTCAGCCGTTCGCATGTTTCCGAGGCGACTACGAGCGTATTCCCGCTTGGCGACGAAGACATCAAGGGGAAAATAATCGGCCGCGAGGGGAGAAACATCCGCGCGCTTGAGCGGGCGACGGGGGTTGAATTCGTGATTGATGAAACACCCGACAGTGTCATCATTTCCTCGTTCGACCCATACCGGCGCGAGGTAGCTCGGCTTGCGCTTGCGAAGCTTATAAAAGACGGGCGTATTCAGCCGGCGAAGATTGAGGAGAAGGTTGAAGAAGCGCGGCAGGAGCTTGCGAAGCGGATGCAGGAAATCGGAGCGGCTGCCGCCGATGAAGTGGGCGTGTTTGACCTGCCGAAAGAAATCGTGCAGCTCATCGGGCGGCTCCACTTCCGTACCAGCTACGGGCAGAACGTGCTTACGCATTCAATCGAGATGTCGCATCTTGCAACGATGATGGCGGGGGAGTTGGGGTTGAATGTGGAGGTGGCGAAGAGAGGAGCATTACTCCACGACATCGGGAAAGCGCTCGACCACGAGATTGAAGGAACGCATGTGGATTTGGGCATGAAAGTACTGCGGAAGTATGGGATTGATGAGCGCGTGGTTCAGGCGATGCAGTCGCACCATGAGGATTACCCGTACGCCATCCCGGAGGCATATGTGGTGACGGCGGCGGACGTGCTCTCCGCGGCAAGACCCGGGGCGCGGCGGGGGACGATCGAAACGTATATCAAGCGGCTTGGCGACCTTGAGCGCATTGCCATGGAGTTCCCCGGGGTGAAGGGCGCATACGCGATTTCCGCGGGGCGCGAGCTTCGGGTGTTCGTGATACCTGAGAAAGTTGATGATTTTCGGGCGCTTGAGCTCGCGCGCGAGATTGCGAACAAGATTCAATCCGAGTTAAAATATCCCGGAGAGATTAAAGTGAATGTTATCCGTGAGATGCGGGCGGTGGAGTATGCGAGATAGCGAGACACAATTTCTAATTGCTCTAATTGACCTAATTATTCTAAATAAATCCCAATGACCAAGCACCACCGTTTGGAGATGTTTTAGGTTAATTAGAATAATTAGGGTAATTAGGTTAATTTTCGTTCATGCTCCTCAAGCTTTCCAAATTCTTCACTTACGCATCGCTTTTCTGCGTGCTCGTGGTTTTGACCGGGGCGTTTTTCCCGTTCATCGGCGGGAAGACCTATTTCTTCAGGATTGCGGTGGAGTTGGCGGTGGCGTTCGCGTTTCTCTGGTGGGCGTTTGAAGCCCCTGCGGGAGAGGCGGAGCGGGCACTTCGTCATGCGTTTCGGAAACCGCTCGTCGCCGCGGTGTCCGTGTTCGTCTTCGTATTTCTCCTTGCCGCTCTTTTCGCGGACAATCCCCATGGGGCGTTTTGGTCCAACTACGAGCGCGGGGAAGGGGGATTCCAAATGCTCCATTACTACGCGTTCTTCCTGCTCCTCGCACTTTTCTTTAAGGACGGGCGCGACTGGGAGCGGCTTTTTAAGGTTGCGGTAACCGCCGCATTCCTTATGGTGTTCTACGGAGTCGGTTCCGCAGTTCTCAGCGCACAGTGTCCCCAAAGTACTCAACTGGTGCATTCCAGCACCTCACGTACCGCATTGCCCGTGTGCGTGGGAGCAGCAACCACTGCGTCGGGGACCCCGCAGTATGCCCCGTCATATACAAATCCTTTCGGGTTGGTGAGCGCATACATCGGTCCCCAAGGTTCGGTTGCGCCCACGTTTCTGGGTCGGCTCTTTTCCCCGAGCGTCCGGTTTCAGGGGTCGCTTGGGAATCCCGCGTATGTTGCGCCGTATCTGCTCTTCGTCATGTTCTATTGTTTCCATCTCTTCTCGAAGCGGACGAAGAGTTGGTGGTGGTTCGGCGCCGGAATATTTTTCCTCCTTTTCCTGGTTCTGACGCAGACGCGCGGGTCATTCATAGGGTTTCTTTTCGGGGCGTTTGTTTTCCTTTTTTACATGCTCACGCGAAGCGAGGGAGTGCGTCGGTTCAGGGTGAGGATTGTGTTGTGGGGGTTTGTGCTGGTGAACTGGCTTCTGGCGTTCCATGTTTTGAGGATTTCACCGGAGGATGCATCGCCATGGGGGTTTGCGAAGCGTTTGTACGACGTCGGGTTCAATCCGGGGCAGCTGCAGTACTTTTTAGTGGCGAGCGTCATGCTCTTTGTGCTTATCGATGTCATTCTCACTGCGAAGCAAAAAGTACAGAGAATCGCCGCCATGCTTATTTTGGCGGGTGTGCTGGCGGGAGGCGGCGTGTATATCAAAACTCACGGCGACTTTTTCCGCATGAAGGGAGCGGAGAGTTTTGCCACGCGTGTGTGGACGTGGGGGTCGGCATGGCAGGGTTTCAAGGAGCGGCCTCTCCTCGGGTGGGGACCGGAGAATTTTCCCGCGGTATTTGACAAGCACTTTAACCCGAAACACTTTGTGCCCGGCAAGGCGACCGAAACGTGGTTCGACCGCGCCCATAGCGTCGTCTTCGACTATCTTGCGGAAACCGGCATCTTGGGAGTCTTGGCGTATATGGCGATATTTGCGACGTTCTTCTCGCAATGCGTGAAGCGTTTTTCGAAAGGTGCGGAGGTTATCGTGGCGCAAGGGCTCCTCATTGCGCTTACGGCAGGGTATCTCGTGCAGGCGCTCGTATTGTTTGACGTGCTCCCGATTTACATCAATCTCTTCCTTTTCCTCGCGTTTGCCGCATGGTGGTTTGACGAGGCGGGTCAGGGTGGAGTCTATGTTCGCCACGAGAATCATCATTCATGACTCCTCTGACTAAAAAAATTCTTGCGGCTGTGACGGTATGCGTACTTGCGTTCGTCGCGTATTACGGCACCTACTTGCCGCTTCAGAAATCACAGTCGTTCATCGGCACCATCCGCGCGATGGGTGGCGTGCGTTCTCTTGAAGAGCTTGAGCGCTTGTTTTCGCTTGCGTTGGATATCCCTTCGCCCATCGGGCACGAAGAGCTCGTCCGCAACATGTCCACGGAAATAGTGAGTTTCGTGGGTCGCGGCGGAACCGCTCCGGCAATTGAGGAAGAACTTTCGAAGTTTGTGACGCGGTACTTTGCTCCCATTATTACGCGGGGGAAAGGTATGAGCTTTGAGCAGGATATCTACATATTGGGCACGCTTCAGCGAATGGTGTACCAGCACACCGGCAAAAAGGAATATCTTGATGCCGCCGAGCAATATTTTTTGCAGGGACTTGAGCTTGGCCCGAGGCGCCCCCAGTTTTTATACGCGCTCTCGGATATTTACCTCATCAAACAAGACGTGCCGCGTCTCAAGAAAGTTACCGAACAAATCCATGAGCAGTGGCCGGGGGATGCCAGGGCGGCAGCAATCCTCGAGGCAATACAAGCGGTTACTTCTACTCCTGCGGCGAGTACGAAGAAAAAGTAGCCTGCCCAGCGGCTTGCTATCGCCATGGGGAGGGCGTATTACAATAACACTATGCCTCACGACAACAGGGTCGCACTTATCTTTGGTGCAACAGGGCAGGACGGGAGCTATCTCGCCGAATTGCTGCTTGCGAAGGGGTACGAAGTCCACGGCGTAATCCGGCGGGCGTCGACATTCAATACTTCGCGTATCGAGCACTTATATCAAGATCCTCACGCTGCGAAGAAGCCTTTTTTTCTCCACTATGGGGATTTGGCGGACACGGGTACCGTCCGGAAATTGCTCTACGAAATAGCGCCGGACGAAATATACAACTTGGGCGCGCAATCACACGTGAGAGTTTCCTTCGACATCCCCGAATACACCGCAGACATCGTGGCGCTGGGTACTTTGCGGGTGCTTGAAGCGGTGAAGGATTATGAAAAAGAAACGCAGCGGAAGGTGCGGTTTTATCAGGCGTCAAGCTCGGAGATGTTCGGTGCCACACCGCCGCCGCAGAACGAGACTACGCCGTTTACGCCGCGAAGTCCGTATGCGATCGCGAAAGTATTCGCCTATCACACGACGCGGAATTATCGGGAGGCATATGGAGTTTTTGCCGTGAACGGCATCCTCTTCAATCACGAAAGTCCCCGCCGGGGAGAGACTTTTGTTACCCGGAAAATCACGCGCGGCATCGCACGCATCAAAGCGGGGCTCGACAAAAAATTGTATCTCGGGAATTTGGACGCGAAGCGCGACTGGGGGTATGCGCCGGAATATTGCGAGGCGATGTGGCAGATGCTTCAGGCAGAAACGCCGGATGATTACGTGATTGGCACGGGGGAGAGCCATTCGGTGCAGGAATTTGTTGAAGCCGCGTTCCGCGCGGCCGGTATGGATGATTGGAAGAACTATGTTGAGTTTGATGCGCGGTATCTCCGGCCCACCGAGGTGGACAGTCTTATTGCAGACCCGCGGAAAGCGAAGCAGAAGCTCGGCTGGGAGGCAAAAACGAAGTTTGAAGGCTTAGTGAAGCTCATGGTTGAAGCGGACTGCAAGGCAGGGGGAGTCCCTCTTTCGAAATAATGAAGAAGGCGGCGAGCATCCCTCTCGGTCTCTATAAAAAGATTTATTCCGCAGTGCCCCTTCCTTGTGTTGATTTGGTGGTGGAAGATGTGCGGGGAAATTTTTTGCTGGTGTGGAGGAAAAATTCTCCGGATAAAAATAAGTGGTGGTTCCCCGGCGGCAGGCTCGTGCGCGGCGAGCGGCTCGCCGCGGCGGCACTCCGGAAGCTTCGTGAGGAGACGGGACTTACTGGAAGGGTAGCGGGGCTCATGGGCGTGCACGAATACTTTGCCCGGCCGGGGGCGTTTCCCGGGACCACCGCGCACAATATCGCGTTGGTGTTCCGCGTGCGAGTGAGGGGTGTCCGTCCTGCGGCGCGGCTCGACCGGCAAAGTACGGAATATCGGTGGTGGGAAAAGCCGGCGAGGAACTTTCACCCCTACGTGAAGAGATACCTTGTCGCGGCGAAACAAGCTCCGCGCGTGGTGCACACCACTTCGTAAGTTCCAAATCCCAAGCACCAAATTCCAAACAATAACCAATGACCAAATTTGTGAATTTGGATATTAAAATTTTGGATTTGTTTGTAATTTGAGATTTTTTAAAATGGAATTGAAGAACAAGAAAATCCTTGTCACCGGTGCCCATGGATTCGTGGGGACTGCGGTGGTTGATGCGCTCAAGTCGCGCGGTATCGCGGAGGAAAATCTTTCCCTCCCGCGTTTCGAAGATTGCGACCTTCGTACGCGGGAAGCATGCGAGAAGGCGGTGACGGGCGCGGATGTGGTGATTCACTTGGCGGGGGTTACGGGCGGCGTCACGTTTCACCGCGCGCACCCCGGGCGTATTTTTTACGACAACCTTATTGCCGGCGTGCGGCTTATGGAGGCCGCACGGAGGGTGGGAGTGAAGAAATTCGTGACTGCGGGAAGTATGGCGGAGTATCCTGCGGCGGCGGCCATTCCCTACGAAGAGAAAACGCTTTGGGACGGATACCCCGACCTTGTGCACGCGCCGTATGCGATTGCAAAGACAATGCTTCTTGTCCAGGGGCAGGCGTATCGGAACGAATACGGGTTCAATGCCGCTCATCTCTTGCTCACGAGCATGTACGGCCCCGGCGAGGGAACGGACTTCGTCATTCCATCTCTCATCGGGAGGATCCGGGAAGCGCAGGAGAAAGGGGAGGCGCAGGTGGTTGTGTGGGGTACGGGGAAGCCCACGCGCGATTTTCTCTACGTCGCGGATGCGGCGGAAGCGATTGTTCTCGCGGCGGAGCGATATGAGAGTTCCGAGCCGGTGAACATCGGCTCGGGGGTGGAAACTTCCGTTGCCAACCTCGCCTCAACCATCGCGCGGCTTACGGGGTTTACCGGCGAAGTGCGTTTTGACCCGACCAAGCCCGATGGTTCTCCGCGGCGCGTGGCGGATACCGCGCGCGCCAAGGGCTTTGGCTTTCAGGCCGCGACTGATTTAGAATCAGGATTGCGTGGGACGATCGCATGGCACAAAGAGCATGGCAAATGACCCGCAACCTATGACCAGTAAATAATAATTGATAACCATGGAGCTTAAGGATAAAAAAATTGTGGTGACCGGAGGGGCGGGTTTTTTGGGGCAACATGTGATGGGAGCGCTTCAAAGGCGCGGAGTGCCGCAGGAGAACATTTTTATCCCGCGGGCGGAGGAATACGATTTGCGGGTACGGGGGGTCTGCGAGGAGGTGGCGAAGAAGGGAGAAGTTATCGTCCACCTTGCGGCGAAAGTAGGCGGTATCGGCTTCAACCGCGAGCACCCCGGCGAGCTTTTCTACGACAATATTGTGATGGGCGTGGAGCTTATCGAGGCGGCGCGGAAGGCTCGCTTTGCCGGAGCCAACGGCGAAGCGCAGGCGGGAGTGAAAAAGTTTGTGGGAATAGGCACCGTGTGTCTTTACCCCAAGTTCACGCCTACGCCGTTCAAGGAGGACGATATCTGGAACGGATATCCCGAGGAAACGAATGCGCCCTACGGCCTTGCGAAGAAAGCGCTCCTTGTGCAGCTCCAGGCATATCGCGACGAGTATAAATTCCCCGGCGTGTATCTTATCCCCGTGAACTTGTATGGCCCCGGTGACAATTTTGACCCGAGCTCAAGCCATGTGATTCCGGCGCTCATCAAAAAAGTATGGGAAGCGAAGCAAGAAAAGAAGCCGTTTGTGGAAGTGTGGGGTACCGGAAAAGCCACGCGCGAGTTCCTTTATGTGGAGGACGCCGCGGAGGGGATTGTTCTTGCCGCGGAGCGATATGAAAAAGGAGACCCCGTAAATTTGGGTTCGGGTATGGAAATTGCGATTCGCGACCTCATACTTTTAATCGCGAAGATTATTGGTTACGAAGGGGAAATTAGGTGGGATGCCACGAAGCCCGATGGGCAGCCGCGGCGGATGCTCGACACGAGCCGCGCCGAGCGGGAGTTCGGATTCAAGGCAAAAACCAACTTTGAAGAAGGGCTGAAGAAGACAATCGAGTGGTATGTCCGAAACAGGTCATAGGTTGTTGGTCATGGAGGCGGGTTTTGAAGCAGGTCATAGGTTGAAGGTAGAAGAGGAAAAAGGAAAGCATGCGTGCAAATCCAATAAAAAGTTATCGCGACCTTGAAGTGTATCAACGCTCGTATAAAGCAATGCTTCGCGTAATGAAGGAGTTGATACTAAAGCTTCCTCCTTCCGAGAAGTACGACCTTAAAGACCAAGTAAGCCGTTCATGTAAAGCTATTCCACGGTTGATTGCGGAAGGTTTTGCTAAAAAGCATCAAAAGTTTGGTTTCAAAAAGTATCTCGACGACGCGCTCGCCGAGAGCAATGAGACGATTGTGAGTATTGAACAAAGTAGGGATATTTATGATATTGATGTTGCATTGTGCAATGAGCTTGTGAACGAGTATAATATCACTTCAAAACAACTCTATAAACTTCGTGAGTCATGGAATAATTTCCAAGAGAAGACCGATGACTAGAGACCAACATCCAGACCCGTTTCTATGACCTTCAACCATTAACTAATTGTTTATCCATGTCATTTCGCTCGCTGCTCGCGAAGCTTTATCAGTACGAATTGGTGAAGCGCATGAAAAATGCGCTCCGGCCCCTGAAGCATGCCCTTTTCGGGAAAGAGGGAATCTATCGCGCGATGGAGGAAGTGGCGCGGCTTCATGGAGGCGCGGACCAAGTCCGCGTTATTTTCGATGTGGGAGCGGCAACAGGCGAGTATGCGGAGCATTTTTTGAAGTATTTTACGCGCGCCACAGTGTATTGCTTTGAGCCGCTTCCGTCTTCGTTCAAGGTGCTCGAGCGCCGTACGCAGCCGTACCGTGACAGGGCGAAGCTTTTTAACTACGGTCTCTCCGATGCGGAAGGGGATGCGACGTTCCACGTTGCGCCGTACGCCGATGCGAGTTCGGCGCTTGATAAGGGAATTCCGGGTACGGTTTCCGCCGCTGTGCGCATGCGCCGCCTGGATGATGTGGTGAAGGAACTGGGGCTTACGGCGATTGATTTCGCGAAGGTGGACGTGGAAGGAACCGAGCGAGAGGTGCTTGAAGGAGGACGAGAGGCATTCAAGAATGCCGTCGCATCCGCATTTATCGAGATTCAGCCGCAGTTTAAGGGTTACTATGCGCGAGCGCACATCGAAGTGTTTGATATGATGCAAAAATTCGGATTCGGGTTCGGCGGCGCGTTTGAAGATTATTTCTTCTCCAAACGTTTGCCGTGCCAGTAAGTCCGCTTGAAGCGAAGGCGCGCTCCCGAGGATATAGAAAGCAGAATTTAATTAACTACGAAAGAAAAGACTCAAAACGTCCCGCATGCGGGACGTTTTGAGTCTTCAAACTTTTTCTAACTCCACGGTTCTATGTTTGCAGTCTACTGTTGCTTTATATCCGAATTTGGTGAGCAATCCAATTCCTACAAGCTGCAAACCGTCGGAGATAAGTATGGTGACGGGACTTTTTGCTCCTTCCATCGAGACATAGCCCACTGCAATCGGGGTAGGTATTGCTACTCCATTTGCGATCGTAACCTTTTCTATTCCACTGGGAGAAAGCCCCAGTTCTTCCGCTGTCTTCCGGCTCACTTTTAAATCTCCGGAAAATCCGGTATCGAGCAAAAAATACGGAGTCACTACCGATTGACCCCATGCGACGACCAACTGGACGAACGGAAGATTTGGAGGATTAGAAACAAATACTCCGCGTATCATCTGGTACTCAAAAAAGAATGAGCCAATGTTTCTGCTGATTCAAATCCGATTTTCACTACATAAAAAATCTTCTTTGGGTTTTCAACGCGCGCTTTCTCTAGCGCTTCGGCGCTCGTAGTTCCGATGTATTCTTTTCCCGAGTCCGTTTCTATTGCCAAAAACTTCCCGTTTTCTTTCGGTTCATATTTTGGCTTTATTTTGGAATAAATAACCGCTCCCTTTTCGGCTACTTCTTCAAAGGGACGGTTCTGTATCGGTTCCATAGCTGGAGTATACCAGTTACCAGTATCCAATACAACTTAATAATAAAGATTAAAAACCGACACTAGAGCTTGGTGAATAACGCAATCAGCCGTGCGATGTATTCGAGGTACTCCATGAT
>CAZYEL010000030.1:0-7016 GCA_964646415.1 uncultured Candidatus Saccharibacteria bacterium
TGGGCGGGACACGCGTGTATGTAAAAAACTATAAAGCTTTGGAAATTGCCCAAAAAAAGATGGAGCAGAAAATCTATTACCGGCACACGGGATATATGGGGCACTTGCGGGAACTTACCTTGAGCCAAATGTGGGCGAAAGACCCGAAGCGTGTCTTGCGCGAAGCGGTGCGGAGAATGTTGCCGAAGAATTTCTTGAATGCAAAACGGTTGAAGAATCTTATTTTTGAAGACTAATATTATGGCTGACGCAAAAACAAAGAGTGTGCCCGAGGCGAAGGAGCGTTACATCGAAGCGGTGGGCCGTCGGAAGACGGCGGTTGCGCGAGTGCGCATCACGAACGGAAAGGGGCCGATTACGGTAAACGGCAAGAAGCTCGAAGCGTATTTCTCGCTCGCGCGGTTGCGGATGGTGCTTGAAGCGCCGCTTGAGAAGTTGAACCTCCGCGACGCGGTAGGCGTGAGCGCCAAGGTGTCGGGGGGCGGCCTCTCGTCCCAGGCGGAAGCGGTTCGGCACGGCATTGCGCGCGCGCTCTTGCTGCAGACTCCGGAGTTGCGAGTCCAGCTTCGAGCGTTCGGATTCCTTACCCGCGACTCGCGCATGGTGGAACGCAAGAAGTACGGCTTGAAGAAAGCGAGAAGGGCGCCACAGTGGGCCAAGCGTTAGCGCGGGACCAATGGTGGCGGCAAGGGTGGGTCGGAGGGAAGGTGCTAGTTCCCTCCGTGTCGGAGATTGTTCAGAACCGAGGGTTCTGAAGGAGCGAGCGAATGCGAACGACGCCACAGTGGGCGAAAGGGTAAAGAAAAAGAACGGCATGTCCTGGACATGCCGTTTTTTTTGTTTTTTTACCTCCGTTTCCCTAATCGATGCTGTTGGGGTCTTTGAGGTCCATGGCAACACTGAAGCGAGCGTCTGCAATGAAGCGCAGGAATCCCTCCGAGTCTTTGATGTCTTTCGCGAAGTTTTGGGCAACCTCCTTACTTGTGCGGAGCGTGGAGAAGGAAACCGTAGCCGCTTTCTTCTCATGGGTTCCGCATGGCTCGGCACCGAAGACCGACGCGAAGCCCTCAAGCACAGCCGACCGTTGTTTGAGCCATGAGAGGGCGTGCCATTGCGCGTTCGGAAACTTCTCCGCGTTCATTGTACGCACCGCGTTCATGGTTGCTCCGGAGCAGATGACGTCGTCAACCACGATTACGTTTCCGATGTTTTTGTCTGTTTCTCCCGCAATTCTTCCCACTTCCGCTCTTGGCGTGGTGCCTGGCGTCCAATGGCGTTTTGCGGGGATGTAGAGCCGTCGCCCGAGCCACTTTTTGTAGAACTCCGCATAGAAGTCTTCCACCCTCGGAGTTCCCAGCAGACGCCCTTTCCCGTCGGCAAAGAAGAGAAGCTCGTCTACGAGGCGAGCTCCCGCGCCGGGGAAGAGAACCAGCGAGGTGGATGAGTTGAACCTTGTCCACCCTCTCCAGTGCAGGAGGTGGAGTGTGAGCGATGTCGCATCCGCCACGCGCAGTCCCCATTGCTGCGCTTTTTTCCGGAAGTCATCCACCTCAGGGCTGCAAACACCTTCATCAAGGAGGAGCACTCTTTCCTTTTCTTTCGGTGCGTCGCCACCCGCCTCGATTTTTTTGAGTATTTCCGGGAAGTTCGGTTGTTTGCCCACTTTTACTGTCCGCCACCCCATCTGTGCAGGAACTGCGACGTCGTCCTCGCTGTCGCCGACCATGAGGAACGAGCGCGGCGGCACGCCGGGGAAAAGACTCATGACGTTTTCCCATGCGAACGGTTGGGGTTTGGTGACGTGCGTCTCGCATGAGAGCAAGGCGTGGTGGAAGAAGGGGGATATGTTGAGTTGCTTGTCCACCCACCCCATCCATGTGGTGTTGGTTAGGAGTACGAGGAAGTACTCCTTTTCCCGCAGCGTGCGAAGCGCCGCTTGCGCTCCCTTGAACCAAATCGCGCTATCATTATCGGCGCGCCATAACCGTTTCGCTTCCTCAATCTCGTTGCTGTACTTTGCAGGGTTTTCTGTAAAGTCTTTGAAGAAATGGTCAAACATCTTTTTCACCATTTCGTCATAGGTAACGTTTTCGCCCGTCATGCAACGTCGCCGAACCCAAGGATAGATTTCTTCCCGTTTCACCCCCAGTCGTACCAGCACCGATTCGTATCCGCCCGTTTGCCGCGTAGTTCTGATGAGAGTATTCCACAAATCAAAACAGATTACTTTCACTTCATTCATAAATATCCGCTGCCTTTCCTTGTTAAGTTTTTAATTTGCTTCCCCTCCGGTCGGAACTAAAAAATCCCTTCCAGAAAGGGATTGAGGTATATGTCGAATACAGCCAATCCCTTTCTATAAGGGGCTGGCGTGATGGTTCTGTTCCGCCAAGCGCACAATTGCGCCAAGCGCAACGGAAACCATATCTTTAACTACTTCGGCACTAAGTGTGGGGCTGGACTCTGCGATGACGCGCTGTGTGAGGCCGCGTACCCGATTCCGGAGCGGTTCAGGGTTCGCGTTTACCGCGAGAATCGCGCCCGCTTTCGCACCCCAAAGAGACGCTACTATGAAAAGCGCGGCGGATTCCATCTCGGAGGAGAGGATGGGTGTATCTTGTTTTTTCCAGCGCGCGTCGCAGAGGTAGGCGCCCCATTTGGTGATTGAGGATTGGTTTCCGTAGAATGCATCGTGCGTCCTATTAATGCCCACAAAGCAATTCTTTTTTAACGTTCTCGCTGTTTCTTCGAGTGCACGGACAACGTTATAATCAGCAACGGCGGGGAAGCCGTCGGGTATATATTCGCGCGTAGCGCCTTCGTCCCGTATAGAGGCTATCGGTATCACCAGGCTTCCTGCCGGAATATCCGCGCGCCATGCGCCGCCACATGTCCCTACGCGAATGAGCACTTTTGCGCCTGCGGAAATGAGCTCCTCTGCGGCAATAGCGGTTGAGGGGCACCCGATGCCCGTGGAGCACACGGTAATCGGTATTCCTTGGTATGACCCGTTGCCGGTTTTGAATTCCCGATTGTTTCCTACGATGCGGAAGCTTGTGAGTTCGCGGCCTATCGTATCCACGCGCGCAGGGTCGCCTGGCAAGAGTACGTACGGCGCAACCACCAATGCTTTGATTTTGAGGTGTGAGAGTATCATGGAAGGTAGTATGGTTTGCTTTATTAAACTAAAGTGAGCGGCAAAAAAATAAAATCTATTGCGGAGATTTTCTCAATCGTGCCAGTATCGTGCGGTAGCCGCCCTCTTTTCCTTTGAGCCACTTCGCCACGCGGGCGACGGTCGTGGAGCTAAGCCCGGTGGCTTTCTCGACAGCCGCATAGGATTCCTTGCGGGAGAGCATCTCCGCGGCGGTGAGGCGACGTGCGAGCTCACCTATCTCGTTTTTAGTGAGAAGATCACGAAGAAAGTTCGCGGTTTCTTCCTCGGTTTGGAGGGCGAGTATTGCGCGGACGAGCCTTTGTTTATCTGCTGGTTTCCAGTCCATGCGCTTACTTTAGTTTACTAAAGTAAGCTTGTCAAGTGCACCGAAAGGTACGAAAGGGGAGGTGCGCTCTGTATTCAGAAGAGTGAGACTCACTCGGAAACTATTTCGGGAACGTAAGCGCTTGCAGGGTGCCGGATGTTTTCTCAAGGAAATAGAGCGTATTCGTGTCTTCGTCGTAGGAGACGCGGTTGGTCGGCGCGGCTTCGATGATGTTTTCTATATTTGCGTCGTCAAAATCAAAGAATACTGTTGTATGGGGATAGACGATAAAAAGATGCGTGTTGTCGCGGTACCAGATAAGCCGCTCAGCATCCCCGATGCCCCGTATGTTGAAGCGGTAATAATTCGCGGAGTTTTCCAGATCGAATATTTCGAGCGAGCGGCGTTCGAGTGCGGCGATTTTATTCCCGTCGCTATTCCAGGAGAAGTGCACGACGTCATCCGCAACTTTTTTCGGCTCTTTTTCCAAGGGGTTGTGTTGAAGAAGCGTGCCGTCTTTCGTGAGGATTCCGAGTATGCTCCGGTTATTCCATGCGAGTGCGCGCACGGGGGATTCGAGCGCGAGCGTGAGGGGGGATGACGATGAGGATGCATTATTCCCTTGTGTTTCGGTGAGGGTGATGGACGAGCTGCCGTGTGCATTCACGGCACGGGCGCTCCAGCGCGTTGAGGTTGCAATAATGGCGTTCAGAGAGGGTATGACGAGCGCGGGAAGCGCGTTTGACGCCACGGAGGGTTCGGGAACGGGGCGCGGTACGAGCACGGCATTCGATACCTCGGCGACGAACGACGGCGTTACCGTAATATGGCGCGTCCACGGGTGGAATCCTTCTTTCCGGAGCGTGAGCGCGTATGTTCTCGGGAAGAGATTATTAATAAACGTGCCGCTTTGGAGGAGCCATGAGGCGTTTTGCACGGGGATGCCGTCAAGGAGTATCGAGGCGTTTCTCGGATAAATCTTTATAAAAATACCGCCTACTTTCTTTATGCTCCATGTGTTGACGTCGAACCTCCATCCTTGCGCGTAGAGCACGGTGCCGGTACCGAGTAGAAGGAAAGCGATGCAAAATGCATAGAAAAGCATGCGTCGCACGTTTTGTCGTATCATGGTTACCACCCACTCTACTCGCCCTTCCGTCTCATTTCAATACTGCCTTGTGTGGGTGCGGTGCGGAGGTATAGTAAAGATAGTCCCGCCCGATACTAGATCAAACAATACAATAAGGACTGGCGACATCGTTCGTGTCCGTGGATGCGAGCTTGGCCGGCCCACCTGGTATCATTCTGGGTTTTATCGGACGGGACGCCAAAAAATCGAGCTCCGGCTCGATTTTTTGACTGATGACGACCATAAGTCATCCGTGAGAAGTCATGGGTTATTGGTTATAAGTTGATCCACCTTTGCGGCGAGGATGAAGTCGTTTTCCGAAAGTCCGCCGATGGCGTGCGTGGCGAGGGTGAGTACGACGCGGTTCCAGGAGATAAAGATATCGGGATGGTGCCCTTCCGCTTCGGCGAGTTCCGCGATGCTGTTCACAAAGACCATTGCACCCCGAAAATCGGTGAAAGTGAATGTTTTTGAGAGCTTCTTATTCTCGCTCACCGTCCACGTGGGAATTTCCTGGTGATAGCGTTCCACCTGCCGCTCGTTCAAAGGTGGAACCCCTCCTTCGCAGGCCACGCAGCGTTTTTCGGAGAGTTGCATTAACTTAATGTAGCACACGGAGCGCCCGTTTCGCAACGCTTATCGTCCCGAAGAAAGCGTTGCTTTGAGCGTGAGGATTCTTTGGAGGGATGCGTCAATGCGAGACTCCGAGAGCTTTCCTGTCCGGACCGCATCCCGTATACGCGAGAGCGCTGCAAGCTGTTTTGCGGGCGTGGGGGTGATGATAAGCATGTCGGTACCCGCGCGGAGAGCGTCGAGCGCCACCTCGCCGATGTCTTTTCCCGCAGACGCCATTTCAAGGTCGTCGGTGACGATTACGCCGTCGTAGTGCCACTCGGTACGCAAAATGTCGGTGAGAAATCGCGGGGAGACGGTTGCGGGCTTCGCGTCGATAAGAGGGACCTGAATGTGCGCGGTCATAAGCATTTGCACTTTGCCGCGCTCGATAAGTGTGCGAAAGGGGAGGAGGTTTGCGGTGAGCGCGGTATTGTCTACGGCAATAAGCGCGGTGGAGGAGGCGTGCGGGTCTGCGCCGAGGTTCCCATAACCCGGGAAGTGTTTCAGGATGGGGATGATGCCTGCGGCGCGGTAACCTCGAAGCATTGCTTCTGCGCGGGCGGCGATTTCTTCCGGCGTGGCGTGGAATACCCTATCCCAGAGATAGCCTTCGGGGTCGGTTAGATAGTCGGCGAGCGGCGCGAAATTCATATTTATCCCAATTGCGCGGAGTTCTTTTCCTCGTGCGGCGGCAACGGCTTCGGCTTGAATCGGAGTGGCAATATCAGGCTGGGGAGTGAGTTCTTTCATGAAGCGGAACCGCGACACGATGCCGCCTTCCTGGTCGGTTGCCATAAACAGAGGGATGTCGGTTGAGGAAGCATTCAGCGCATGAAGGCCTCGGATGAGTTCTTTTGCCTGCGTTTCGCTTTTTACATTCCGCCCGAGGAGGTTGATGCCGCCGATGCGGTATTTCGTGATCATCTCGCGGATGTGCTCGTCGAGATGCGGGTTCCTGAACCCCACAATCAAAAGCTGCCCGATTTTTTGCTCAAGGGGCATCCGGGCGATGCGGGCGGCAAGGGAATCAGCGGCGGGCGTACTGACAGTTGCAGCGGCGGGGACGTCTCTTCGTTGGGCAAGAAGATTCATTCCTCCCATGAAGATGGCTAGTATGAATATGGTGAGCGTGATACGGCGCATTGAGTTTCATCGCCCGCCGTTGGCAGGGCATATCTAGAAAATCCAAGCTCGAATACTCGCTAAGATTTTCCTAGTGTCGGGCTGCCGGGAATCGAACCCGGTCTAAACGCACCCCATGCGCTCGTACTACCGGTATACTACAGCCCGTAATGAGGAGCAAAACGATTGTGGGGACAAGCGTTTTGTCCGAATGCCCCGTGGCTGAAAGCCGTAGCTTTACAGCCCGCCTACGCTGAAGCTTCGGCGGGCAAGCCCGCCACAGTCAAAGCGCTAGAGCGTTTCGATTTTACCATTACTTCAATAAAAAACGAAGCCCCTCGCAGGGGGTTCTAAGATATGAAACTTAAGCCTTTTTCTTATGCAGGGTTTTGAGGCACGCTACGCAAATCTTGATGCGTTTTCCCTTGACTACCGCCCATTGTAAATTCGGATACTTCCGCGTACGGGAAACGGGGTTATAATGGCCGCGCAAAAGGCGCCGTTTGCCCCGGATAACCGACCCCTTGCCGCATTGTGTGCATTGGCGCATTGAGAGTAATCGCTAATAATGCGAATAGTGTAACAAATAACACGAATGAAGGCAAACAACGCAAAAGTCAGTTCAAGAAACTAGCGCAACGAGCAAAACAGAGATACATTCGTTGCTA
>CAZYEL010000031.1:0-7014 GCA_964646415.1 uncultured Candidatus Saccharibacteria bacterium
AACCCCGCTCGCAAAAGTCGCCGAAGTGTTTCCAAGGTCATGGGGATGAGAAGTATCCCCAAGAACGCTTGAAATTGTTATGATAAAACCTATGAAAACTAAGGAATCTTCAGAGTCCATTGACGCTATTCGCCACTCACTCGCCCACCTCCTCGCGGCGGCAGTTCGAGAAATCTATCCCGGTGCGCAAAACGCCATCGGTCCGGCAATAGAAAATGGCTTCTATCAGGATTTTGAGCTGCCTGCCCGTTCCGAATCCTCTCACAAAGGCGGGCCCAAACCCGTCTCCGATGCCGATCTTCCCGAGATAGAAAAAAAGATGGGGGAGCTTCTGCCTAAATGGACAGAATGGACAAAAAAAGAAGTGACGTTGTCTGAAGTAAAGAAGGAATTTTCCTGGAATGCTTACAAGATGGAACTGGCAAAAGAATTTGCCGAAGATAAAAAAACTCTTACTTTTTACACCTGCGGCGGATTCGTGGATCTCTGTAAAGGAGGCCACTCGCTCCCCCTCGCGGAAATTGATCCGAAGAGTTTCAAGCTCGACCGCATCGCAGGCGCCTATTGGCGCGGAGATGAAAAAAACCAGATGCTCACTCGCATCTACGGGCTTGCGTTTGCAACAAAAAAGGAGCTTGACGAGCACTTGAAGATGCGCGAAGAAGCGGAAAAACGGGACCATAAAAAACTGGGGCCGGCGCTCGACCTCTTCACCTTTTCCGAACTCGTTGGCGCAGGTCTTCCCCTTTGGACTCCGAAAGGAACCTTGCTTCGGGACACCTTGGATTCTTTTGTATGGGGACTCCGCAAGGCGCGCGGGTATGAGCGAGTTGAAATCCCTCATATTACGAAGCGAGACCTCTACGAGCGAAGTGGCCACTGGGATAAGTTCAAAAACGAGCTTTTCCGCATCACTACCCGAGAAGGACACGAATTTGCAATGAAGCCGATGAACTGCCCGCATCACACGCAAATCTACGCCCGCCGGAAATGGAGTTATAAAGAACTTCCTCAGCGCTACGCGAACACCACGATGGTGTACCGCGACGAGCAAAGCGGTGAACTTGCCGGCCTCGCGCGCGTGCGCTGCATCACCCAGGACGACGCGCACGTGTTCTGCCGTGAGTCCCAGGTAAAAGAAGAAATCCTTAAAATCTGGGACATTGTGCACGAGTTTTACGGCGCCATTGGCTTCGCGCTCCGCCTCCGCCTCTCGCTCCACGACCCGGAACACCCCGAGAAATATCTCGGTGACCCAAAACGATGGAAAGAATCGGAAGCAATACTTCGTGATATCGCCAAGGGTAAAAAGATTGATTATGTTGAAGCGCCGGGAGAAGCCGCATTCTACGGACCCAAGCTCGATTTTCTAGGGAAAGACTCCATTGGACGGGAATGGCAGGTTGCCACCATCCAGCTCGACATGAACATGCCGGAACGCTTCGACCTCACCTGTGTGAATGAGAAAAATGAGAATGAGCGCATTGTGATGCTACACGCCGCAATCATGGGTGCCATTGAGCGTTACCTTGCCATCATTATTGAGCACTTCGCCGGCGCGTTTCCTTTGTGGCTCTCCCCTGTGCAAGTCGAAGTAATCCCCATAAGCGACAAGTTTGCGGCGTACGGCGCGAAGGTGCGCGACGCACTCCAAAAAGAAAATATCCGCGTTCAGATGAAACATATGGATGAAACGCTTGGCAAACGTATCCGCGCGGCGGAGATGATGAAAAC
This sequence comes from uncultured Candidatus Saccharibacteria bacterium, assembly GCA_964646415.1. Classification (GTDB taxonomy): domain Bacteria; phylum Patescibacteriota; class Minisyncoccia; order UBA6257; family 2-01-FULL-56-20; genus VGJV01. The sequence goes on from CAZYEL010000031.1 coordinate 1,735, forward strand.
TCCTTATATCATCGTGGTAGGCGAGAAAGAAGAAAAAAATAATTCGGTGAATGTCCGCCATCGTGGCGAGGCGGCGCAACAGGAAACCACTCTCAATGAGCTCATCAGCAAGCTCTCCTCGGAAATCAAAACGAAGGCGCTCTAGCGTTCCGAAAATCCTCGTCATCGTCGGCCCCACCGCGAGCGGGAAAACGGCGCTCTCGATAGAACTCGCCAAAAAACTGAACGGGGAGATTGTCTCCGCCGACTCGCGGCAAGTATATCGCGGGATGGACATTGGAACTGCGAAGCCGCCGATTTCACATGTGCCGAAAGGCGCATCGGTGAAATCGAGCGCCCCGAAGAAGCGGAGCGGAAGCGGGGCAGTCAAATATGCCTATGGAATCCCCCATCACCTCATTGATATAAAAAATCCCAATGAGGACTATGCCGTGGCGGAATACAAGCGTGATGCCATCACAGCAATCCGCGGGATATTGAAGCGCGGGAAATTCCCCATTCTCGTCGGCGGCACGGGACTTTACGTGAAAGCGGTGGTAGAAAACCTTGATATTCCAAAAGTAATCGCAAACGTTCGTTTACGGAGGAAACTGGAACAAGTAATAAGGAACAAGGGGGTAGCATACTTATTTCAAAAGCTCATAGCGCTCGACCCGGAAGCGGCGTACATCGTGGACCCCAAAAATCCCCGGCGCGTGATTCGGGCGCTCGAGGTAACGCTCACGACGGGGAAACCCTTCACCGCCCAGCGGACGAAGGGCGTTCCCCTCTTCGACGCGAAGATTATCGGTATGAAAGTCCCGGGGGGTATTCTTCGCCGCCGCATTGAGCAGCGCGTCGACGAAATGATGCGAGATGGCCTCATCAAAGAAACGAGCGGGCTCTACAAAAAATACGGGAAAGTGAAGGCGCTCGACGCCATCGGGTACCGCGAGATTATCGACTTCCTTGAGAAAAAAATACCGCTCGCCGAAGCAGTCCGGCAAATAAAACTGAACACGTGGCGCTATGCGCGGCGGCAAATGACGTGGTTTCGGAAAGATGAAAATATACGCTGGATTTCTCCGGCAAAACGAAAATCGCGAGTGCCGTGAGAGACAGCTCGCGATTTCGATTGACGATTAAATACCGATCAGAACTCCGGCGGGAGCATGTAGCATACCGCCCGTCGGGGATCTTTTGATAAGGAGTCGGCGGCGCCAATAGAGAGCCCTTGCTGCCCGAAGGGGCCAACGCACACTCGCTGCCCATCCGAATATTCCTCCGACCCCCAATGGGACCAGTCGAAAAGCAACCGCTCGTCACGGAGAACCTTGAAGTCAAAAAGTGTCTGCACAAATGCGGGAGACGGCGCACGCACCACCCGAGGGTGGGCACGCACACGAAGCTCCTGCTCCTGGTCACCCCACGACATGTTCTCATGGTGGCCGCAAAGATTGATGAGGTAACACCGCGCCTCAATCAAGTCATCCGCCCAAGACCTTGCCTTCTTCTCCTTCGCAAGCCACCGGCGATCAGGACCAAAGCATGGATACCCCGCGTTGCCGTTCAAAAGCTCGCACATTTCCCTTAGCGAGAAGTCGAAAAGGTATGGGAGGCGCCACTCCTGCGGCGCTGCCTCAAGGCGATTCTGCGTAGCACACCACTGAATTGTTTTCAAAGTGTACGGCACCTGCACCCGCCTCGGGTGAAATCCCCATACCTCTACTGCCTGCGCGGGTGTCACGACCCACGCCGAGTCAAAAACTTTCAAGACATCCGAAACCAGCGGCCCGCGCCACCTCGGAATATCGAAACCATTTACTTTCATTCTGTCGGACTCCTTTCATTCCGAGCAATCCGAAAAAGCGGTCGGACACTCCGCGAACCCTTACCATGGTGTAAAAGTTCTGGCTATAGCATACCACGCACGTACAAACCTATTTTTTCAGTTCTTGGGTAAAAAGTTCCCGCAGTGTTTCCGGATTTCCTTTCCCCTTGAGTTCCCCCATCGCTTTCCCCACGAGGAATTGTAAACTTTGCACTTTCCCTTTTTTATAGTCTGCAATCGCCTGCGGGTTTGCCACGAGCACCATTTCCACCACTTGCCGCAATTTCCCCTCGTCCGAAACCGATTGCGACGCTTCATCACGGAGAATGTCCTCGGGGTCCTCATCGGATTCAAGCATCTTCCGCAACATATCTTTCGCCTGCCGGCTCGTGATTTTCTTCTCCGCCGCGAGCGAGACGAGATGGGCAAAATGCTCGGGCGTCACGCGCAAGGCATCGAACTCAATCCCTTTCTCAATCATAAGACCGCGAAGATCGCTTGTTAAGTAATTAACCAATAGCTGATGACTGATAACCGATGACGGGGACACGAGCGAAGCATATTCCGAGGCGGATTCCTCGAAATACTCGGCAAGCGCCGGTTCAGAAACGAGCAGCTCCACTTGTTTCGCATCAAGCCCATACTCCTTCGCAAACCGCGCGCGCTTTCCCGCCGGAAGTTCCGGCAGCTCCCGCGCGAGGCGTTCCGGCTCGAATACGGAGGTCGCAAACGGCGGGATGTCCGGCTCCGGGAAATAGCGGTAATCGTGCGCCTCTTCTTTCGAACGCTGGCTCACCGTCTTCTGCCCTGCTTCATCCCACCCGCGCGTCTCCTGCGTGATTTTCTTCCCTTCACGCAATGCCTCCTCCTGACGCTTCAACTCATACGCAGTCGCATCCCGCGCCGCCTTGAAGGAATTGATGTTCTTAAGTTCTACTCGGGCATTTAGTGAAGACTCATTACTAGCGTCTCCTCGAAAAAACCAACCCCCACGCCCGGATTTTAAACCCAGTCCTTGTACGAATTCCCACCTCGAGTCTTGAATACTAACATTCGCCTCGATGCGCATGTGCCCCTTTTCCATATCCGCGTCGGAAACCCCAAGACACCGCAAAATGAGCTGCAACTCCTGCGCAAACTCCCGCACCTGCTCGGCGCTCGTGATGTCGGGCTCCGTCACAAGCTCCATCAAGGGGACTCCTGACCTATTAAAATCTACTAAACTTGCCCCACTTGCGTGCACTAATGTGCCAGTGTCTTCTTCAAGGTGAATCCTCCGTATACGCACGCCCAAAAGATTCCCGCCCGTCACGAGTGGCTGGTCATATTGCGAAATCTGGTAGCCCTTCGGGAGGTCGGGGTAAAAATAGTTCTTGCGGTCGAACTTCGTCACGGGGTTAATCGTCCCGCCGAGTGCAAGCCCCACCCGTAGCACGTGCCGGATTGCATCTTTGTTAGGCACGGGCAATGTCCCCGGATGCCCCAAGCACACCGGACATGTATTTTTGTTGGGCTGCTTCTCATCCGCGTTATTCAAAGAATCACAGAACATCTTCGTGCGCGTTTTGAGCTCGACATGAATCTCTAAACCGATTGTGGGTTTGTAGTCCATATAGTTGATTGTTATGGGAGCTTAAAAATCCGTTTCAAAGCGCGATTCAACTCCGCAAGGTGGTTCGGCAACAGAGAACCAATCACCGAAGCTACGAGGGGAACTTGAAGCGTGACAATTTTCCCAACCCTAATGGTTGAACTCACTTTGAGTCCGGTCTTTACAAAACCTTTTTGCGTTTCGTCGATGAGGACACAACCAAGTCCGCGTGTGATTCGGGAAGTGACGAACGCAACGCACACGTCCCCGTAGGAATTTTCAGGTATAAGCACGACTGCCAGACGCACTTTCTCACTCTCAAAATCCGAGAATGGGAATCGGACAAGGACGATGTCACCCTTTTTCATGCTTCGGCGGCAGAGAATATAAATCCGGTTCGCTCATGAGAAAATCGAAACTGCCGCCATCCTGCGCAAGACGGACAAGTTCGGAAACCCTTCTGTTGCGGAGCATTTTTTGAAACACGCGCAACGCCACCTGCTCCATCAGTTTTTCAACTTTCTTTTGCTTCGTATCTGTCGCCATGTCGGTTATCATAATACCCCATCGCAGTACACGCAAGTTACAAAAATCTTTCCACCTCCCGCCATATGCGTTCATGAATTTCATCAATTGAGAGCAGTTTCCCCTCTTCGATGCATTCCACCAGCACAAAGTCCTTCGGAAACAACTGCACCATCTCAAGATATGCCTCTTCAGCGTGTTCCAAATGTTCAAGGTCAGCTTCGTGAATGTCGCGCTTTGCGCCGTTCAGATAAGCCCGCTCCCCTTTCTTCAAAACCAATGCCTGCGCGAGCGCGGCGGGCACGTGAAGCACAATACTTATGTCCGGCTTCGGAATTCCCAGCATTTCATATTCAAGCTTGTATCCCCACTCGAAAAACTTTTTCCGTGCTGCGCCATCCTGAATCTTCCCGCCTTGATGAGCGAGGTTTGAGCCTACGTAGCGATTTGCGACCACTATCTTCCCCTGCTCTAGCTCACTTCGCAACGCGGATGAGGCCTCATACCGATCAAGAGCATAAAACATCGAAGCACGATGTGGCCCGACCTCTTCCGAAGAACCATAGCCACCGTTTAAATATTTCTCCGCAAAATATGCGGAGGGCTTGCCATATTGCGGAAAATCGAACCGCGCGACTTCAACCCCGGATTTTTCTAACCGCTCCGTAAGCCGTTTGAATTGTTTGGTTTTCCCCGACCCATCGGTGCCTTCGATGACGATAAATTTCCCGGGCATGATGGAGGAATTATAGCGTGCGTTTCCTCGAACGAAAAACTGCCCGAGGGCGGCTCCCTAGTGTATGAGTTTCAAACCAGGGTCGATTCCAACTTCGTATACGTTAAGGTTATCCCCCCACATCAGTAGTAACAATGTCATTTTTCCCATTTCGATTATATCTCTCACTTTCCATGCGCGCATTCAATTCAAAGGTTTTGAGTTGAGGATCGCACGCGTAGCTATAGTAGTATGCACTTGAATTTTCAGGGTCAACAGGAAGCTTTGAAAGCGGAGAACCGCTCGAAATTGCACCGAAGTTTACTGGAAGCCATCCCGTGCCATTTGTTGCCGCGCTTCCATCGATAGAGTTATACACTTCTCCTCTTTGAGGACAGAGAATAGGATTGTCTGTATCCTCGAGATACAAAGAAACAGAGGATTTCAAAGTAGCGAGGTCACTTACCCTTTTTGCATCTCTCGCTTGCCGCAATAATTCCTCCTCGGGCGCTTATGGTGTTCTCCGCCTATCTTCTAACTTTTGGGAAACATCCTCATAAGTCAGGCCAAGTTTACTTTCAAAGACCCGCATTCCCTTTTGAATTAGAATGATCGGCGCGATAATTCTTGAAAAACCAT
>CAZYEL010000032.1:0-5812 GCA_964646415.1 uncultured Candidatus Saccharibacteria bacterium
GATATTGCAATCTTTTTCGACTGTTCCGACCAACACGAAAGTTCCCTTAACCCCAAAGATGAAACGCTGGAATAAAATCACGATGGTTTGGAACGAGAGTGAGAGTGATGTCCTTATATCATCCGGTTGCGATAAGGGGCAGGTCTATTCTTTTCGGAATGAGGTTAGCTCCGAACCGGACGGTACGGGCAAAGGAGAACTCTCTTTATACGGGCAAGTAGGGAAGAATAAAAAGTTTACTGTTCTTAACTACCAAGTAACTATTGCTCCTAGTGACCAAGCAATTATCGCAGAACGATTCTGTGTCCTTGAAACGAGGGGCATCAACTTTACATGGGGGACGTGGAAATCGTTTGACGACATCGGAGGTTTCTACGGAGATGTTGGGTACGTATTTCCCATGGTAAAGAGCGAGCATTTTACTGATACGGCGGTTATCGTTGTGAGAGCCATCGCGGAAGCATTGGGAACTTCGAAGGATCGACTTTTGTTTGACCTCTCTCAATTTGGAGTTATCCAGGAAACGTTCTTTCGTCGTCAAAAGAAGTGGATTAGTTTTACTGAATATCTTGGATACCGGCACGGTCTCTACCCGCTTGAAGACATGGTGTTGTGAGAATTTAACACGGGCGGCGCTTGGGGAACCTCGCGCCGCTTTCCGTTTTTTGTGTTATTCTAGATTCTACTTGTGATGACTTTGAAGGTGGAAGAAATACTAGAAAAGAGAGGAGTCGAATACCGGGTAATCAAGCTGCGCGCTCCGGCGTTTACGGTCGCGGACGTCCACGCGTACTCCGACGGGAAAACAAATGCGGAGGAGACGTGCAAGACAATCATTTTACGAGGCAAGAAAACGAATAAGAAGTTCGCGGTCTTTTTGAGAGGCGGCGATAAGGTCCATTTCTCCGTTGCAAAGCGGCTTTTTGGCGAAGAGATGGCGATTGCGACTGCCGAGGAGGTGAAGGAAGTGAGCGGCGTGGACCCCGGCGCCGTGTGCCCCTTCATGCTTACTGCGCCGCTTTTTGTAGACAAGAAAGTTTTGGAACTCGAAACGATCAACTGCGGCTCCGGCGACCACCTTCACGGTTTGGAATTCAAGACTAAGGATTTGGGTAAAGGAGTGCGCTATGAAGTTGTGGAGTTGGCGAAGGAAGTAGATAATGGAGAGTAATCGCAAATAAAGCGAATGACGGTCAATAACGCGAATAAAACCCTCATCGCCCCAGAATTAAGTTATCGCATTGTTGGCGCGTCTTTCAATGTTTTTAATGAGTTGGGATGGGGACTATCTGAAAAAAGGTATCAGCTTGCGCTTGCACAGGAATTTGCAAAACTTGGCATTCCTTTCCAACGAGAAGTCTATATTCCTTTAAAATATAAAGGTGAGAATGCCGGGCGTTGTTTCGCGGATTTTGTCATTGGAAACAGAAATATTCTTTTAGAGCTAAAAGTTGTGCAGAAGCTTGGTTATGTTCATGTGCGGCAAGTGCTTGATTATTTGCAGTGCGGAGAAATTAAATTGGGGATACTTCTCTATTTTACTAAGGATGGGGTAAAGTATAGGCGTGTCTTGAATCCAAAAGTCTAATTCGCGTTATTGAATTAAATTCGCGATATTAGCGACTACTCTTATGCAAAGCGAGTACGCAAAATCCGGTGTTGATTACACCATCATGGAGCCTTTCAAGCAGGCGATGGTTCGCGCGGGGCGGAAGACGCTGAAGTTTCCGGAGAAGCGGGGCGTCTTTATTACGGAAGAAGCGACGGGCGCGCATGGGGCGGTCTTTGAATATCGCGGGAACCAGCCGCATATTTGGTGCCAGACGCAGGAGGACTTGGGCAACAAAAACTGGATTGCGGAGTGGATGCGGCAGTTTGGTCCTGCCGCCCCGAGCTTGTCGAGGGGTAGCCAGAAAACCTACTACGACGCGATTGCGATAGACACGGCACTCATGACGGTGAATGACGTGATTGCGCAGGGGGCGCTTCCGGTGGTTTTCACCGACCAGATTGAGGCATCCGAGAGTGCGTGGTATGGCGACGAGAAACGGGCGAATGACTTGGCGGCGGGATTCTTGAAAATTTGCGAAGAAGTCGGGATGGCGATGCCCGCGGGGGAGTCTGCGTCCGTAACCTACATCGTGAATCCGAGGCCGCCGGTGAAGATGGTGGCGACTCTCTCGGGATGCACGACGGGCATCATCGCGCCCAAGGAAAACCTCGTGACGGGCAAGAAGCTTGTGCCCGGAGACCGGATTATCGCCGCCGCGTCCTCCGGTATCCATTCGAACGGGATATCGCTTGCGATTAAAAAAGCGCTTGAGTTGCCCGACCAGTTTTTGACGAAACTCCCGAACGGGAAAACCTTAGGCGAAGAAATTCTTATTCCCACGCGCTCGTACGTGGCGCTTATCGAATCCTTACTTGCGGAAAAGGTAGATATCCACGCGCTTCTCCCCGGCACGGGCGACGGCGTGGGGAAGCTCGCGTTCGACAAGCGTCCGTATAACTACCGCGTCCACTCGTGGCTTCCCGTGCCGCCAGTCATGCAATTTATGCGTGGACTGGGTGTGGAACTCAAAGATTGCCTCAAAACCTTCAACTGGGGCGCGGGCTACTATGTCTTCGTGCCGCAAGCGGAAGTGGAGCGGGTTTTGAAAATCGGAAAGAAAGCGGGCTACGAGCTCGCCGAGGTGGGTGTAGTGGAAGAAGGCACGCGGCAAGTCATCTTCGAACCGGAAAAAATTACGCTCGGCGGCCCGGGGGAGGGATAGGTATTAATTAGAAGTGCTAGAATTAACCTCGTATGCCCCCCGACGAAAACAACGAGGAAAATAAGCGTGAGGAACAGCCCGGAAGAAGGCCGACTGGCACGGGTCATACGGTGGTGCGGCACGGGTGTTCTATTGATGCAAGCTTTGGGTTGTATTTAAAAAAGCAAAACGGCAATGAAGTTGATCGCTTTCTCTTTTCAGCCACGCAACCGGAGCTCAAGATTACGAGCAATGGCTCTGTGGGGGTGCATATCTTAGTGCGCTCCGTTGGGGATTATCCCGGCCGACTTTCCATACAATTGCACCGCACAAGCGCGGGAGATATTACTCCTTCGGAGATAACTATTGTTGCAGATAACTATCAAGCGCTCCTTAGGGCACTCCAAGATCCTCACAAGAGCCCGGAAGCTTCAGTGCCCCCGCCGCCCGGCATTAATGTTCATAATAGGGACATTGTCGAAACGATCACTGCGATGGTCGTATGGGATCCTGACCAAGGTGAGCCGTGTTCGGTTACTGAAACATTGCGACTGCACTGGTTGTTTGTTTTGCCTCACGGACAATTCAAGCATTGGAAGCCAACGGACTCTCACGCTTCGGAAACGAATGGGCAGACTGGTGCTACCGTCGCACATGGAGAAACCGTAGTCGTTGAGTCTCATCCCGACGGCGCGAGTGAATATATGGTTGCGCTTCAGACATTTTTTCGCGTGAGAGACGCAGACACCTGTTGCAATCAGTCGGTCGGCTACGCGGTGATTCAATTTGTCCGTCACCGTTACAATTTGCACGAACAGCCGCGCAAGCAGGATGAAGATTCATGGACGCTCGACGTATTGTCGTCGGAGATACAAAAAGCGAAGGCGGGCCAGCCGTATGACCCTACCTTTACCCACGATCCTTTAGGGTCGAATCCCGTAGCTCCGCCGTTGGTGTATCCGGGTCCGGATCCGAGAGGAGCCTCGTCCATTGCCCAGTTTGACCGCCCGGGAATTCCCGAAGAACTGTATAACCGATTTATGAGAAGCGGCGGAACGTTCACATGGGATTTTTTGAGTTTGCTGGTGTGCGAACACAATCCCGGAGATGCCGCTGCTTACTTGGCGGATAGCCTTGTGGCACAGGCGCTTCAGTACGAACTTACGCTTACGTTTACTCCTGGTTTTTCGCCGCCGCGCGTTTCTGGACGCATTATTACTATGAGGAGTTTTACTCCCTGTAGAAGACTCGCCGATCTTCTCACGGAACTTGACCGGAGCGCCACGCAAAAATCGGGAACGTTACTCGGCGGGTTTCAACATCCGAGGGACCACGGTGTGGGTATCCCGCGGTAGCCGTCGCGCCATCTTCGAACCGGAAAAAAATCACGCCTTGGGGAGGAATGTTGCTACATGCGTTGCGTGTGGCCGAAGGATTGAGAAAAAGGTGCCGCGCGTCATCACTCGATGGCGGCGGCTTCCTTGGTTGAGTCACGAGAGGCGACGGCGGTGGGGATGGTATGAGGCTTGCCGTTTTTTAAACCGCTTACACCAAAACCAGCGCGATTTCATGCCCGCGCGGTGCATAAGTTTCTGCCGGATTACTTCTTTTCGTCGCCCGCGCTCAAAATCTTTTCCACGTAATAGAGCGTGATGCCCACAATAATAGTGAGGAGAAGGGCGTAGGCGAATTTCGCGATGAGCGTGTCTACCGAGTTCGGAAAAAAAGTCCGGATAAGTTCGGCAATCGCGTCGTTCCACGCAAGTCCCACGACGAGCCCGAACCCCGCCCCGATATACGTTGTCATCCGTTTCAAAACGCTCTTTTTCGCTTCTTTGAGTTCCTCAACCAGTTTTTGCTTTTCCATTCATGCATTATACGTCTAAACCCTTTATCAATTCAAAAATTGCCTTGTGGCCTTCGGCGTTCGGGTGGAGGCCGTCGGGAGAGAGGAGGGTTGTGTATTCTCGTTTTTTGAACTCCGCGTTCACGTCAATAAGCGAGACAGATTCGCTCGCGGCTACTTTTTCGATGCGCTTGTTGTAATCATCCACGTACGCATTCAATCGGGATTTGCCGTTGTCTTTGGGGATCGCGGTTGCTGTTTCCACGACCGGGTTTATGGTGAGGAGGAAAATTCTCCCGCCAAACTTTTTCGCCTTGATGATCGCGGTCGCCAAGTTTTGCTCGAATTGTTCAATGGCTACGGCAAATTTATTCTCCTTCGGGAGAAAGGCGCAGTCGTTCATGCCGTAGGCGAAGAGAAATACATCTTCGAATCCTTTCCGCTCGCGTGATTTTGTTTCTTGCTCAAACCGTGCAAGCAGCCCCTCCGTCGTTTCCCCCGGGACGCCAAGATTATATACGCGGATGTCCAGTCCTTCATCATTCAGCTCTTTCTCATACCAATACAAAAGAAGACGGTTGGACCAGCCGCCTTTTTCGAAGTCGTATGCGCCGTGCGCGATACTGTCACCAAAGCAAAAACCACCCTTTCCGCGCTTTCCATAGAAGTATCATAACAAAACTCTCGCGAGTTATCCCACAATACTCTCACATTCTCGAGAATGTGAGAGTATTGTGGGAGGGTATGTTTTGATATAATCCGACTATGGGAAAGGTGAAGACGAGCAAGCAGCTTGAGCGGCATCTGAAAGGCGTGGCGAATCACCGAAGAATCGACATTCTTTTTCTCATCAAAGACGCGAGCGGCCTTACCTTGGATGAAATTGCGGGAAGGATGCGGTGCAACTTCAAGACCGTTGCGGGGCATACGAGACGGCTTGTGGAGGCGGGGCTTCTCAACAAGCGGTATCGTGGGAGAGAGGTCATGCATTCACTTTCTCCGTACGGCGTTACATTTATTCAGTTTATCCATTCATTCTCACATTCTCGAGAATATAAGAATGAATAGAAAAGAGAGTCCGGTGGTGCTTGTGGGCGTGCTCAAAAATCGGCGAGACCTCGGTATTCTTTTGCGGGAGCAGTGGTACCGGATTCCGGCGCGGCATATGCCGAAGCGGAAGTTTGAGTATATTGCGTTTTACCAGCCGGCGGCG
>CAZYEL010000033.1:0-5564 GCA_964646415.1 uncultured Candidatus Saccharibacteria bacterium
AAATTCTACCAGCTGGTCACTGGTCGAAAAATTGCGCTAGGAACTTGAATCCGCCTAAGTTGGCTGGGTGCATTTTCTTTGCTACCGCCCAAGCACCGAGTACCACACATCGCTCCCCCACCGCCACTTACTGTCCATACCGCCCGCAATCCATATTTTGTCGCGCCACACGACCGCCCCGTGGTCTTCGCGTCCGAGCCACTGCGGGTCGGCATCCGTTTTCTCCCACGCCGCGCCATCCTTTGTAAACCATACGTCGTTCGGCCCGCCTGCCAACGCCTGCGGCGTAGGCTGCTGGCGGGCAGGCCCGTTCCCCGAATCGGCATCATCTAAACGCCCCACCGTCCAAAGCGCGCCCCGGTAATCGAGAAGCACGTGCCCCTGCCGCTCACGCCATGGCGGATTATCAGTTACCAGCTTCCAACGCGCGCCGTCGTCGGACACCCACACGTCATGAAAAGTATTACCCTTGAGGTCCATCCCCGCCGTGAGGTACAAACGGTTTTGAAATGCCGCGGCGGCATGGTCCCACCGCGAGAGCCACGGCGCGGCATCGGTCGCCTCCGTCCAGTGAACGCCGTCATCCGAATACCACACATCGCCAAACGTCTTCCTGGTATCGTATCGCACGCCGCCGATGAGCCAGAGCTTGTTCTGCCACACCGCAAGCGAATGCCCTTCCCGCGCGGGCCATTCGGCTCTTGCGGTCGCTTCTTCCCAACGCACGCCATCCTCTGACGACCATACATCACGGCGATACCCAACCTCCGGTCCCCACCCCCCCATAAGCCACAATTTTCCTTTAAACTCGACTGCCTGCGCCGAGCGTCGCTTTCCCCACGGCGCGTGAGCGGTTGCAAGTTTCCAATTGTACCCGTCAGTCGACATCCACACATCGTCAAAGTGCGGCGCGCGCCAATACTCCACATGCTCGCCGAACTTGTCCCGCGTCACAAGCCCGTTCCCATCAAGTCCGCCCATGAGCCACAGCACATCCTTGAACACCGCGAGCGCATGCGAATCACGCGCGCCCCACGGAATCGTCGAGGAAGATTGCTCCCACCGGAGAGAAACGAGCGGCAAGAGAATGGGAAGCGTACTGGTGGAAGCAGGTTCCGGACTCGCTCCGGGCGCGCCGCGCGGGGCATTCACGCGCCACGCCATAAAAAAAAGCGCCGCTCCGAGCGCGCACCCTATCACAACAAGAATCTTTTCCCGCATCGCATTTGAGTATAGCTAACTATTGCCAATCATACGAACCTCGTATCCACTGCAAAACCTCATCCGCCTCTCCAAACCGGTCATCGGATTCGAGAATCACAATTGCAATATACCCCTCGCCCACAGGGCTCATCGCTGCAAACGCGAGCGCCTGTTTTGCTTTCGGCGTTTCGCCCGTCTTCCCCCCGATTATACCCTCCGGCCAGACACGCGAAGCGAGGAGGTTATTAGTCGTGCGCACGCGATACGCGCTGCCGGCGGTACTCCGCACTGTTGTTTCCGCAGTGCCCAGGATCGCGCGGAGCGCCGGGTGATTATCGAGCACCTCACGCACGAGCACCGCAAGGTCGCGCACCGAAACCGCATTGGGCGACCCTCCCATGGGGTCAAGTCCGGTAGGATTCGCGACGGAGAGAGTAGTCAAACCCAACCGCGCCGCCTCGTCGCGCATCAGTTCCATAAAACGGTCGAAGCCATAGGCATCCGCAAGCGCGCGCGCCGCAGGGTTCGACGACTCGATAAGAAGGAGCGCGAGTATGTCTTCCAACGAAAAGGCGTCGCCCGCCACAAGGCGAGATTGCCCCTCTTTCACCGCTTCACCTGCCGCTGCGGAGGACACGGGAATAAGCGTCCCGGGAGAAAACGCTTTTTCCGCAACAAGCGCGGTCAATAATTTCGAAACGCTCGCAATGGGGCGGGCGCTATCGGGGTCTTTGTGCAGCAGCGTAATCGGCATGCCTCGCTCTGCAACAGGCACATACACCACAAACGCTGCGGCGGCGGTGAGGGCCAGCCCTGCGGGAATCCCGCGCAGGCGAGGTACGCTCCCCGCATGCGCCGCGAGGTACTCCGCGGTTCCCACATTCCCTCGCGCAATCGCCGTGGCAGCTTCCTTCCCCACATGCCGCCAATGCCACGGCTCGTGCACATAGCCCGTAACCGCCTCGCGTCCCGCGGGAAACGACTGCGCAAATCCGTACTCACGCGCGTGCACCGCAAGCCAGCGGCCTTCGGGACGCCGCTCGAAATCAAGCGGCGTTCCCTCATACCCCACCGAAGCGCCCGTGAGGTCCACCGCCGTGCCCAACTGGTGCTCCGAGGCAGCAGGTGGCGAAATTTCCCCGTCCGCGACATCTCCTTTGACCGCGTGCCAATAATCGTAGAGCACCTTTTGGATGTCCGCAGTGCGGAACCCGGAAGTTACGCCGATGCGTACGCCCTCCTGCGCCGCTACGGCAACCATCCGCCCGAGCGCCCCCGCCGTTTCTGCCCCGAGGCACACGATGCCATTTGTCCATATGTTTTTATTTGAAATGTCTACGAGGTCCACCGGCGCGTAGTCATAGGGCATGCGGTTGTCTTTACCCACGCTCGCGCCCGACAAATCGGCGTATGCGAGGCCGGGTCGAGGGCACACCATCCCGAAATACATTCCGTTCAGGCGGCTGCGCGTGGCATCGTCCACCATGCCCGTGGGAATAAGCGCCGCTTCTCGCTGGAACGCCTGCACTCCTTTTTTGGTGAGCGAACCGTAGAACCCCGTCGCATCCTTCGACGCAAGAAGTTTTTTTGCGATAAGCGTCTTTTGGAGCAATGCCACGTCAGCGCCCGCATCACCCGTTCCGAGGTCGCGCTTAAATCCAAACCGCGCCCGCCACTCCCGCGCGGCGTTTACTTCAATCGCTGAAAGTGCGGCAAGCTCCCGCCTCATCATTCCCTCGCTCACGACCGCCCGGTGCACAAAAAGCCCGCCGGCGAGGAACGCGAGCCCGACCGCTGCCGCAAACCAGAGAAACCACCTTTGCATATTTCCCAGAGTACGGCACCCTCGCGCGTATCGCAAATCGCCAATGGCAAATCACAGCCTTTAGATTCAAATTGGGAGAAATCTTCTGCTTGGATACGCTGCGAGCGGCGGAATGATTCTCGGTTCCACCAGCAACCAGTAACAGAATTTCATCACGGAGAGGGCGGGAGCAATCCTGCTCTCTTTTCGTTTTGCTTATTTAACGATTTGCCATTTGCCACTCGCTCTTTGCTATTTGCCATGCGTTATGGTATACTGCCGCGGTAAGTGTTCTCGAAGGTTTTTCCAAAGCCGTGCGCACGACATTCCTATGTTGTGTAAGGCGAGGAGCCAGAAGAGAGAGAACCCACTTCAATTAATCGGGTTCTAAGGTCGCCTTACACAACCAAAGAAAAATAGATGGCAAAGCGATTGTACGTGGGGGGACTTCCCTACTCGACGACGCAGGACGAGTTGAAAGACGCGTTCTCGCAGGCGGGTGCGGTTGAGTCCGCCACGGTTATCACCGACAAGATGTCCGGTCGCTCCAAGGGGTTCGGCTTCGTTGAAATGGTCAATGATGCAGACGCGCAGAAAGCGATCGACCTCTGGAACGGAAAGGATTTCGGTGGGCGGAAGCTCACGGTGAACGAAGCACGCCCGATGGAAGCGCGTGCGCCCCGCAGCGGAGGAGGACAAAGCTGGTAAGCTTGCCCCGACCTTGCGTCGGGGTCCATCACTCTCCGTAACGGAGCACCCCGCCTGTCCATGGACAGGCGGGGTTTTGTTTTTGGTATAGTAAACGCACCCCACAATGAAATCGGGATTTTTGAATATCGCGCTCCTTATCTTCATCGGCGCGGGGCTCCTCCTCGGCGGCATCGGGGCATATCTCGCGATTCCCAAAACGCCAGAAGGAAAACCGAATATCGCACCTCACGTTTCCGCCCAGCCGGAACCCGCGCCGCCAAGAAACAGCACCGCGACCGCCGCGCTAGTCCATGCTCCAATCGTAAGTTCTTCTCCCGCCTCTTCCGCCCCCGCGACCTCTCCGGCATCATCCACGGCCCTTGTGCCCGCACACCCAACCATTCCGCTTCCCCCGCCGCTCCCCGCCGTCCTCCCGCCGCCACAAACAGTTATCGCCACCGCTTCGCTCAAAATAGTGGTGCTCACCACGTCCTCGCCGCAGATAATCGTAACAACCACTTCGCCGCAAACCACACCCTCAACCCCCACGCTGCCCCCGGCACAGGAAATCGACCCGGGGGTCATCGTGGGCATCGTCTGTGATATCGAAGAAAAATACGTTGCCTCGGACCCGCAGTATGCTCCGGTTACCGAAATGGGATACAGCCGCGGCACCGGCGTGATTATCGATAAGCGCGGCTATATTCTCACGAACCGGCATGTCGGCGGGACGTTTGTGCAAAAAGCCACGACGACCATCGGCTACGACGAAGTGACGGTTACCATCACCACAAGAAACACGGGCTGCTGGGCCGGAACGCTCTCGCAGGGCACCACGCTCCCCACGGCGCAGCAAATTGAAACCTTCAATCCCATGGCGCGCATCCCCGTCTTGAGCTACACCGCGGTGCCGCTCTACGAACCGTCGGGAAGCACGTTCAGCGAGCTTGAGAAATTCGAGGCGGACTTCACTGTTTTGAAAATCACCGGCCTTGCGCCGGATGCGACCACGTTCGGCGTGAGCTCGGTTCCCGCATCCTTCCCCTACGCCAAACTCCTTCCGGTAAAAGATATTTTTAAGGAGGGCGCACCCGTGCTTTCGTACGGCGCGCCCGCCGACGCGAGCGCCGCAAAGGGAGACTTTTTCTCCACCATATACATCCTTGGCGCGACGGGGCAGCTTTCAAAATTCGAAAAGGGCAACAAGGCATTTGCCGATGTCCCCCTCACCGTGCAAATGAACATGGAGGTATCCGGAGGGCGCTCCGGCTCGCCCGTATTCTGGAACGGGTACGTCATCGGCCTTGTGCAGGCACATAGAGCCAACAACAAAACGCAAACGAGCGCGGTAGCAAGCGACGCAATTTTGAAATACCTGCGCGAGACTGCGAAGTGGGAACCGACGCAGTAGAAACGTAGAAGGCTAGAAACGTAGAAGGCTAAGCCTCCTTTGAAGGAGGCTTAGCCTTCTACGTCCCCAACGCTGCCAAGGAAAAGCTCCCCGACGTGCCATTTATTTTTGTGAACGAAACAAATGATATGGGAATCGTGATTGCGGCGTTTCGAGAAGGTGCAGCGGATTATGTTCTGACGACGCAACTCGAAACAACGCTCGCTCCCGCAGTGGCTCGTGCGGCACAAATCGCAGAAATACGTCGTCGGCAACGCGAGGACGAAGCGAAGAAACGGAGGCTCTTGCCCATCTGCAGCACCTGCAAAAAGATACGCGACGAGAAAGATGCGTGGCATCATTTGGAGAACTTTCTCACGAACTTTTTGAGTATTCGGTTCACTCACAGTATCTGCCCTGATTCCCGCATTCCCTTTTGAATTAGAATGATCGGCGCGATAATTCTTGAAAAACCAT
>CAZYEL010000034.1:0-5536 GCA_964646415.1 uncultured Candidatus Saccharibacteria bacterium
CTCACATTTGCAACGACCGATGAGAGAAAAACCAACACGAAAGTTCCCTTAACCCGCGATCTGAAGGATTACCGTTTTGGGTTCGAGAGTGACTCAAGAACGTGGAAGACGTGATTGACCGCGGGCATTTCCGGCGACGAAGTTCCACTTGCTTTGAAACTTGAGCCGATGGCCGGATTTGAACCGGCGACCTACTCCTTCATTGCTACCTCTTTTTGTCTCCGCACATATTTAAGAGGATTAGACTGTATCTTCTCCCATTGTGGTGGGAGCCCTTGTCAGTCGTTCGGGCTTGTCCTGAGTTGGTCGAAGGACCAGGCTCCGACACTCGCCACGGTCTGAACCCGTGCAGGGCCTTTAACCGTAATTCGGGATTCATCCGGACGTTGCCGTCGGGATGGGCAGGAAATCTACCATGGAGTTGCTCTACCAGCTGAGCTACATCGGCGTATTACTTTGGTAACATGCTGTCAATCGCACGCTTAAGCTTACTATCACTCACATGTACAGTCAAAACCCCATATTTCGATTTCTCCCGTTGTAATTCTTCCGCCGGGAAAATCGAGCCCCGGCACCGGGTCGAAAATCACCAGCATCTCTTCTCCCCGCCGGATAAACGCTTTCTGCCCGACAGAGAATAATGTATCACCTGTTCGTTTTTCGCCCATGAGGAAGCATAAGAATCTTCTTTTCAAATCCGCCGCGCTCCTTTCTCTTTTTCTTCTGGATTGCCACAATACCCTTTTTCTTCTTCTTCTTCGCGCGGAGGATGGCATCAATGACTTCGAATACGTCGGCTAATTCTTCCTCAAGATTACCGTGCACGCTGGACTTCCGGAGCTCCATCGACTCTTCGATAAGTTTCTTCGCGAGATATTCAAAAAACTCTTCGTCGTCGTGAATAACCCGAAAACGGGCGCTTGCTCCGCCCTGCCCTTTAACAATTTCCGGAATCCGGTCGCGCACGAGCTTGGGATACTCGCGCTCAAAGTTATAGTTTGTATGTTTGAAACTCATGAGCCGAAGGTGGGATTCGAACCCACGGCCTACGGTTTACAAAACCGTTGCTCTACCGCTGAGCTACTTCGGCACTCACCATTGAGTCCCGACGCTTCGGTCGGGACCCCGACCGCACAGCGCGCGTTGGGGCTACTTCGGCACCTTGCATCCCCCACTTTACCAAAACTCCCCCAAAACAAAAAGCCCCGCAGGAAGCGGGACTTTTACGCGACGATTGTATGCACTACGCCATCTCCCTGCCGCGCGTGGCGATGAGCGCCCAAATACCAATAACCAGATGCACAATGGTATCGGCGGGGTTCTCCAAGCTCACGCCGAGAAAGTTTCCGTTGAAGATACTATAGAGCCCCACCAGCACCAAAATAGTGCCGAGAATTGTTGCGAGGGATTTCTGCGGCTCCGCGTCAAACGCATACGCACCGATGAGCGCGGCAATCCCCAGAATAAGGTGCCCCCAGCTTTCACCGTTGTCAGACCACCATGTGACGCCGAATATGCTCGCGCCCGGCGTCGGCCCCAACACGCGCGCGAATCCCAGAACGCCGAGCACGACGAGCACCGCGCCGCCAACCCGAAGAAATTGCTTTGAATTCATTGCTACGGTGTTGCTTCATTTCCCTCGACCTTTCCTCCCATTGATTCATTTCCTTGGTTTTTTCGCAAGCAGCAAAGCCAATCATCGCCATGCAAAACGATCGCAAGCGTTGCCATACTCAAACCGAAGTCGCGGACGCCAATCGCCGTCGCCCCAAGATGGGACACTATCACGAGAAGATGGAGGAATAAAAGCCCCGCAACGATGCGCACATATATTCCCACCGCGAGGAGCGTCCCCGCAACAAGTTCAAACCATCCATTAAACTGCACAATCGTACCCGCACTCATTCCCGAGAGTCCCGTCGCCCACCCGGGCACCAATCCCGTCCACGCGTTCGAGTTCACGATTTGCGAAACACCGAACCAAATATAAACGGCGACGAGACCGAGCCGCAGCACCACCGGAGCGTATCGAGAAGCTTTCTGTGAGTTCATAGTGTTGAGTGCATCGCCATGTTCCATGTTCCTTGTCGCTTGTTACTTATTTTACAAGTACTCCAATTTTAAACGTCGCGAGAATATCCGCCTGCTTCTTCGCGCCGTCATGCTGCTCATTGAACGCCGCCGAGCCGTCCTTACCGCAGATGCCCAAAATTTTATCGGAGCCTCCGGGATGCTGGGCAATCCACGCAGTGAGGTCATACACTCCCCCGTTCACCACGCTCCAGCAACTCACCGCATCTTTATGCGCCGCCACATGCGCAAGCATATACTGCTTCGTTGCGGATTGAGGCTGCGCCGACAGCGCCGTCGAAGACGCGGCTGCAGGAGTTTGAGCGGCATTCCTCCCGCCTGCGGGCGCCCTCCGCGGCTGCATGTACGCCACGCTCGCGGCGATGAGCACCACCGCAATTCCCGCAATAATCCCGATTATTTTGCTCTTATGCATCGCCTAATATTATCACAACTGCAGTGTTTTCTAGACAAAGTTCGAAATTATTTTGAGCTAAATCCAAATGATTTCATTACTAAAAATGGACCCCCGGTACAGAAATTGTTTTTGGATTTCAAAAATCCCTTCAAAATCCTTGCCGAAGCCGAGCCCCGCCTTTGGCGGGGCGAGGCAACAATCGCCCAAAATCCTAATTCTGAAAATTGGCGGAAATTTGAATTCCGAATTTTGGCGGTGTGTATTGGACGAAGTTCGAATGTATTTCGGACAAAATCCGCAGGATTTTGACGAATGACACTTGCGCCTCGGCCGCGCTCGACAAGCTCGCGCGGGGCAAAACCCAAAAATTTCCTATCATTTTTATTTGCGGCTCCCCCCACACCCCCCGCCGCGAAGCGGAACATTTGAAAGGAAGGAAATTTTTGGTTTTGCTGCCGCCGCTTCACTCCTCCAAAAAGGCTATAAGTGTAGTTTAGCATTTTTGCCAGTTTTACGCCCGCCTTTTCTCCGTCGTTTGCGTCGGCCCGAGGCGCTCCCGTCTCCGCGTTCTGCGGTAGTTCAGTAGTCCGCTCACACTGCGCAAACACCTCACACTGGCCACTCACATTCGTTCGTGATGCCTGCTCGGTGTTGCTCGTGTTCGCTCTATGGCTTCGGTGGCGTTCGTGGTATCTCTTGTGCTTGCCCCACCCACCCCCGACCGGACGGTTTCGTTCCCCCTCAAAAATGCTTGGATTCTGGCGGGGAAATACCATGCCGAGGCGCGAAGCGCCGAGGCAACCTCTTTCAATTTCGCTGAATGTAAAACTTGGCGGTATTCATTGTACAAAATTCGAACCTTTTTTGAAACCAATCCTGACGAGGAAATCTGACCGCACCCCGCCTCATTTTTCTGGGGGAATGGTGGCGGGGTGCGGAATTCGGACTCGCCCGCGCGGAGGAGGGGTCTGGGGAGGAATCCGCGCGGGCTTCGGCTTTCTTTTTTGAAAAAATTGGCGGCTAATCTTAAAGCTGATAAAGTCCGTGTTTTTTAAGAAAATCGATTCCAAGCTCCTTAAAAAACACTCCATTTCTCATACACTCCATAGCATCCCGAACATGGGGTGTCATATTTTCCGGTAACTCATCTAAACTGACCCATTTCAAATCATCGCATTTATTCGGTTCCATATTTTTTATTTCGCCGCCCCATGTTCGGGTGCGAAAGAAGAAGTCAACCCGATTATCAGTATTATCGTGCTTTGGACGATATGACACATGCACCAATTCAAGGTCTGTTGCCAACACATCAATCCCGACTTCTTCTTTCGCTTCGCGAACCATTGCCTCGGTAGGTAATTCACCTTCGTCTACATGTCCGGCTGGGACTTGGTAGTTTCCGTCTTGGTAGCCAGTATTACATCGCCGAGCAATAAGAAATTTTCCGTCTTTCTCTAGAAAAATATAAACTGCGGGGATTGCTTTGTTTCTAGTAGCCATAAATTATTTTGTGAACTCACATTTTCCCGTAGACACTATCGCTCCTGTTCCAAGTGTGGCTATGTCAACAAACTCGCCCTTGTTGCCCAAAACATCTCCAGTTGCAACCTTAAACAACATCGCCTGACCTTGCGAGGGGACAAATTGGGTAAATTCTCCTGACTGATTTACCTCCACTGGATAAGGGTCGCAACCCTTAGCGTCGCACCTAAAATATGTTCCGCTTTCCGTTCCGTAATCTACGAAGAAATATGTTGCTGGCTCTGCTGGCGTACAACTTCCACCGCCACAGTCAAACCGACTTGTTGGAAAACAGGAAAGCTCCGCAATATCTGCCATTGCAGAATGTTGTGAGGATTCCTCATAAGCCGACTTTAATTCTTGACTCGGCGGAATTGCGTTTGTGGCGGAGCTGTCCTGTTTAGGTGTATTTTGCGATGCAAAATAGATCGCCATTCCAAGCGCAATTACGAGTACAACTATTGTGATATTTTTCTTGTCCATATTAGATATTTCCTTTTCTCTTACCAAAAATGACATAGAGAAAAATCTTATAGTAAGCTATGGCGATACCGACAAATATCGCAATCACAAGAAGCAACATTTTCGAAATATAAAACGCCGTTAGAAAGTTTGATTTTTGGTAGAAAACCAAATCCTTGCCGTATATTGAATTTGGTGTAAGAGGTTCCAAAAATCTCAATTTCGTATTATCCGTATTTGTATAAGCATCGGGAATTAGACATTTTATGTCGTTGTCTCGCACATAATTTACAAACATATCCATAGAGACATTCTTTCTGTTGAGATAGAGGTTTGTAATTCCACTCTTACTCTGAATCTCTGAAATATTATTTTCAAGGTTGGTTGAACAGTAGAAATCGTCATAGAGTGAACCATCTCCCGAATTTAAAGCGTAAGAGCGATCTTTTTCTTCAACTTGTTCGCCAAATTTTTTCAGGTCTCGAATTTGTTTAACTTCAGGTGTTAGTCGCTCGTCAACAGAATCAACTACTTTCCATTGCGGAACATATGGGTGGTTGTCAGCGGATAGGTCGCTAGACATCGCATAAAGTGCCCAAGCGAAACAAAGAAAGAAAATGACTAGAAATAATCGGTGCCACCAGCGACCACCCAAATTCAAGTCCTTTCTGAAAAAATTTGCCCAAAATTGGTTATTCATAATTTTGAAAGTTATTTTAATAATTCCTCCATAGGAACGCCTAACGACTTGGCGATTTTCTGGATTGTTTGAACGCTCGGCTTGGTAACGACACCACCCTCAATTTTGGTAAGGGTAGAGTATTTTATATTAGCTTTTTTTGCCAAGTCGTCTTGGGTTAAACCCTGTTTTGTTCGCACTCTTTTTATGTTCTGTGATATAGTTGCCATAGTATGCTACTTTTGATAGTATAGAAATATGAGTCATTACTTTCTTTGCTCACAAAACAAGCATAGCAAAAATCGTAGATTTTTTCAATGTATGGTTTCTAATTTTGTAGCCGCCAATTTTTTCAAAAAAGAAAGCCGAAGCCCGCGCGGATTCCT
>CAZYEL010000035.1:0-4581 GCA_964646415.1 uncultured Candidatus Saccharibacteria bacterium
AAGAAACAAAAAACACCGCGGTGAGCGGCATTCTAATTGAGGGGGGCTGGCGCCTCTTAACTAACCGTATAAAATGTACCACGCGGCGCCGACTTGTCAAAACATTCAAAACATTGTCAGAAAATTGAATAAGGGCTTGTTTAGTGATACTCTCTAATTAGAAAATTTGAGCAAAAAATCCAAGGAGAACCGTGACAAGAAATACAATAGTCAATATTCCTCCTTTTGTCCACTATTGCATGTAAGTCGCGGCGCATTGCGAAAATTTTTATACCCCGGAGGATTGTCTGCCTCCGGGGCCTTCTTTTAAATACTCAGATTGCAGTATGTTAAAATTTAATTCATAACTACCATGCAAGAACCGCTTGAACCGAGATATGATCATCTCCACACAGAAGGAGACATATACGATAAATGGGAAAAATCGGGATATTTTAATCCGGATAATCTGCCGCAGACAAGCATCCTTAAAGACACGACCAAAATCAGAAAGGGGCGTGCTAAAAAAGGCAAGAACAAAGTTCCTCAAACATCGAGCGTCGAACGTCGAACGTTTTCTATAATAATGCCCCCCCCGAACGCGAACGGGTCCCTGCACCTCGGGCACGCGGTTTTCGTGACGCTCCAGGACATTATGGCCCGCTACCACCGCATGAAGGGCGAGAAAACGCTCTGGCTCCCCGGCGCGGACCACGCAGGATTCGAAACGCAGGTCGTCTTCAACAAGAAACTTGAAAAAGAAGGGCGGAATTGGTTTTCGATGGACCGCGAGGAACTTTGGAAGGAAATCTGGGATTTCACCCAAACCAACAAGAAAGTGATGGAGGGTCAGCTCCGCAAGCTCGGCGCTTCATGCGACTGGTCACGCGAGAAATTCACACTCGACCCCGATATCGTGCAACTGGTCTATGCCACGTTTGAGAAACTCTACAAAGACGGACTTATTGAGCGCGATGCGGGGCTCGTGAATTGGTGCCCCAAGCATCAGACGTCCCTCTCCGACCTTGAAATCAAGGACGAGGGGCGCATCGAGCCCTTCTACTATTTCCGGTACGGGCCGTTTACGATAGGGACCTCGCGCCCCGAGACGAAATTCGGCGACAAATACGTGGTGATGCACCCGGATGACCCGCGCTACAAAGAATGCAACGACGGGGACGTCATCAAGCTCGAGTGGATCAACGGCCCAATCACCGCGACAATTTTGAAAGACAAGGCGGTGGAAAAAGACTTTGGAAGCGGCGTCATGACCATTACGCCGTGGCACGATGCGGTGGACTTTGAACTCGCCGCGCGCCGCGGGCTCGACAAAGAGCAAGTTATCGACGAGCGCGGGCGGCTTCTTCCCATCGCGGGAGAGTTCGCGGGCATGAAGATACTCGAGGCGCGCCCGAAGATTGTCGAGAAACTCAACGCAAAGGGACTCCTTGTCCGCGTAGACGAGGCGTACCGCCACACGGTGCGCACCTGCTACAAGTGCGGCACGCTCATCGAACCGCAAATCAAAACTCAATGGTTCATGCGGATGACGAAAACGCCACACCTGAAAGAAGCAAGGAAATCCCTGCGGGATTTAGCTGCTACGGCGGCGACATCGGGAAAAATAAAATTCCATCCCGCGCACGCGAAAAAGGTTTTCCTCCACTGGATGAAAAACATCCGGGACTGGAATATTTCGCGGCAAATCGTCTGGGGTATCCGCATCCCCGCATGGTTTTGCGCCGCCTGCGGCGAACCCAAAGTAAACATCGCTCCAAAAGCGAAATGGTTCCTTGTGCGCCACGGGGAAACGGACTGGAATAAAGAAGAACGGGGCCACGGGCATGCCAATCCCCCGCTGAACGACGCGGGACTTGCGCATGCAAGGAAAATCGCGGAGTGCCTGCGAGAAAGACAAATTGACGTCGTAATCTCCTCCGACCTCGCCCGCGCGCGCCATACCGCGGAAATCATCGCCCAAATGACCGGCGCCAAACTCATCATCGCCAAGAACCTCCGCGGGCGGGACATCGGAATCGCACAGGGAATGACCCGCGCCGAGCGCATAAAGCTCTACGGCGACGTATTCAGCACCTATGACCACACTCCCCCGGGCGGCGAGAGTTTTAAGGATTTTGAGGAGCGCGCTTGGATGAACTTCCGCGCGCACCATACCGAACACCACCATAAGAACGTGGTCGTCGTGACCCACATCGAAACGATTCACGCCATTCTGAAACGGACGAAAAAATGGGATTTTGAACAGATGCTCGCCCACCAAAGCGAGAAGTCCGGGTTCGTCGAGTTTGACATCACCGACCCCTGCCCGAAGTGCAAGAACGACCTCTACGAGCAGGACCCGGACGTCTTCGACACGTGGTTTTCGTCGGGGCAGTGGCCGTTTGCGACGCTCCTCACCGCAAGCGATACGCGTAAAGCGATAAGCGACAAGGATAAGAAGCGAAACGTAACGCTTAAAGCTGAAAGCTTAAAGCTCTCTCGGGATTTCAAAACATTCTATCCGACGAGCGTGATGGAAACCGGGAACGACATTCTTTTCTTCTGGGTCGCGCGCATGGTGATGTTCGGGCTCTATCGCACGGGCGAAGTTCCCTTTAGGAACGTGTATCTCCACGGGCTCCTCCGCGACAAGGACCGGCAAAAAATGTCGAAATCCAAAAGCAACGTGATTGACCCCTTGGGCGTCGCGGCGGAATACGGCACCGACGCGCTTCGCATGGCAATCGTCACCGGCAACACCGCAGGGAGCGACATAATTCTCTCCGAAGAAAAGATCCGCGGCTACCGCAATTTCGCGACGAAAGTGTGGAACATTGCTCGTTTCGTGCTACTCCACTCGCCGCGGAATAACGCGGAACAAACGCGGACTGACGCCGAAACACTTCCGCGTACTTCCGCGTCCCGTCCGCGACTTTCCGCGAGGGACAAGCAGTTCCTATCGGAGGCGAGAAAAATAAAAACTGAAGTCGGGCGGCACATCGAAAAATTCGAATTTCATCTTGCTGCGGAAAAAGCATACCACTATGTCTGGCATACGTTTGCGGACATTGTCGTCGAACATTATAAGCCAAAACTTCAGAAATTGGCTCCTGAAAACAGCGCCATTTCCGCGGAACCGAAAAAAAGTCCCAACAAAACCGCGCGCGAAAAAGCCGAGGTTGCGCGGTATGTGCTTCAGGAAATCCTTGCGGAATCCCTTACCATGCTTCACCCGTTCATGCCATTCATCACCGAGGCGATCCACGAAAAATCAAACCCCGGAGGGCTGCTCATGACGCAAAGGTGGTAATGCCCGGATTCCAGACACATGCTTGAAATCCTTGTCGGACTCATCCCCGGACTCATCTGGCTCGCTTTCTACCTGAAGGAGGACCTCCACCCCGAACCGAAGCGGCTTCTTCTTCTCACGTTCCTTGCGGGAGCGGGGTTTTCCATAATCGCATTGGCGCTCCAGCTTGCGGCAAACACTTTCCTCCCCCCGCTCAGCTTCAATCCCGCATCTTTCTCGCTGCGCGACGCCGCGCTATTATTGCTGCCTCTTTTTATCCTCGCCGTTATCGAGGAATGCACGAAGTTCGGTGCGGCATACGCGGCAATCCATAAAAACCCGGAATTCGACGAGCCGGTGGATGCAATGATTTACATGGTAGTGGCAGCTCTCGGATTCGCCACGGTGGAAAATATCGGCGCACTCCACGGATTCACGTCCAATATCGCGTTTGTGGGGAACCTCTTTGAGACACTCTCCCTGCGTTTCGTGGGCGCTACGCTCCTCCACACCCTCACCTCCGCAATCGTGGGATACTTCTGGGCAATAAGCATCAGAGACTTCAACTCCCACCGGTTTGTCGTATGGGGCATCATCATCGCCACTATCTTGCACGCGGCTTTCAACTATCTTATACTTCTTTATGACAGTTTCGCGTATCCGGTATTGTTGGTGCTCGTAGTAGGATTCTTTGTGCTGAACGACTTTGAAAGTTTGCGGAAAAAAGCGTTATAATCAATCACATGGCGGAAGAACCAAAAAATGTTGAGGAGGGGGCGGACACCGAGATAGCAGGGGGTGAAGAAGTGAAAATCGAACTTACGAAAGCCGGGGCTGCGGTAGCGACGCGCACCGGGAGAGAAAAAGTTGCGCAGGATGACGAGCCGGAAGGGCAGCTTACGATTGACGTGTACCAAACGCCGGGCGAGATGGTCATCGAGTCCACCATTGCGGGGGTGAATCCGGAAGACCTCGACATCGATGTCACCAACGACTCGGTGACTATCCGGGGCACTCGCAAAAGAGAGAAAGAGGTTAAGGATGAAGATTATTTTTACCGCGAGTGCTACTGGGGGCGGTTCTCACGTTCCGTCATTCTCCCCCAGGAAATAAACCCCGAGGATGCGGAGGTCGGTTTCAAAAACGGCATTCTCTCCATTCGCCTCCCGAAACTTATACGGAAGAAATCAAAAAAGCTGAAAATCAAGACGGAGTAATCGCGAATAACGCAAATCTGGGTTCAATAACGCGAATCCGTTTGGCGGATTCAAGTTCCTAGCGCAATTTTTCGACCAGTGACCAGCTGGTAGAAT
>CAZYEL010000036.1:0-4515 GCA_964646415.1 uncultured Candidatus Saccharibacteria bacterium
TGGAAGGATACCTGTCTGAACATGCAGGTGTTTCCAAGGTGCTGGGACATTACGACGCCATTGACAGCATTTACGCTTTATCGTCCTGTGGATAACTCCGTTTGCAAGCTTCAGCGTTTTCAATAGGATTAAAGCGTTAGTTACCATAATTCAATACCATAACGACGACGGGCTCCTTTATGTCCCGGGTCGAGGATGAAAAGGCCGAGCGGCGCAATGCCGCGATCCTCACTCGAAAGCAGCGGGAGTTTTTGTTTTGCGAGGCTTAAAAATTAAAAATGTCGATTACCATAATGACCAAATTTATGAACTGCAATAATTATGAGCAAGTTAAGCGTAGTATACGTCCCGATCTCGGAACTGAAGCCCTCGGCATACAATCCTCGGAAATGGAATCGCGAGCAACTCGATTCCCTTAAAGAAAGCATCTCGCGTTTCGGCGCGGTCGACCCGTTAATCGCGAACTCCGCTTCCGGGCGCGAGAATGTCCTCATCGGCGGGCATATGCGCCTCGCGGCGCTCAAAGAACTCGGCAAAGCCGAAGTCCCCGTGGTGTACGTGAATATCCCCGATTTGGAGCGAGAAAAGGAATTGAACGTCCGATTAAACAAGAATCTCGGCGAGTTTGACTTCAAACTTCTCGCTGATTTCACCGAAGAATTCCTTAAAGGCGTCGGATTCTCTTCGGAGGAGATGGACGAAATCTTCGACATCGATCCGACTCCGGAGAAGTTCGACTTAGAGAAGGAACTGAAGAAGTTGAATATCGAGAAGGTGCAGATCCAAAAGGGAGATGTCTATGAGTTGAACGGGTCAAAGTTAATGTGCGGGGATAGCACCGTCGAAGCGGATATGCTGAAGCTTATGGGCGAAGAGAGAGCGGACATGTGTTTCACGGATCCCCCATACTTGTTAAATTACTTAACCGGCAAGAAGCGCCACGGCAAGGCGACGGAAGGGTTCGGCCTGAAGCGCGACCGCCGGTATCTCGAAACGGAGTCGCTTCCGGAAAACTTTACCGAGTTGTGGATGGCGAACGTGGCGAAAATCCAGAAGCAGGACTTCTCGATCATAGTATTCGAGAATCCGAAGAATCTCAGAATCATCTGGAATGAGCTTGAGAAGCATTGGAAGTACCGGAACACGATAGTGTGGAGATTGCCGAATCGCGTGCAGGGGTTTGCTGCCAAGTACAAGTTCTTCAATAAGCACGACATCGCCGTCCTGGGCACCGGAGGGAATGTCGCGCTGAACGCCGAACCCGAAGCGGACGAGCTTCTCCAAAACGAATACGAGAACGCGCTTTTTGCCACTTCCGGCAGACCTCACTGGGAAGGATATGAGAAGGGCAAAAAATACCAGCCCACCGATTTCGTTGATTTTATCGCGGCGGACGAAAAATCATCCGGCCAAGGGATAATTTTCGGGACTAAGCCGATCGAGATTCTCATCCCATACCTCAAAGTGCTCACCAAGCGCGGCGATCTCGTCCTCGACCCCTTCGGCGGGAGCGGTAGCACTTTGATTGCTTCGGTCAAATTAAAGCGCCGGTGCTTCGTGATGGAAAAGTCTGCGGTCTACGCGGAAGTGATCAAGAACAGATGGGAAAAAACGGTTGGCGGAAAGGCGGAGAAAATAAGCTGAGACATGGACAGGAATATTTCCCCGGAAGACAAGCGATTGGAAACTCTGGCGGCCGAAACGGAGAAGAACAAGAAATCCCTCGTCGCGCAGTTGCGCCGGACTCCCATCGTCCAGGCTGCCTGCGAGCGCCTGGGGATCGGCCGCTCCACCTACTATAAGTGGCGGTCGGAGGACAGAATCTTCGCGCGGTCGGCGGATCACTCGCTCGAAGCTGGACGATTCCTCGTAAACGACATGGCGGAGTCCCAGCTCATACGCATGATCCAGGCCGGCAGCCTTGGCGCGATCGTCTATTGGCTGAAGCACAATAATCCGAGATACGCGAATCGGATTATCCATGAGTACGAGTACGCATGCAATCTTCCGAGCGCGGAGGAGATATATATCGCGGAGCGGGCGCTGAGCGACGCGATGGCCTCAAAGATTTTCCCGAAGGCCACGCCGGAGGAGCTCAAAGAGCGATCCGAGCAGGAATTCAGAGACGAGGAGGACGAGAAGAAGATTGAGGATAAGCTGAATGAGTATAACGAGGATACGCAAGGGAAATAAGGGGTCTGGACTTCCTTTTCGGACGCGTCATCCCTTTGGGTATGGATACCCAAACTATCGGGCTGCAGGGTGCTGGAGCCCGCACGCAAATCCAGCCCCCGATAAAGGTCAAATACGTGCTGTACGCCAGAAAAAGCACCGAGAGCGAGGAGAAGCAGGTGCTCTCGATAGATTCACAGGTAAAAGAGATGCTCCAGATCGCGGAGCGAGAGGGTTTGGAAGTCATTGATATCAGGCGGGAGTCCCACTCCGCAAAAGATTCCGCCCAGCGTCCGGTGTTCAACGAGATAGTAAAAGATCTGAAAGCGGGAAGATTCAATGGGATTTTGACCTGGGCGCCGGATAGATTAAGCCGGAACGCGGGCGACCTCGGGTCGCTCGTGGACTTGATGGACCAGAAACTTCTGGTTGAGATAAAAACGTACGGGCAGAGATTCACGAATTCGCCAAGCGAGAAATTCCTGCTGATGATCTTGTGCAGCCAAGCAAAACTGGAGAACGATAATAAGTCCGTGAACGTGAAAAGGGGACTCCGTATGCGCTGCGAAATGGGACTCTGGCCCGCGCCCGCGCCGACGGGCTACTTGAACGAGAAAAGGATCGACCGGAAAGGGCATATCATCGTTGATCCCGAGCGGGCGCCGATCATCAAGCAGATGTTCGAGAAAGTCGCCTATGACGGCTGGAGCGGCAGGAAAATATACCACTGGCTCAAATTCGATATGAACTTGAGAAGCGCCACGAGCAACAAGCCGCTCACGCTCAGCAACATTTATCGGCTGTTGCAAACTTCGTTGTACTACGGCGTGTTCGAATATCCGGTAGGGAGCGGCAATTTCTATACCGGCAAGCATCAGCCGATTATAAGCAAGGAGTTATTCGAGTCGGCGCAAAGGCAGCTCAAGCGCGATCGGATTACTCGCGGCGAAAGCAAGGAGTTCGCGTTCACGCGGCTCATGACGTGCGGATTATGCGGGTCGGGAATCTGCGCCCAAGAGAAATTCAAAGAGATAAAAAGCACCAAGACGACCGCGCGATACGTGTACTATGGCTGCAGCAGATCGAAAAACTTGCACTGCAAAAACAAATACCTCCGCGAGGAAGAACTCGTTAGTCAGCTGATCCAGTTTATGGATAAAATCGACGTGAATGAGCTCGGTATGCGACAAAAATTTGAAGAGGAAGTTGGGCGGTACAACAAGTTCAGAAAAGATGTGCTGCAACTCACAGAAAAGTCGCTTTCGCGCGATGAGGTGGACGTAAAGATATACGCGAAGTATGTCTTGCGCGAGGGGAGCAACGAGGAAAAACGGGAGTTACTGGCACTGCTAAAAGGCAGGTTAATTGTTGATGGAAAGGTAGTCAGAATCGCATAAAGTTGATTAGTTAACCCTATCGTTTGAGCCTTCTTATTTATCCCCAAGTAAGGGTATTGACATATCTGTAAGGGCGGAGTACCCTTATAGATGTCGTTAACACTTATTAATTAAGTAATATCACTACTATGGGTGAAAATCAGGAACAAAAAAGAGAGAGGTTTAAGCGGTTGGCAACACAGAGAACTAATTCCGCCCTACAAAGGCTCAAGGTTCTTGGAAATTGTTCCAATCGAAGCGCCTACGATTATACAGAAGAAGAAATAAATAAGATTTTTTCCGAGATCGAAAGGAAAGTTCGTGAAACGAAAGCAAAATTCCATTTTTCTAAAAACAAAGAATTTAAATTGTAATTAGAATCCATGCAACGTTCTAAATTAACAAGACCAGAAAAAATCCTCCTTTGTATCTATGAACTTGCTGGGGGAACACAAGGGAAGTTGCGATATGAGGATATAGTTATGGGGCTTTTTAAAAAATACCCCGATGAATTTTCATTACGCGGATACCCCGAACATCCGGATTCTGAGGGTGTAAGCAAGGAACTTTATCGCGCGAGCATGAAACGATCTGGTTTAATCGACCACAGTAATAGGATTTTTTCACTTACAGAGCTGGGCATCACCAAGGCAGAAAAAATTCTTAATTCAAAGCCACATCAACAAGAAGGCACGGACAGGAAATTACCGCGCTTTGCAACCAATGAAATTAATCGCGTTAAGTCAACGGAAGGGTTTAAATTCTTTTCGCTTGATGATCGTGACAGTATTACCGACACAGATTTTTTCAACTATTTTGGAATTACGCCAAGGACCCCTAAAAGTGATTTTTTGATGCGCCTCAAAACACTAGAAGAAATGGTGGAGCAATTAAAGTCAATAGATGAATCCGCGGGCATCCCTAGTCAATTGGTACAAGCGATAACGACTTTTTCAAATAAAATAAG
>CAZYEL010000037.1:0-4161 GCA_964646415.1 uncultured Candidatus Saccharibacteria bacterium
AACCCCGCTCGCAAAAGTCGCCGAAGTGTTTCCAAGGTCATGGGGATGAGAAGGTTTTTTGGATTTGGTTTTTCCAAACTCGGTTGGCTGATATACTCTGATATATATGCAGGAAAAGATTCGCATTCCATCCACAAAAGGCGGCCTCGCGGCGGTGGTACATCGCCCGGAAAAGAAAACGGACAAGTTAGCCATTCTCTGCCCGGGGTATTTGGATTCGAAGGATTATGCGCATCTTGTGGGGCTCGCAGAAGGTCTTTGCGCGCAGGGTTACACAGCGGTGCGGTTCGAAGCAACCGGCACGTGGGAGAGCGATGGCACCATCGCCGACTACCTTACGTCGCAATATCTTGAGGACATCAAAAACGTGCTTGAGTACATGCTCCGTGAGGGGGAATACGCGCAGGTGCTGCTTGGCGGGCACAGCAGGGGAGGAATGGTTTCCATTCTTTATGCCGCGCGCGACCCGAGGGTTACGCAGGTGGTGGCAATCATGCCCTCGTCGTCAGCATCTCTCGAAAAGAAAGACCCGGTGGCGTGGAAGAAAGATGGTTTCAGAATCTCTCGGCGTGATACGCCGGATGGCGCGGGAGTACGCGAATTCTGCGTACCCTATTCGCACGTAATCGACAGGAATAAATTCGATGTCGTTGCAGACGTGCAAAAGGTGCACACCGCGATGCTTATCATCACAGGAAACAAAGATACCGTGGTGCCGCCGGAAAGCGTGAAAAATATTTTCGATAACGCGAACGAACCGAAGAAGTTCGTAATGCTTGAGGGTATCGGGCATGATTATCGGCATAATGCGAGGGAAATTAAAATAGTGAATGAGCACATAATTAAAGAACTTATGGGCATGGAGAAAATAGAAAATGGAAAGTAGCAAATAGAATGGATTCAGAAATAAAAGTCTGCCAAAGTTGCAAAGCCCAATTCACGGTTGAGCCGGATGATTTTGCGTTCTACGAGACGATAAAAGTTCCTCCGCCCACATGGTGCCTTATATCCCTTATTCGCACGAATAAGGGATATAAGGAAATCAGCGCGAGAATAGAGTATTATTTGGTTACATGGATGCAGAGATAAAAGCTTGTCAGAACTGTACGCAGCAATTCACGGTTTACCCCGAGGATTTCGATTTTTATAAAAAAATCGCCGTTCCGCCGCCGACGTTTTGCCCGCTCTGCAGGATGCAGCGACGGTTCAGCTGGCGAAATGAGCGCACGCTCCATAGGAATAAATGCGCGAAGACGGGCAAGCCGGTTATTTCAGGGTTTGCTCCAAGTTCCGGCTACACGGTTTATGACCGTGAGGTGTGGTGGAGCGACGACTGGGACCCGCTTGCGTTCGGCATAGAATACGACTTTTCAAAGCCATTCTTCGCGCAATTTGATGCGCTTATGCGGCGTGCGCCGCAGCCGGCGGTATTCAACGCCCGCACGACGAATTGCGAATACGCGAATCATGTGGGCGAAATCAAAAACGGGTACCTCCTCGCCGCTTCATGGGGAAGTGAGAATGTCGCATACGGAAGCCGAGTTAATTTTTGTAAAGATTCCCAGGATGTGTTCGGAGTTTTTTATAGCGAGCTTTGCTACGAACTTATTGCAAGCACCAAATGCTATCGGACGCATTTTTCACAAAACTGTGAATCCTGCACGGATTCATTCTTTCTTTTTGATTGCAAAGGGTGTACGAACTGCGTGGGGTGCGTGAATCTTCGCAACAAGAGCAACTATCTTTTCAATCAGCCGTATGCAAAAGAAGAATATGCGAAGAAACTTGCGGAGTTGAAGCTTGATACGGCGAGCGGCATCGCCGCGGTGAAGCGGCAATCCGAGGCGCTCAAGCAGCAGCAGCCGCACCGGTATGCCTCGCTCTTGAATTGCCAGAACGTGACGGGAGACTCCATGTACGGCGCGTCGAATTGCCGGTGGTGCTTTGATATCGGGGGTGAGACGAAAGATTGCAAATATATCATCAACGGAGCCAAAATGGAGGGAGTATACGACGGCTATGGGGTCGGAATAGCTTCCGGCCGCGTGTATGAGGCGGTCGATACGGGCGATCAGGGGGAAGGTATGTGTTTTACGATTATCGTGTGGACCAGTACCAACGCGTATTACTCATATAATTGCATCGGGTGCCAGAATCTTTTCGGGTGTGTGGGATTGCGCAACAAGCAAAATTGTATTTTAAACCGGCAATATTCAAAAGAAGAATTTGAAAAACTCCGCGAAAAAATTGTGGCACAGATGGGCGAGGTTCCGTACATAGACAAAAAAGGAAGGGCGTATCGGTTCGGGGAGTTTTTTCCGACAGAACTCTCGCCATTCGGATATAACGAAACAGTGGCGCAGGAATATTTTCCTTTGAGTAAGTCAGAAGTGGAATTAAGGGGTTTTCGCTGGAGAGAGCCGGAGGCTCGGCAGTATGCGGTTACGAAAAAGCCTGAAGAATTGCCTGATTACATCAAAGAGGTGCCCGATTCAATCACAAACGAGGTAATCGGCTGCGCACACAAAGGGGAGTGCGCCGACGGATGCGCCACCGCTTTTAAAATTATCCCGCAGGAGTTGCAGTTCTATCGCCGCCTCAATCTCCCGTTGCCGCGCCTGTGTCCCAATTGCAGGCACTATGCTCGCTTGGCGCTGCGAAACCCTCCGAAGTTGTGGACGCGAAGCTGTGCGTGCGGCGAGGCAAAGAGTTTGGGGCAAATAACATATAGTAATACCGCCACTCATTCCCACGGTAGCGATCTGTGCCCGAATAAGTTCGAGACAAGCTATTCACCCGAGCGAATGGAAGTTATATACTGCGAGCAGTGCTATCAGGCGGAAGTGGTGTAGAAAAGCATGAAAGTTTATACTTCGACCTGCTGGCTCAGTATCTCCTCGCTCGCGCTCGTCGAGAAAGTAGAATAAATTCATGTCTTCAGCGGCAGTTTTTGCCCCGGAGCTTCTGGAGAAGCATACTTTAAAAGTATACGCGGTGCGGTTCATATCCTCGGCGGTGATGATACTGGCGGCGTTACAGCTCTAGGAAACGAGTGGCCATTCGCCATGAATTTTAGTAGAATGCTTATAAGCCATTAAGTTCCAATGGCTTCCGCCGAAGGCGGATCCGCCTCTGGCGGAAAGTTATCAATATTTGATGGCTAAAAAGATTCTTATCATTTATCACGGTGACTGTGCGGACGGCTTTAGCGGCGCATGGGCGGCGTGGAAAAAGTTCGGCAATAACGCCGAGTATTTCGCGGCGTCGCGGCATGCGGGATTGCCCAACGTAAAGGGGAAGGAGGTGTATTCCATCGACTTCACTTACCGCCCGGCAGCGGTTCTGGAAAAAATGGCACGCGAGGCGGCGCGGCTCGTGCTTATTGACCATCACATTTCTTCGAAGCCATTGATGCCGCTTTCCAAGGAATACTGGTTCTCCCTCGAACACTCGGCCGCGGTACTTGCCTGGGAGTATTTCCACCAGGGGAAGCCCGTGCCGGAACTTCTGCGCTACGTTGAAGACGGCGACCTTTGGAAGTTCAAACTTCCAAGCTCACGTGCGATAGGTACCTATATAGGTCTTTTCGGTTTTGGTTTCAAAACGTGGGAGCAACTTGCCAAGGAACTCCAATCATTCTCAGGACGCCGGCGTGCGGCGGAACGGGGCGAGCTGCTTCTCAAATACCAGGAGGAACAGGTAGGCGAGGTGGTGGCGCGCGCACGCGAAGTCCGTTTCGAGGGGAAACGAGTACTCGCAGCGAATTCCCCACTCCTTGATTCGCAAATCGGGCACGCGCTCGCGAAGAAAAAGCCGCCATTCGGCATCGTGTGGCGGGAGGAAAACGGACTCATACGAGTCTCGCTTCGCGCGGAAGGTAATTTTGATGTCGCGAAGATCGCCGAAAAATATGGCGGAGGAGGGCATAGGGCCGCCGCGGGATTCCTTTTGAAGCGAGGGGTGAAGCTTCCGTGGAAGTAGGGCAGCTTGATGTGCATCATGTAGGGACGTTGTCTACGGCTGCTGCCGTAGCACTTTCTCTCGCGCCGCCGCTCTGCGAGAAACCCTTCATGATGCACATCTGCGCTTATACTGGCAAAGCGCGGAAAGGGCATCCCTAGTCAATTGGTACAAGCGATAACGACTTTTTCAAATAAAATA
>CAZYEL010000038.1:0-3154 GCA_964646415.1 uncultured Candidatus Saccharibacteria bacterium
AATACTTTTTGTGAAAGGAAAATCATCGAGTAGGACTTGCCGGACCCTTGTGTATGCCAAAAGACACCAAGACGGCCATTGTTCTTATCGCGGTTCTTGATCTGCTCGAATGCCTGATTTACACCAAGAAGTTGGAAGTATCGGGAAATGGCCTTTATTCTTTCGCGGAAAGAGTCGTCAAAGAGTGTAAAGTTCTCGACGATATCGAGAAGCCGTGAGGGTTCGCAGGTGCCTTTAATGACCGTTTCCAAACTGACGCGGCCCTCTTCATCTTCGCTTTTTATTTTCTTCCATTCATTGAAATGCTCGTATGCGGATGTAAGCGTGCCGACCTTAGTCTCGATGCCATTAGAAATGATGATGAAAGCATTGTGCCAAAATAGCTGGGGAATGGTATCTTTATAATCACGGATATTTTCTTGATAGGCATTTCTTAAGTTCTTATGCGATGCCTTCAGTTCGATCAGCACAAGGGGCAAGCCATTCACGAATCCGATCAGATCTGGACGACGCTTGTGCAACTCGCCAGTAATCCACATTTGTGACACCAAGAGAAAATCATTCTTTGCTGGATCGTTAAAATCAATCACTTTGATGTTGATAGTCTCGAACGAGCCATGTTCATCGCGAATCTCCGCCTTTACACCGTCTTTGATGAGCTTGTATATCTCATGGTTAGCATTAACCATGCTTGCGGTAGAGCGATCGCGCGTGAGTTCAGTAATAGCTTGAGCGATTGCCTCTTGCGGTGCATCCGGATTAAGCTTTTCAAGTGCTGGCTTTAAACGATTGATCAAAACAACCTGTCCTTGATTTTCTCGTCCTAAAAGAGCATCACCCTCATCGGAGTAAGCATTGATGAAACAATCAGAACCCCAGAGTTCTTTAAAAAGCTTCACTGCCTTCTTTAAGTCTTCCTTTGAAAGTTCAGTTTGACCAGTTGCTCCCTTGCCGAAAGCCTCTATCTCTGATTCTTTATTTACAAACAAATAACCGAAAAACTGTGGATCCACTAAAGACTGCTCAGGTCTCGCTATTGTCACATGACTATCGACTAAAGCTGTATTCGTACTTTTAAATTGAGCTACCCTTCCAAGAGTCCCGACTCCTGTTGAGTTTATAAGCACATCAAATTTCTGAAGATATTTTTCTTCTGAGTATTTTTTACTTTTTGATGTTAGTCTAGACGGGCCAAAATCAAGAGTATCATTTCTCACGCACTTCTGGTTTAAAACTATGATTCCGTCATCTTCAACATACGACGGAGAAACACCTCTGGAAAGATAACTGGATAGCTTCCCAAAAGTTGTTTTATTCCATTTTTGTAATGTTTGCGTTGTCATATCAAAATAATTTCTTGAAGTTATCGGCAATCTTTTCTTCAAGATCGTGTGCCTCGCCCGTTAATTTTTGGAATTCGCTATTCAATCCTCGCACCGTTGTCTCAAAGTCCGCATCGCTTACTGATCCATTATTAGCAGACCCGACATATCTTCCCGGGTTGAGCGAATAACCGGCGGCTTTGATTTCATCAAGCGTTGCAACCTTACAAAGTCCTTTTACGTCCTTATACTTCTGTGTCCTTCCTTGCCCGTCCGTAGCCTTGGCGAAGGAGGGCTCACCTCGGTAACTTCGAACGATATCGGTTATTTGCTGGATTTGTTCTTCCGTCCAGTCGCGGTGAGCTCGGTCGATCTGGTGATAGATATTTCGGGCATCAATAAATAAGACCTCACCCTTGCGATCCGTTTTCTTTTTGCCTTTGTCGAGGAACCATAGCGTGACCGGCAACGTAACGTTATAGAACATATTCGGACCGACAGCGACCATTACGTCTACCAAATCGTCATCAATCATTTTGGTGCGAATTTCTTTTTCGCTATGTCCGGCATCACTAGCGGAGTTCGCCATAACGAAACCGGCGCGTCCGGTATTCTTCAACGCACTCAAGAAAATCTGAATCCAGAGATAGTTACCGTTATCGTTTCGAGGTATGCCATACGGAAAACGCGGATCATCTTTAATGCGCTCTTTATCTATTCCATTCACGTTGAACGGAGGATTGGCCATTGCGAAGTCGAATTTGCCGACCGAGCGATGCAGATCTTCGTAGTAGGTATTGCCTTGCCGGATATCTCCGGACAGTCCGTGAATCGCGAGGTTCATTTTGGCTATGCGGACCGTCTGATCAGTTTTCTCTTGTCCATAAATAGACACTTCGCGAGATGCTTTTATTTTCTTGCCGTTCTCGAAATGCCGTTTGATAAACTCCACGGACTGCACGAACATACCACCTGAACCGCATGCCGGATCGTAGATATAACCCTTGTATGGTTCTAGGATTTCTACGATGAGCTTGACGATTGAAGTCGGTGTGAAAAATTCACCACCACCAGAACCATCAGCAATCGCGAATTTGCCGAGGAAGTATTCATAGATTCTTCCGAATGCATCGCCTTCGATATCGTCCGGTATTTGATTGAAATTTTTAAGAAGAGTGATGATGGAGCGGTTTTCAAGTAGCTGAAATGATTTCGGCAAGATACCGGCAAGCTCTTTGTTTTCCGCTTCGATCTCTTTCATCGCATCATTGACCGCCTTACCCATATCAGTTCCCTCCGGCAATTCTATGAGGTATGAAAATCTGGCTTTTTCAGGAACGAAGAGCGTGCCTTGGGCATGGTAATCGGCAGAAGAAACCGGCCGCTCACGAGCAACCGAAGCTCCACCATGATTTTTTGTTTTACTTTTCCGTTCCTCGGCTATTTCCTTTTCGGTTTTGCTGAATTTCACGCCAGCGAATTTGAGGAAAATCAAACCCAAAACCGGCTCGGCAAATTCATTGAGACGCAAAGCCGAGTTGGCTCGCATATGATCGGCCGCCTCCCATAGTCTATTTTCCAGATCTTTTATATTGTTGGTGCTCATAGTAATTTTTCTTCTTTGAAACTTAAGTAGCTGTTCTTCGAAACGATAACGTGATCCATAACCTCGATACCCATCATTTTTCCGGCTTCGGTCAGTCTCTTTGTAAGTTCCAGATCGTCTTCCGATGGTTTTGGATCACCGGAAGGATGATTGTGCGCGGCTATGATTTGTGCCGCGGAGTATTTGAGAGCTGGCTCAAAAACCTCTCTCGGATGAACAAGGTTCG
>CAZYEL010000039.1:0-3142 GCA_964646415.1 uncultured Candidatus Saccharibacteria bacterium
CATGGTTTTTCAAGAATTATCGCGCCGATCATTCTAATTCAAAAGGGAATGCGGGCTAGTCCACAAAAGCTGGCTCGTGTGTGCGTGGTTGGCTTTAGGGTTCACAAATGCGCTTGGGGTATGGCGTATAAAATGCAGTAAGGATGGAGTTGGTTTATGAAAGAAAAAACAAAAAATCTCGGGTTCCGATTTGCCGTGCATTGGCTAGTGCTCGGCGCGATGGTGACGATCGGCGCACTCAAGCGGTGGTTGCCGCTTCTCAAAAGGTATGGCGTGACGATTCTTGAAATCCCGTGGGAGCCGCTCATGCAAGTGCGAGCCGATGTGCTCGTGGATTTGCTTCGCGCGTTTGGCATTAACGAAGTCGCGCTTTGCGCCTTTTTCGGTGACATCGACCCGTTGAGCAAGGCGGGCAGAAAGAAAGCATTGGCGAGCTTGGAGCGCGCGGCGTTATTCGCGAGCGAGTTGGAGTCGTTCGGAATTGTGGTACACGGCATCACTGGTCCGTGGGCATATCAAATCGCGAAGGAGTATCAGCGGAAAGGGATATTTAAGCGCCTCGTTTCCTTTGGTAAAGAGGTTGCAAAGATTACCCGCCGATACAAGATAGTTTTTCATCTCGAGTGTCTGCGTCGGGAGGAAAATACGGCTATGTGTGGTTCCATCGAGGCACTCGAGGTGGTGAAGGCGATTGATGATATCCAATACGTAAAGCTTCACCTCGACACATTCCACATGGACTTGTGGGGTGAGAACATCCCCGAGGTTCTCGAAGAATGTGGCCCAAGGCTTGGGTGGTTTCACGGTTCCGGTCAGCGACGTTATTCACCGGGACGGCCTGGGAAAGATCACATTAATTACAAAACTGTTCGAGAAGGCCTCGCGCGCAACCGCGCGAACGGGGGTGGGCTTGTTACTATCGCCTTTGAGGGGTTTAGCCCGGAGTTCCGAGTGCTCGTTCCCGCAATCGGCGGCGAGTTCCCGAAAGACCTATCGCCGGGACGCGCCATTGCGCGGGCGAAGAAGACATTCCAAGAGGCGGGGATTATCGCGTGAGGGGCGGCGGACTTCCAATGTGCTAAAAAATCTGAAACAGAAAACCAAACAAGAGAAAGGAATTTAAAAAAGAAAACGAATCCTCTCCGGCTCAACTGGAGGGGATTCTGCGTTTAAGTTTGTCTAAAATCATTCATATCGGTACAATTCTTTCGAGAACGGGCCTATAGTAAAGTGGCATTACGCCTCCATGGCATGGAGGAGGTCGGGGTTCGATTCCCCGTAGGTCCACCAAAAATGGAACGGGCTCGACACTGGGAAAGTGTCGAGCCGCGTTTTGGTTCGAATGAGGGGGAGTTTGCTGGTGGTGGGGAGCTACCCGAGCGTTGCCATGTGCGCCAGCATTTTTTCCTTTTCCGCATCGGTGGCCCCGCCAATAACTCCGGAGATTTCGGTTTTCCCGCTGTGGACGGTTACCGTCCCAATAAACAGGAATCCCATGAAGAGAATTGAGACGGTGCCGATGTTCCCTGCCCATTCTTGGGTCGTTTGGGTTCGAGGGAGTACCTTCGTTGCTTTTGTGAGAATGCCTTGGATGCGCTCTCGCACGGTGGCTTGGGGATAATTGTGTTCAATCACTGCGGCTACGGGGAATTGCATAAGTAGTTGGGGGGTTGGGGGATGCGGTTATTAAATCTATCAACAGAAAACAGCGCGGGTGCGCTACTCTTTACGTGGGGAGATTTTAAACTAAAAGGAAGGGTTTGTCAAATGCAGAGTTTTCTGCAATCATTAGGCGGTAATCAGGCCCTCGTAGCTCAACGGATAGAGCTATTCCGTCCTAAGGAAGAGATGGGGGTTCAATTCCCTCCGAGGGCACCGAGAGCACGCCAACGTAGTTGGCGTGCGTGAGGAGATTGAACGGGAAAGGGGTCGGGAAAACGGGAGTTTTCCCGTGGCGGAAATATTAAAACCGATGGGTTTTAAAAAGCAGCCCCGAGGCTTGTCGAGGGGCGAGTAGTGAAACTCCCTCCGAGGGCGCAGTTGTAGGCAATTCTCTCCGAATGCCATTCATAAAAGTGATATAGTTTCTTAGAGAATATGAAAAACCACCTCCAAAAACTCCACGACTATATTGCCGGGAAATACCCGCGGGTGAAGTTCGCCATCGGGATTTTTTTGGTGCTGGTCGGGTTGCTTGCGCTTGTGACTCCGCTTACGCCCGGCTCGTGGCTCGCGCTCGTGGGGCTCGAGCTTATCGGTATCCGCGTGCTTACGGGGAAGTGGCTTGAGAAAATTTTCGCAAAGGGATTGAAGAATGAGAATGAGGATGAGAATAAAAGGTTTTAGCACTTTATTTTCCCATCATTCGCGGGTAGAATAGGGTGAGGTAATTGACGGAGGGATGGCAGACCACCGCCTCTGGCGGGGAAATGCACATATGGCGGTAACCTATTTGTTGTTTAGCATAAAGCTAAGAAAGTTTTATGTTGGATCCTCCAGAGAGGATAGCGTTAGCGGTCGCCTTTGCCATCATAATGAAGGATCGGTTCGATCAACAAAAGCTGGTCGTCCATGGATAGTTGTTGAAGTTGAGAAATTCGCGAATTATACTGAGGCGAGAAGGAGAGAGCTGTTTTTGAAATCTGGAGTGGGTCGCCAAGAGATTTACAAAAAGTTTAGTGAACTAAAAAGACATGATTTTTCAGCAGGGCGGAGGGTTCGCATAGCGGTCTAGTGCGGCGCACTCGAAATGCGCTTGGGGAGAAATCCCCTCACAGGTTCGAATCCTGTACCCTCCGCCTTGGTGAAAACACTAGAGCACTCGCCCGCCGAAGGCAGGGTCCGCCCCTGGCGGGAAATGCGGTATACTCGAAAGGGTATCGTGAGTTCGAATCTCACCCCCTCCGCAATTTTTCGAAAAGGGTTTCAGAACCAAAAATATGGTCGGCGCGAAGCGCCGTCTGTTCTGCATTCCCCCCACAAAATCCTGATTCTGCAAGGATTCGCCACGCTCCGCGTGGCTCAAAAAGTACGGTTCGATCCTTAATTTGAAAGTTCGAACCGACTTTTTTGAATTCCCGAAAAAACTTTTCGGGAATTCCCTCGTTTGCCAATTCCACATTGTTTATACTGGATTTTATGA
>CAZYEL010000040.1:0-3049 GCA_964646415.1 uncultured Candidatus Saccharibacteria bacterium
GAAACA
The DNA here is from genome assembly GCA_964646415.1 of uncultured Candidatus Saccharibacteria bacterium. Lineage (GTDB taxonomy): Bacteria > Patescibacteriota > Minisyncoccia > UBA6257 > 2-01-FULL-56-20 > VGJV01. The sequence goes on from CAZYEL010000040.1 coordinate 7, forward strand.
AAAAACACCGCGGTGAGCGGCATTCTAATTGAGGGGGGCTGGCGCCTTCGTACAGTGAACATATCTTATAGCATTTTTTAAGTTTCTGTCAACTTTTTCGAGAAAAACAGGAAGTCTGAAACTATTCTCCTTGACAAAGCAAAAGACCCCCGTAGCATTGCGCCACGGCGGTCTTTCGTTGAATTTCACTCCCCAATCCTGTCTGCCGGCAGGCAGGATGCTCGAAATTAGTTCCCTCTCCCAACTCCCGCGCCAGTTAAATCCAAGCGGGATAAATTGGGAACACCCCCACGAAACTGAAGGAGCTTGAATATCAAGGCATCCGCCCTGATTTCAAGGTCCGGACAGGGCTCTGCAATTCCCTGAATCTCGATGTCGTCGGTCTCATGGAGCGTGGTGAGTGAGCCATCGATTCCCTCGATGGGCTTGTCGGTCTGGGAACCGACGAAAAGGGTGCTCATCTTTCCCCGCGGAAGATTCGTCTGGATTACCTGCGTAAACCTTTCTACGATCTTCACTCTGGCGTTGTGAAAATCCAACCCGGAACGCGTGAAGCTCGCCGAAAGTTTGGAGAAAGAAACCTCAACTCCCATTTTTCCATTCTCCCATTCAACCGAAAAGTCGGGAACTTGGATGTAATGACCAGAGGGAGTGGGATTTTGAACGTGGAGACAGCCCTTGCATATCTCCTCGAGATACCACGTGTTGAGTTTTGGACTTATAAATGCGAAGGCCAACCGAAGCGGCAAATTTGGGGACATTACTGGTTTTAGTTTCATAGATTTGCTTTCATTTGTTCGTCACATGTTCGTCACATAACGAAATTTTTTAAAAATGCTTAAATTCTTAATAACACTTTTATAGAAATGATGTCAAATTTTACACAGCTACACGAAATAAGCCGCTCTCGCGGCCGCACTAGAATCTATAAAATTGAGAGTAGAAGAAACCCTAAAGAGAGACCCCCAATCGTTGCCTTATTTTCGCCCCCGATGCTTTCCGCACCCAATAAAGCTTCGCGGTATGCACCTTCTTCGGCGAAGAGACTATCTCCACTTTCGTAATTGAAGGAGAATGAACGGGAAACACTTTTTCCACGCCCACGCCCGCAATAATCGTGCGGACGATAAACGTGGCACCGGCCTCCGTTCCGTGCTTCCGGGCAATCACAAGCCCCTCGAACGCGCTTTTCTGCTCAAACACGCGCACGCGCGCACCGGGTTTTACTTTCTTGAGTACTTCTGCATCCATGGGAATGGCTAATGGCTCAAATTGTAAATGATGATTGAAAAAATGTCCAGAGTATCGCTATTGGCTATTTGCCATTCGCTATTTTATTCCCCTCGTCGTGATGATGTTGCGGATTTTTGTGATGAGGTCGTCAACCGACATCCGCATCTTGATAAAGTAATCAATCGCACCAAAGCCCTTTGCTTTTGCCACGTCGTCCTGCTGGCCGAGGTTCGAAACCACCACCACGGGAATCTTGTTGAGTTGGGGGTCGATGGAAATCGCCTGGAGCACCTCGAAGCCCGACATCTTCGGCATGATAAGGTCGAGAATCACGAGCCCGGGCGACGTTTCCCGAAGTTTCGTGAGCGCCTCCTCGCCGTTGAATGCCTGGATAACCTGAAACCCGTCTTTCTCCAGCCTCGCCTTCAGAATCGAAGAGAGGAACGGGTCATCCTCGATGACCATAATAATATTCTGCGGGTCCAGCATTGCACCAGTATACCCCATCGCGTTGCTACAAACAACGCGCGCTGAAAAACGCCGACTGAACGCCGAACGACGCAGAAAACATTCCGTGACCTTCCGCGTCAAGTCCGCGAACATCCGCGGCAACGCATAAAAGCTTTTTAGTTGCTCCAATTAGCGGTGCGTCATGCGACGCACCGAGTATCAAGCGTCAAGTATCAAGAATCAAGGAAAACTTGGAACCTGATACATGAAACCTGAGACTCGACTATGTAGTTTAATTGTTCCACGAACAGCTTCCGCTACCCGTGCCTTGTTACGACTTCGCCCATGTCACCGAGCTTGGGCTAATCCCTTGCGGGACCTTACCCATTCCCGGCTCCCTTGGCGTGACGGGCGATTGTTCTCCGATAACACGGAGTTGACGTTCCCACCGTACGGACGGATTTCCCGTATACGGCGAGCTCAATGCATCTCTTGCTTCAACTGATACATCCGTGTAATTCCCTCCATCTCCAAGTGCTTGTTTTGTTCAAGCATCACAAACAACTCACAGAATATCTTGAAGTCGTGCGCCTTCGAAATAAATTGAAGTTTATGCGCACGAAAGAAGGGAATGATTGTCCGTTTAAGATCATCACGGCTGCTCACTTCGAACCGATAACATTGCTGATGATTTCTTCTTCCATCTTTCTGAAACGTAGATATTGCCGCATCCGAAGAATTCCCGAAGCCGATAAAGAACTTCTTTATCTTTCTCTATGAGTTTTACATAGAACTTCGCTTCTGCACGAACGCGTCGTACGCGTTCCCGCGAATCTTCCGGATTACGGATATAGACAGTAAAGCTTCCTTCACCGTCAACTAATCCAACAATGTAATCAGGCGTGAGTTGCATTGAGTGGGGGCCTTCTCATGCGGTTATCAGATATCTGAAATCAGATATCTGAAATCCGAACAATACTATGCTCCAGCTGACTTCTTGACGCCGCGTCAGTTACATTATGCTCCCTTTGTGGAAGCAAGCAACGTCAAGATCTCCACAGGTCACTACATTCTCCTTTCCCGACATCCGAAACGAGCTGTTCCACTGGTCTTCCCCACCCTCACCGCCCACTGGTGGGTCGACCGGCTCTTTTCCGCTCACTGGCGGAGTTTCGGCTACCATTTGCATCCGGATCCTCCGATCCGCGCCTCGCGACGCGAATCTATCCTTCTGCTACGCTCCCTTGACGGAGGGAGGGACGGATTTCAACCGTCTGGCGAATATAGCTGCTGCGCGCTTTCATTGTGAGTACAGGACTCGAGAACGTATTCACCGCGGCGTTCTGATCCGCGATTACTA
>CAZYEL010000041.1:0-2747 GCA_964646415.1 uncultured Candidatus Saccharibacteria bacterium
GGAAGGATACCTGTCTGAACATGCAGGTGTTTCCAAGGTGCTGGGACATTACGGTGATTTTGACAAATATTAGGCATTTCAGCGTTTCTGTGGTAGGGTGTTTCTTATGTCACCAATCAGCGGTTTTCAAAATCTCGGCATTGCCCCGAACATCTTGGGTGTGCTCGACAAACTCAATTTCAAAACACCGACGCCCATTCAGGAGCGTTCTATTCCTGTGGGTATAGAGGGGAAAGACTTGGTGGGTATTGCCCAGACGGGGACGGGGAAGACGCTTGCATTCGGCATTCCCATGATTCAAGCCGCGCTTCGCGGCGCGAAGGGGCTTGTGGTGGTCCCGACGCGCGAGCTTGCCTTGCAAGTATACGAAGCGTTCGGAAAAGTGGGTGGTCCGCTCGGCGTGAAGGGTGCGGTCCTTATCGGCGGGGAAGCAATCGGCCGCCAGTTCCAGCAGCTTCGCCGGAATCCCCAGGTGGTGATAGGTACGCCGGGGCGCATTATTGACCACCTTGAGCAGAAGACGCTCTCGCTCGCCGGGGTGAAAATTCTTGTCCTCGACGAAGCGGACCGGATGTTCGACATGGGATTCGCGCCGCAGCTGCGGCGCATTCTTGGCGCATTGCCCACCGCGCGGCAGACGATGCTTTTTTCGGCGACGATGCCGGAGAATATCGTGAGCATTGCCCGCGCGCATATGAAGCTCCCCGTCCGCGTGGAGATTGCGCCGCAGGGCACCGCCGCGGAGAAGGTGACGCAGGAGGTTTTCTTTATCGAACGGAAGGACAAATCCCGCCTGCTCGAGAAAATCCTCGCGGAGCGGAAGGGGTCAACCTTGATTTTTGCAAAGATGAAATTCGGCGCGAAGCGGATTGCGGCGGGGCTGCGCGCCTTGGGATACAGCGCCGCGGAGATTCACTCCAACCGCTCGCTCGGGCAGAGGAAGGAGGCGCTTGAAGGGTTCCGGAACGGCAGGTACCGGATACTCGTTGCGACGGACATTGCCTCGCGGGGCATCGACGTAAAGGGAATTGAGCTTGTGGTAAATTACGATTTGCCGATGAGTGCGGAGGATTATGTGCACCGCATCGGGCGCACCGGCCGCATGGGCGGCGTGGGGCACGCGATTTCTTTTGCGATGCCGAACGAGAAGAATGACGTGCGGAGCATCGAGCGGCTTATCCGCGGCAACTTGCCGCTTTCAAAACTTCCCGCAGACCTTCCGCCTCCGCGCGCCGACGTGATTCCCGACCGCGAGCCATTCCCGCGGTTTGGCGGCAACCGGCGCGCATTCTCGCGCGCTCCGCGCCCGGGTTTTTCTCCGGCCCCTCGTCCGAGTTTTTCCGGTGGCAATAGCTACGGCAATCGCTCGTCTTCTCGTCCGCCTTCACGGGGCGGTTTCGGTGGTGCTTCTCGTGGTCCCCGCCGCCCGCGCTGGGGGAGATAGATTCTTGTTATAGTCGCTGCTTGTCCCGTGGGCGCGTAGCGACTTTATGGGATTATCGTCATTGTCTAACGGCGCTTTCGGCGCCGTGTTTTTTGGATTAATATAAAGGGATAATGGAAAATATAGCCTACGTATTTATCGATGCATCAAACCTGTGGCAAGCACAGAAGGCCAAAGGAAAATTTTTTGATTACGAGAAGCTCCGTTCTTTTCTTAAAAGTAAGTTTTCTGTTGCCGCGATAGAAATTTTTTATTACACTGCATATCCCGCAGAAGGTACGCGAGACTATAGTACGGACGGAAAACATAAATTTTTTACTTTCCTTAAGAAGCGTCTCGGATTCACTGTCCGAAAGAAAGAGCTGAAACGTATCAGTGTGGTGAGTGAAGCGGGTGAGTCTATCGAGGAGAAGGGGAATATGGATGTGGAGATGACTATCGATGTGCTCCACCACTTGAAGAAATACAGTATCGCAATCCTTTTTACCGGTGACTCTGATTTTTTGGCATTAGTGACGTATCTGCGACGCAGGGAGAAGAAAGTGTTTGTTTTCTCTTCAAAAAATAATATATCGCAGGAATTGCGAACTGGAGGAGATGGATATTTTGATGTGCTCAATGTTGAAGAGGATATTTGGGGAAAGGAACTGAAGCACCGCATGGAAAAAAGCTAAAAACAAGACCACCCTCCTCGCGGAGGGTGGCCCTTGGATGTAATACCCTTTCAGTTATGGCAACTGAAAGACATTAGTAGTATACATAAGTCGCATAAAGAATCAAGGAACGGAACTGCGGTGGCGATTTTCACTGTTGTCGTTATGGTTTGCCGTGTTTTCTGCACCGCCTGTTTTAAACTACGATGAAAGGCTATGCGTAAGAAGCAAGAAATATCGTGATATATCAGGCGAAAAACGGAGCATTCGAGCTTCGCGGAATAGTATGTGCAAAATCTACACATACTGGCGATAGTGGGGAATTAATCAGGAAAGGAATGTGCAAAATAGGCACATTGTAACTCTTGCAAAAAGTGCAACAGTTCAAAATGTTACATTCTAACTATTACGCTGGCCCTCTTTAATGGCAGAAAGCGACCCGAAGCATAAAGAGAGGATGATTGGGTTGGTTCTGCAATTGCTGAAGAAATAACTCCGGACGCTTTCTGCGCCGTGTTTTTTGGATTATGATGAGAGGAATGACGATATCCTTTTGCAGGTCGCACATATTCCCGCGGTGCGAGACAAAAGAGATAGAAATTCTCTCTGGCACCATGAGCGAGGTGAATGTGATGCAGTCATTTGGCGGC